>CAIYOB010001631.1 GCA_903927685.1 uncultured Planctomycetaceae bacterium
GCGACTTCGGCACCGGCATCCGCATGGCCGCGCCGCTGGGGATGCTCAGCTCGCTGGCCCTGTGCGCCCAGCACGGGATCCTGGTCAAGGACGGACGGGCCCTGGACCTGATGCACGAAATCGACACCTTCCTGTTCGACAAGACAGGAACGTTGACCCGTGAAGTCCCGGAAGTCGGCGAGGTGCTCAGCTGTGGGGTCTACGCCCCGGACCAGCTGCTGACCTACGCCGCGGCGGCCGAGAACAAGATGGGGCACCCGATCGCCAAGGCCATTTTGCAGAAGTTCGCCGAGTTGAATCGCCCCCTGCCGGCCATCGACGATTCGAAGTACGCGGTGGGCTTCGGGATCACCGTCGACGTCGGCGGCAAGCGCGTCCGGGTCGGCAGCTCCCGATTCATGGATATGGAAGGCATCGAAATTCCCCCGGCCATCCGTCAGCAGCTGGACCGGGCCCACGCCGAAGGCAGCTCGCTGATTATGGTCGGCGTCGATCAACAACTGGGCGGCGCGTTGGAGCTGCGGGCTTCGAGCCGGCCGGAGGTCGAGGACATCATCAAGGGACTGCGGAAACGGGGCATCAAGCACCTGGCGATCATCTCCGGCGACCACGACGGCCCGACGCGGAAGCTCGCCGAGACCCTCGGCATGGACGAGTACTTTGCCAACGTGCTGCCGTCCGACAAAGCGCAGTACGTCGAGAAACTGCAGCGGGAAGGCCGCAAAGTCGGTTTCGTCGGCGACGGCATCAACGATTCGATTGCCTTGAAGAAAGCCAACGTCTCGATCTCGCTCCGCGGCGCCACCTCGATCGCGACCGACACGGCGCAGATCGTGTTCATGGAGGAAAGCCTGGGCAAGCTGTGCGACTTGCTGGATATCGCCCACGGCTTGGACCGCAACGTAAAACGCAGTTGGACCTACATCCTGATCCCCAACGCCCTGTGCATCGCGGGCGCGTTTACGATGGGCTTTGGGATCCTGGCGTCGGTTCTGACTAACAATGTGGCCTCGATCGCAGCTTTGATCAACGGCGTGCTGCCGTTGCGCGAAGTCGCCCGGCTCCAGGCCCAACAAGAACTGGAGCAGGAAATGCGGCTGGCGTTGGGGCACACCCGGGAGTAGCCAGCGTCAATGCGTCAAGTACCTCCTTTCTCACCCGGCAGACGTGACCTATGCGCAGACTACCGAGCTTCGGCCGCCACGCGTTGTTTGTCCTCGTTGTCGCCGGCGCAGCCACGTATGCGGCCGCCGTGCCCGCCATCCGCTGGGCGGCCGTCCTGCTGGCCGTGATTGCCACCGCGCGGCTGCTCGTGCTGTGGTTCGTCGGCAATCACTTGTGGCAAGGCATGGACTTGGCCATGCCGCCGCGACGCATGCGCTGAGGAGAGCGGACATGGTGGACAGTCCGACCTTGGAGGGTTCGCCCGCGGCGGCGAACGGCCGAAAACTTGATATCTACGTTGTCGACACCGGCTGGAATCGCAAGGCCAAGGCGATCCTCGACGAGCACCTGGAGTTGTTCGAGTCGTTCCTCGGCGGGCACCATGTGTTCCTGCTCAGCCGGCAGCAGTCGAAAGAGGTTCTGAAGCAGCACATTCACTTGATTGGCAAAGATCCCTTGCTGGTGATCGTCGACAGCGATGCCCGCGTGGAGAAACACGTTCATGGCTACGGCTTTCGGCTGTGCCTGGGCGCCATGAAAGCGGGCCGCATTCGCGAAAACCTGTCCACCGTGCTGCACATCATCTGCGATCAACGGCTCGACGGCCGGCAAATGGTCCAGCGAGTCCGGCAAGAGGCTCATCGCGAAGGATTGGCCGGGGTCATGGAGATCATCGGCGAAGTGGTTCGGCCGGAAGGGTAAGGAGTAGCGGCGATGGAACATACGGGATCGTGGCTGACACTGCTTGGATTCGCGGTCATGGCGGGATACCTCGGCTACCGGGTCAAGCGTGAGCGCGAGAAGCTCCGCGAAGTCGTCAGCGTGCTGGGAGAACAGGACGGACCGCTGATCGATTCCCTGGAATCGCTGGTGCGGCGCGGACAGCTTGTGCC
>CAIYOB010001632.1 GCA_903927685.1 uncultured Planctomycetaceae bacterium
CCAAGACCGGGCCGATCAGCGGCCCGGGGCCGGCGATGGCGGCGAAATGATGACCGAAGAGAACGACCCGCTTGGTCGGATGATAGTCCACGCCGTCGCGAAGCCGATAAGCCGGCGTCGGCTGGCTGTCGTTCAACACGGCCACCTTGGCCGCCAAGAAGGCTCCGTACAGCCGATATGCAACGGCAAACGCCGCCAGTGCCACGACGACCAGCCACAGAGAGTTCATTCTGCCACCTCACATCCAATCAAGCTGCAACAACGTCGCCTGGGAGCGAAATCCCCGGCGTCAACGTCCTCCGCGGCTCTGATACCTGCGGACCATCAGCATGTACAGCCCGGGGGTGTGATCGCGGAAAAAACTCGTGACGGCCTTGAGCCGGTCGGTCCACTTGGCGAGCCGCTGAACCGTTTGTGCCGCCCAAGGGTTCTCGGGGCCCGCCGTCAGCAGCTTCTTGCCCAAATCTTCACCGATGACGGGCAGCAGTTTCGTCAGCAAGAGCACCCAAAACGACGGCGTCAAGTAGCCGCCCTGCTTCGTCGGCATGAGCATCGCGTCGTAGGCATCCGTCGCGAACCGGCCCAGGGTCTTGTCTTGGACACAGCGTTCGTACAGCGGCGTGCTCGGGAACGGGGTCAGCGAAAGGCCCACCACGCCCCAGTGCGGCCGCGGCAGTGAATTCAGCGTCAGGCCGATCTCGCGCAGGTCTCGCGCGGTTTCATAAGGGTTGTTGATCAGCAGATCGATGGACAAGTACAGCCCGGCATCCAGGACGGCCCGGGCGGCCTTGAGAAAGGACTTCTGGTCCTCCGGCCGCCGATACAAGGTGCGATTCAGCCGGTCCGACCCTTCCAGTCCCATGGTCACGTAATGGAGCCCGCCACTCTTGAGCATTTCCAAGCGTTCCGGAGTCACGAAACGCGGGATCATGCGAATAGTGAAAGGCAATCCGACCTCCGCCTTCATGCGCCGGCAGAACTCTTCGACCCAGGACTCGGAGCCGCAAAAAAACGCGTCGTCCTGGATGTTCACGCCCCGAACCCGCGGATGGTGCTCGCGCAGATCCCGCAACTCGCGGATGGCGCGGTCGACGCTCATTCGCCGGATCGCCCCTTCGTCGACTCGGCAGCAGTACGTGCACTTCATTCGTATTTCAATGCCTCCAGGAGATCGAGCCGCGCCGCCCGCCGGGCCGGAATCCAGGCGGCGATCAGGACGATCGCCAGAGCCAGCACAAAGCAGCCGCCCACCAGGTCCAGGTGCAGGCCGAAGCCGATCTGGTAGCCCAGCAACGGCAGCATGGTCAGGCTGATGATCCAGGCGGTGACAAGCCCCGCCAGGAAACCGATCGCGATGCCGATGATTCCGACGATCAAGGCCTGAGCCAGAACCGTTCTGGCAACCTGCCGGCGAGTCATCGCCACCACGCGCAGCAAGGCCAACTCGCGAGTCTGTTCCAGGACATTCATCGTCAGGGTGTTGGCGATCCCCAAGCCGGCGACGCAGAACCCCAGCACCAGCAGGCCCCACAAGCTGCCGACGACACCGTTCAACGTGGCATCCAGTCGCTGACTCAGGTCGGCGAACGAGTGCAGTATCAGCCCCTGGCGCTGGGCTAGTTCTCGCAACCGGGTCTCGACGGCGGTCCGTTCGACGGGGTACGCCTTGATCATGAAGACGTCAACCCCGCCGATTTCGAACAGGTTGCCAGCCGCCTCGCGTTCCATGTGCAACACCAGGCCTCCCACCAGGTACTCGTTGGCCAGTCCGGCGATTCTGACTCGGCGGGGCCCCGAGTTCGTGGTCACCTCGACCTCGTCGCCGACCTTCAGCCCGCAGCGTTGGGCCAGCACCGTCCCTGCTACCGCCTCGCCGGCGAACATCCGCCGCGTCACTTCATCCGCTTCCCCCTCGGCCAGGTTGAGCGGCACACGCTCGCCATACGCCAGGGCCTGGACCAGAATCACGACCGGCTGCTCGGCGACTTGCGCGTTGATGAAGCGCAGGCTGCCCAGTCCCCAAATCCCGGGGACCGCCCGGATCTGGACGCCCAATTCCTCCGGCATCTCGGCCTCGCGATCCTCGCCCGCGCCGCCCATCTGCACGCGCAGAAAGAAGTCGCCGGCATGCGTCTGCCTGAGCCAGTCGCGAACGTCGTCAATATTGTTGGTGATGGTCGTGCCCAGGCCAATCCCGGTGCTGATCGCCAGGATCAGCACGCCCAACGTCAGCCCGGTGCGCGAACGACGTCGCGCCAGTTGGCGACAGGCCAAGGCCCCCTCGACTCCCAGCCACAGACGAGCCGGAATGGCCGCCAACCGCAGCAGGGGCCCGAGCAGACTCAAGGTCAGCGGAATGAAGGCCATCATGAAGGCGACCCCCAGGGGAATCGCAAGTTCCACGGGCAGCCAGCCGCCGATGGACGCGGCCAGCAACGCCCCCGTCGCCGCGTACACCAGTACAGATCCACTGACGAACCACCCGGGCAGACGAGCGGAAGCGTCGCTCACCAGCGGCCGGAGCGCGTCCAGCGGCGAGACACGCGCCGCCTGATACGCCGGGATCAAGGTGGCCACCAGGGCCATCGCCGGCCCCAGGCAGGCCGCGACTGCGAAGGACGCCGGGTCGAATTGCACGCGAGGCAAGTCGGTGGCGTACACTTGAGACAAAGCCCGCGTCAATTGGGCCGCGCCCAGCAGGCCAACCAGGCAGCCGAGCACCGTGCCGACGATCCCCAACGCGAGACCTTCGCGCAGCAGCATCCCCAGGATCTGCCGCCGTGTCGCGCCGATCGCGCGCAAGACGGCCAGCTGGTGCCGGCGTTCCCGGACATTCATCAGGAACGTGTTCAAGATCATCAATACCGCCAAGGCCAGGGTCGTGGCGTAGGCAAATTTGAGTCCCTGTTCCAGGCTGGCCGTCGATTCCGCGGCCAACTTGGTGCGCGCCACCGGATTGCGGACGATCACACCTGGCGGCAGGACGGTCTTCGCCAGCCCGGCGATCTGGTCGGCCCGGGCGTCCGGGGCTAAGAC
Organism: uncultured Planctomycetaceae bacterium; assembly: GCA_903927685.1. The sequence goes on from CAIYOB010001632.1 coordinate 3,037, forward strand.
CAGGTTGATGGTGTTGACGTAACCCGCCTTCAAGAACCAACGCTGGGCATCCGCCAGCGGGACCATCAGCACGCCGGCCTGTTTGAAGCCGGCGACGCCGCGCAGTTCCAGCAACCCCGCGACCGTTGTCTGCTTGAGCCCCCGGCGGGTCAAGAGTTTGATCTCGTCCTGCAAACGGATCCCCTGCGCTTCGGCAAACCCGGCTTCCAGGACCGCGCCTCGGCCGTTGTCAAACAGATGTCCTGCGCGAATCTCATAGTCGCGGATCACCGCCTCCTTGCTCGGATCGATGCCCATGACCAGCAACCGCGTCCGCCGTCCCTGGTGGTACGCGGTCGTCGTCTGCTGGACCATCGGCACCGCCGCCTGCACGCCCGGCAGACGTTCCAACGACTGCACGACATCCGTCGCCCGGACCCCCGGACCGTCGGCAATGACTTCCAGCCCCGTACGTCCGGCCAGGCTTTCATACATTTCGCGATAGGCCCGCCGAGTCGTCTTTCCGCACAAGGTGACGGCGACCACAGCGGCAACCCCGATGACGATGCTCAGCAGCGTCAGTGTCGCGCGGCCGGGCCGGTGCCGCAACTCGCGGGCCGTGAATTTCCAGAGGATCATCGGGGGCGTGCCTCCCTGCCGTGTCCGACGGAGGTCCCCGCGGCGGGCCTCGGCGGGCCGTCGGCGACCACCAGCCCGTCGCGAAGCTCGATCAGGCGATCCGCCAAGCCGGCGACGGCCGCGTCATGCGTGACCATGACGATCGTCTGCCGGGATTCGTCCACCAGTTGCCGCAGCAACTCGATGACATGCCTGCCGTTGACGCTGTCGAGGTTCCCGGTCGGTTCATCCGCCAGCAGGACCAAAGGGTTGATGGCCAAGGCCCGGGCGACCGCCACCCGCTGCTGTTCGCCGCCCGACAGTTTGCCGGGCACATGCGTACCGCGGTGAACCATGCCGACCTGTTCCAGTACCGCCTGGGCGCGCGTTCGCGCTGCGGGAGCCGGCACGCCGTCCAGTTCCAGTGGCAGGGCGACGTTTTCCTCCGCCGTCAACGTCGGCAGCAAATTGAATGTCTGGAAAATGAACCCCAGTCGGCGCCGGCGCAGCAGCGTCCGGCCATCGTCGCCCAAGTCCGCCAAGTCCTCGCCGTCCAGCACCATCCGCCCGCGGGTCGGCACGTCAACGCCGCCCAGCAAGTGCAACAGGGTGCTCTTGCCCGACCCCGAAGGCCCCATGATCGCCACGAATTCACCCCGCTCGACCGTGAAGTCGACGCCGCGCAGGACCTCGACGTCGACCTCACCGGTGTGATAGGTCTTCGTCAGCCCCAGGGCTTCGATGACCGGTACAGTCGAGATCGGCATGGCTAATTCTCCTGCCCGCTCAGCGGGGCATCGCTGCCGCTCAGCCCCTGCCGGGACAGCGCCAAATGGCACGCGGTTAGGGGCAAATGATTGCTTGGGTGGCTGTGGTTGAGTGCAACGAACCCACAGTCCGCAAGGATTACGGGGACTCGTCAAATCTGCAAGCGGACACCGCGAGTGAGTAGCGTCGCGAGCAACGGCAGCGGCCCGTGCGGTGGGAGAGGAGTGAGGAGTTCGCGCCCCCGCGGCGGCCAACTCGAGGTCGGGCCGCGTCGCAGCTTCTTGCCGGGACGCTCGCCAGCTTTCGAGCTGCGTTCCCCCTTTCCGGCGGACACTTCCTGCCGGCGTTCGGGAATCTCCGCCGGCCGGTCCTCCGGACTGACGAGGGTGAAAGTCGCCGACCAGGCATTGCGATCGGTGCTCCCGTCGCAGGACTTATGGTCGCCCTCCAGCGTGCCGGGCAACAAGCAGCACAGCATGAGTTGGCCGAAGATCATACCCATGGGTTCAAGGTTCTAGCAACCACGTGCCACGCCGTCAAGGCGCGTCGCCCCATGACACGGAGCCGCCCGGATTGTCACGGCACGCAGAGGCCGATATAACAAGGGCGTGAACGCACAACCCGCGGCACGAGGCGCAGAAGCGGGAATCCACCGGTGAATTCGTAATATGCTCAGTCTGACTGGACACGGTCTCCCAGATCGATGCAGGGGCTGTCGCGCGATTCAGCGTGCGGCGACAGCGTGGCAACTCGGTTGGGTTTGCCTGCTGCTCGGCATCAATCACCGGGGCCGTGCGGACGACGAGTGGCGCCCCCGCGCAACGCTCACTTGTGCTTCGGATTCGGATTCCTGCGCAGCCACCGTTCGGCTGCCTATCGCGTGGGCCGGCAGGACGCGATGTTTGGCGAATTCTGCCGATGCGGCGAGGGGTGAGTCCGCGGCGACGCAATCCGTGCCGAAAGTGCCCCTGCCGGTCCTGCCTCCCCTGTTGTCGGGCCATGCTCCACGGCCCCCCGCCGAAGGCCTGCGTGACGATCAGCCGAATCAGGTTCGAGTCCACCTGAGTCGCTGCCGGACGACGGTCTCGGCCGATAGCGGCAAAGTGATGTTCACCGGCGAACTGTCCCATGGGCGTTCTCGGGAAGGCGCCTCCCGCCGCCCCGTTCTCTCTGCTTCACTTCAAGAGCTGTTCTGTACCTGGGTCATTTGACCAGCGACTGGCCATCGGACGTTGCCAACCACGTTCGTCTTGTCGCACTGCGGGCGTTTATCCCTGCGCTGTGCGCGTGCCGGTTTGTACTCGCCTTGTCGTCCGCTGCTGGCTCTGCAGCCGTCGTGCGGACGTCGGTTCCAGGTCATTCCCTCGGTAGAAAGAGAGCAGATATGTCGCAGAATCAAGCTTCGAATGCAGCTCCCAATCGCACGACGGCTTCCAAGCCCAATGGAAACTCGCACCCCCAGTCGCCGGAAGTCAGTGAATTGCTGGCCAAAGTCGCCGCGTCGCTGGACTCGGCCCATCCTCAGAAAGCCCTCGAACTTCTCCAACGTACCAAGGTCAAGTCGCCCTGGGTGACCAACGCGATGGGCGTCTGCCTGTTGCGAATGGGCGACACGGAACGGGCGATCGAGGTGTTCAAAGGGATTGCCGTCACTTCCAGCGTCTGCTTTCGCACGGACGCGCCGCCCGTGTTCCTCACGAACTTTGCCACCGCCCTGCTGCTGGCTCACAACGTCAGCGGCTGTCTCAGCGCGTTGGGGGCCGTCCGTGATGAACAGAACCCGGCAGTGCAGCGACTGCGCGGCGCCATCCGCCGCTGGAAAGAAGGACTATCGATGTGGCAACGGATTCGCTGGTTCTGGGGAGACACGCCCGGCGGCCCGATTGAATTGGGTGTTCCCCCCGGAGAGATCTGACCGCAGGCGGGTGGGAATCCGCTCCGCCGCCGCTCGCGACGAGCGGCGATGGCAACGCAGGGCGACCGGAAAGAAACAACTTACCCGCTTCCTGGAAGGTGATTCCGTGGGCCCCTTGCGTTCGCGCCTCATGACTCTACCCCACCCATGATTTTGCCTTCCCGTGAACACCGAAGCGCAGGAAAGACAAAATCATGGGGGGTAAAATCATGGCTGTCTCTGTTTCGTCATTTGGGGAAAGACCAATCTGGGTAACCTTGTTTCTGCCGGTCGCCCAGGTGCACGTGCCCGGCTGAGTGGGCTTGTACCCGTTTCAATCCATCGAGTAGCCTTCGCCGAGAGTAAACGTGAACCCAGAACACGCGGATGAATTGGCCACCCGTGCCGCCGAGCCGCAAGGGCGGCAGCTGCGACTCCTGTGCCTGGCGGCACTCGGCATCGTCTACGGGGACATCGGCACCAGTCCCCTGTACGCCCTCCGCGAGTGCTTTGCCGGACCGCATCCGATTGCGATCTCGCAGCTGAATGTCCTGGGTTTGCTGTCGTTGATCTTCTGGGCCTTGGTGCTGATCATCTCGATCAAGTACCTGGTGTTCATCCTGCGCGCGGACAACCGGGGCGAAGGCGGAATCCTCTCGCTGACCGCCCTCGTCATGCCGGTCCGCAGTGCTGCTCGGACGCGGCCCGGGGTCATTCTGATTCTCGGGCTGTTTGGCGCGGCCCTGTTGTACGCCGACGGCATCATCACCCCCGCCATCTCGGTCCTCAGCGCCGTCGAGGGCTTGAGCGTCGCGGCGCCGGGCTTGTTCGATCGTTATGTCGAGCTGATTACGATCGGCGTCCTGGTCGCGTTGTTCCTCTTGCAGCATCGCGGGACGGCGCATGTCGGCGTCGTGTTCGGCCCCGTTCTGGTCGTGTGGTTCTTGACGCTGGCCGTGCTGGGCATCGGGAACCTGCTCCGGACGCCCGCAGCTTTGCTGGCCCTCAGTCCGCACTATGCGATCGAGTTCTTCTGGCACAACGGCTGGCAGGCGTTCCTCACCCTGGGAACCGTCTTCCTGGCGGTCACGGGCGGCGAGGCGTTGTACGCGGACATCGGCCACTTCGGCCGGCGGCCGATCCGAGTGACGTGGTTCTGGTTTGTGCTGCCGGCGCTGGTATTGAACTACTTCGGCCAAGGCGCCTATCTGTTGCACGAGCCGGCCGGCGCGGCCCATCCGTTCTACGGCATGGCTCCCGGCTGGGCCCGGTATCCGCTCATTGGACTGGCCACCGCGGCAGCCGTGATCGCATCTCAGGCCATCATCACGGGCGCGTTCTCGCTCACGCTGCAGGCGGTTCAACTCGGGTACGCGCCGCGGCTGACAATCCGGCATACCTCGGCGCACCACATCGGACAGATCTATATCCCGCTCGTCAACTGGGCGCTGATGCTGGCCTGCATTGCGGCGGTGCTCGGCTTCCATTCATCCAGCAACCTCGCCGCGGCCTACGGCGTCGCGATTACGATGACCATGGTGATCACCACGCTCCTGTTCTACGTGCTCGTTCGCGACCGCTGGAACTGGAGCCTGCCCGTCGCCCTGGCCAGCTGCGGCTTTTTTCTGCTCATCGATCTGGCGTTCCTGGGCGCCAACCTCACGAAGATCCAATCCGGCGGCTGGTTTCCGCTGGTGGTGGCCGGCGTGGTCTTCCTGCTCATGGCGACTTGGCGGCGCGGACGCCAACTTGTGGCCCGGCGCATGCGTGAGAACCTGATTCCCCTGGAACTGTTCCTGGCGGAGCGGCTTTCGGACCCGCCGATTCGCGTGCCGGGTGTCGCCGTCTTTCTGTCCAGCAATCCGATCGGCACGCCGCCGGCCCTGCGTCACAACGTCGCGCACAACAAAGTCCTCCACGAAGTCGTGGTGATTGTCTGCGTGCAGACAGCAGAGATTCCCCACGTCGCGGCTGCGGAGCGCATCGGCGTCGAGGAGATCGGGGAAGGCTTCTGGCGACTGATCCTCAATTACGGCTTCATGGAGGAACCCGACGTGCCGGGGACCCTGGCCAGCATCCGCCATCCCGGCTTGCGATTCGCCGAGGGCCAAGTGAGTTACTTCCTGGGACGCGAGACCTTGGTTGCCACCTCCACGCCCGGCATGGCCAAGTGGCGTGCAGGGTTGTTCGCTTTGATGTCGCGCAACGCCCAGACGGCGATGGCCTTCTTCAGGCTGCCGCCGGATCGCGTCGTCGAAGTGGGCGTGCAGGTCGAGCTGTGACCGGTCTCCGGTGCGAAACGAGGACCGGGCGGGAAGAGTTGAAGCGAAGAACGCAGGAAAGGATGGCCGGGGGCGAGCGCAGCGAGCCGCCGGAATCTCCGCGGACTGTGGGCTCGCGGCACTCGGCCACAGCCAGCACGGCCGTCAGCAACTTGATGCCTAATCGCCCCGGGCACAGCTGGCCAGGGCGTGGAGCGCATCCATGTCCAGGCTGGCGGTCAGTCCCTGCACCGAGCCGTCTGCGAACAGAAAGAACACGACGTCGGTGTGGGGTGAGAAGTAGTCGTAGGGCTCGCTGTAGGCGCTGTTCAGCGAGCGGTTGCCGATGCGGGCCAGGACCATCGTGGGGGCGAGTTCCACGTTGGCCGCATAGACCGGAGCGCCCGGGGTTGTCCGCACCGTGCCGCCCGTCATGACGCCGGCCCAAGGCGATTTGGCGAACATCGCCGCCCGTTCGCCGATGGCCAAGGTCTGGGTCAGGCCATCGGTGATGTCGGCGTATCGCGTCCCGCTGTTCCGCAAGAACAGGCCGTTGCCGTGATCCGGGTCGGTATTGATCAAGCCGCCTTCGACCACCTCGCCGCGCCCCGGCGCGCCGCCGACGCCGGGGACCTTGACGACCCGGTACGAGCCAAAGCTGGCCGCATAGCTGTTGGTGGCGACTTGCCCCAGCGGCGCGTTCAATTCGTCAAAGACCGTGAACACGCCGGTCGCCGTGTCGCTGGGGCAGACCAGATAGGGTACCGGAACAATCCGCGCCGCGGCGTTAACCGGGTCCTCGACAGCCCGATGAAAGTCGATTTCGCCCGCCAGGGACGTCTGTTCCATGAAGGGCAACAGCAAGGCCGCCCAGCCCCAGCCGGGCCCGTTGGGAACCATCTGGACCGAGGGCGGGGGGGCGTCGAAACGCCGCGCGGAGGACTTGTCGGCCGCGGGCGGCGCGGCGGGCGGCGGCGCCGGGGGGCGGCTGAAGATGTAACCCGCGGGCAGCGTGCGCAGGGTGTCGTGGTACAGGTGCAGCGCGACGCCGATCTGCCGCAAGTTGTTGCGGCACTGGGTGCGGCGTGCGGATTCCCGCGCGGCTTGGATGGCGGGCATGGCCAGGGAGAAGAGAATCGCAATGATCGCCAAGACGACCAGTAATTCCACGAGTGTAAAGGCGGCAGTGCGGCGCATGATCGATTCCTCCGAGTATCCACCCATTGTAGCTTGTCCGGCTGGATTTGGCACGAGCGATTTCGGGCGGCGTCGGGCTGGGCGGTGGGAACGTCGGTCATGGCCAACGGCTCGATTCTTCCAAGTCCTGTTTTCTCCCACGGATGGCAAAGCCG
>CAIYOB010001633.1 GCA_903927685.1 uncultured Planctomycetaceae bacterium
TGGCTTCGCCGTACTCTTGGTTCTTCAACAGCGTGGCTGCCAGTTGGCGGCGACGGGCGAAATCGTCGGGAGTCTGAAAAACGGCCTGGCGGGCGCATTCGGCCGCTTTGGCGGTGTCGCCGAGATACGCGTAGATGCCGCTCGCCTGATCCCACAGCGGGGCGGCTTCCGCCGAGGGCGCCAACGGGGCGTCCCGCTCCAATGCCTCCGCGCAGCGGCCGCCGACGAACCGAGCCGGCTCGACGAAGCCTTGCTCGCGGTAGCAGCGGTACAGTCGGGCCATCGCCTTCCGATCCGGCTGAAAGGCTTCGAGGAACGCGTCTGCGGGCATCTTGAGCGCCAGCATGTCAATGACCCGCGCCTGTTGCTCGGGATCGGTATGGAAGGCCTGCTTCCAGAGCAGCAACGCTCGTTCGCCGTCATTGACCAGGGCCGCCTCGCCGCCGGCAGCCAGCAGGACGACGCCGCTGTGCGGTCGCACGCGGAGCGCCTGGTCCACCAGCGCGTGCTTCAGATTCGGTGCGGCGCTGTGCAGAAAGGTCAGTTCGGCCAGGTAGGCGTAGCCCTCGCCTTGCAGCGGACACAGTCGCAGCGCCCGCTGGGCATGCCGGAACGCGTGCTCGAGCAGCCGCCGGTTCTCGCCCATGACGACCGCCAGCCACTGGTCTTGCGCCTCGCGCGAAGGGAACTGCGAGGCCAGGGCGGCGTCGCGGATCTGATTCAGCGGCATCGGGTTCTCGCTGGCCTGCTGCCGGGCGTCGAACTGCCGCAGATACACGGCTGCCAACCGCAGATTGGCCCGGGGATGGTAGGGATTCAGACGCAGGGTTTCTGTCAGGTGGACCGTCATCGCGTTCAGCCGCTCGGCCGCCTGCGCGGGATCCTCTTCCGGATCCGCTTGCCGCAGCTGGCGGGCCAGCTTGAAATACGCCTCCCAATGCGGAGCCGCCAAGGCCGCCGGCAGACGGGCGACGATCAGGACGGCCGCCAAACCGGCCAAGCCAGCACTGGCCGCAATCCAGGCCAGCCGCGGCCCACCGGTCTCGCCGCCGCCCAACACGCCGCGCCGCAAACGCGCGTGCCAGGCCGGCGCCGGCGGCAGATCCGGATGCGGTTGCGGCTCGGCGCCCGCACTCAACTGGCTCATCCGGCAGGCGCACGCCGCCAGCACGAGCGTCAGCGACAGGCAGGCCGGAATGTACCACACAAAGTCCCCGAGCGAATGCAGAAGGCTGGCCGCCAACCCGGGCGCCAGCGCCGCCGCCAGGAGCCGCGTCTCCGGCTCGCCGGCGCGGGCCGCCAAACGCCAGCACCAGCAGCACGCCAGCGCTGCCGCCGCCAGCATCAGCACGATCCCGGGCAGGCCCGTTTCCAGCAGCAGATGCAAATACCCGTTTTCCCCATGCGTAAACTCGTACTCGAAGTTTTCTTCAATGTACGTGGGGTAGATGTACGGATGGCTTCCCACCCCGGTTCCCGTCCACGCGAATTGCGGGATCGCCCGGAGGTGGGCCGCCCACAGCGCATCACGGCCCCGGCTCAACTCGCCCAGCGAACGCGAGTCTCGCAGTGTGCTGAGCCGGGTCGCCAACGGCTCGTAGCCGAAGATCGCTAACGCCCCTGCCATCACGACGGCCAGGCCGCCGAGCGCGGCCAGCGACCGCCGGCTGAGTTGGCCCTGCCGCGCGATCAGGCTCAGGCTGATCACGGTGGCTGCCAACAGGGCCATCACGCCGCCCCGCGAGAACGTCAGCAGACCGGCAAAGACGACCAGGCCCAGGCCGATCGTTAGCGCCAGCTTGAGGCTCTCCTGCCGGCTCCGCGTCCCGCTGGCGGAACCGAAGGCGGATTTCGGCGCCGCGCTCCACAATCGCTGCAGCCACCACAACAGCGGGCCGATGCCGAGTGCCAGGAAATGGGCCAAGTGATTCTGGTTTTGGAACGTCCCCCGAACCACTCCGACCGTGTCCCGCGACGGATGCTCGTAGACCCACAGGAACTTGCCGTTGCCGAACAGCAGTTGAGCCAACCCCAGGACGGCCATGCCGACCGCAGCCAAGGCCACCCAGCGGACGAGACGCTTCACATCCTGCACATCCCGGATCCGCTGGACCAGGACCAGGAACAGCATCGCGTGCGCGAGAAACGTGATCAGGCCCCCGCGCGTGGCTTGAGGCGCCAAGCTCAGTTCATTCCAGACGCCCAACTGAGTCTCCGGCGCAGCCTGGGTGGTCCACAACGGCAGTAAGCCGGGAACGTGCGGCGACAGCGTCCGCAACAAGTTTGGCGGCAGCGGCACGAGCTGCAGGATGACCAACGCCACGCCTGCCAGCAGAATCCACTCGACGCCCGACCAGCGCCAGCGCGGGGTGACCAACAGACATTGCCGCCCCAGCCAGCACACGGCCGTCCCGCAGACCAAGCTGATGTAGACCAGGCGGCCGATCTCGCCCCGCCCGCCCATGAACAGCGGGGCGAGGAAGATCACGCCCAGCAGACCGGCGTCGACCAGTCGCAGCAGAAGTCGCCCCGTGCCTTCCCAGCCGGGCTGGACCGGGTCGGACGGAGAACGATGCTTGTGTTTGCCCTCGAACGACGAAGCCTCCCGTGACACGCGATGCCTCCTCCTTGAAGCTGACGGGTCCAGTCCTAGCCCAGCCGGGCAGCGCGTGCGGCTGATCGGCTCAGCCCGGATACCGCTGCTCCCGGCGACGCTCCACTGGGAAACGGGAAGGGGAGATTACCATCTTACCCATTTTCCGGCAAGATGAGTTCTCCACCGCGTTCGGCCCGGGTGCCTGGGGTCGAGCCATGAGGCACGAGTGGCGAGCCCCCAGCGCCGCCCCCCCCCGAGGGCTCGCTGCACTCGACCCCAGGCACCCTGACCTTGGGCCGTGACGCTGCGTTCAAGCCTCGATCACGCGGCGCCAGCGCTGAGGCACGCCGGACCAGGCGCTCAGGTACGTCATCTCCAGGGGGACGGGGATGTAGTGTCCGGGGCGGAGAAACAGCGGCATGTCGATCAATGGACTGCCCACGCCCAAGGGCTCGACAAACGCCGTGACCGTCCCGCGGGCGGCGTACGAGGCGAGCGTTAACGGACGTCCCTTCGGCGGCCGGTACGGGCCCGCTAGCATCCGGTCCCACACGGCGCCATGCATGCCATCCGGATCGCGAGGACTGGGCGGCAGGGGGTCGATCACCAGCACGTGAACGCCCTCGTCCAAGGCGGCTACGACCTTGTCCACGAAATCGTTGATCGCTCGTTGCGTGTGCTTGTTGGCTGGCGAAACGATTTCGATGATCGCGACCACGCGGTCTCCAGACGTATGCCGAATGACCACATTCCTCTGCCGGGCCAGGTAGAAGGCCAGGTCTTCCGCGTCCTGAGTGATACTGACTTTCGGCGGTGCTTCGGCCAGGGCGATCAGCCCGCCATCACGATCCGCCGACGGGCGTGAGAATCGCTCGTCCGGCGTGGGTTCGTCGTCCGAGTGCAGCGTGAGCACGTCCGGGCCCAGGTCTCCCGCCCGTTGCTCGCCCAAGGCATAGTAGTCCGGTGGCAGCCGGCGATCGTTCAGCGCTTTTTGGAGATCGCCGATCCATGTGTTGTGAAACGCGTGGAAGATCCCTGGCGCAACGCGGGTCCAGTCATGCATGGGCATCGAACGCTCTCCGGGGCCCGACGACCGACGAGTTCCTCACCGGCACGTCCGAACCGGCGTAGGCCGCTCAGGTCTGCCGGCGTTTCAGGCCTGCCCGGTCCAACAGGCTTTGCGACAAGATGTCGCGGATGGGTTCCTCTTCGGCCGGCGGCGGGCCGCTGGCGCCCAGGTCGTCCACGGGGGAATAGCGGACTTCGTACTTGTGCTTGGCGACCGACAACATGTCCCCCGGGTCGATCCGTTTGCGCATGGTGGCGACGCGCAGCCCGTTGACTTTGGTGCCGTTGCGGCTGCCTTTGTCCGTGACGAACCAGTAGCCCTCGTCGGCAATCAGCTCGCAATGCTGTCCCGAGACGTTCGCGAACCGCAAGACGATGTCACACGTTTCGCGCCGCCCGATGACCAGCCGCTTTTTCAACAACGGAATCGGATCGCCACCGCCCAGAGGGACAAGTTCACCGTACATCGCCATGCTCCCCTTGTTTCCTGCTGCTCGCTCGACCTAAGATCTGTGTCGGCGGCGCCGAAGTCCCATCGCAAGTGTCGATGGTTAGCCGCCTTATGGAGCCCGTCTCCAAGGTAATCTACATGAGGCCTGAGGCATCGTCAACTGACAGCGTGCGCGCGGCGGAACCACCGGCGGACTGCGCGTGGCGCGCGGCCGGGCTGCGCTACCATGCGTACAACTTCTTTCTCCGCAGCAAGTTCGGGCAGCGCGTCCAGCGGGTCAGCCTCGATGCGGGCTTCACTTGCCCCAACGTGGACGGGACCGTGGCCACGGGGGGGTGCGCCTTCTGTGACAATCGTAGCTTCAGTCCCAGCCGGCGGTTGCCGCGGCAATCGCTCAGGGAACAGATCGACGAAGGCATCCGCCGCCTGCGCGGTCGTTACGATTGTGAGCATTTTATCGCGTATTTTCAGCCCGCAACTAATACGTATGCGCCCGTCGAGCGTTTGCGGCAGGCATACGGAGAAGCGCTAGCGGATCCCCGCATCGTCGCCTTGGCGATCGGTACGCGGCCGGATTGCGTGCCGGACGAGGTCCTGGAGTTGCTCGAAGAATTGGCCCGCCGCACGGTCGTGTCTGTCGAGTACGGGATGCAGACGATGCACGACCGGTCACTGGACTGGATGAACCGCGGCCATCACCATGCAGCGTTCGTGGACGCCATGCAACGCAGTCGCGGCCGCGGGTTCGAGATCTGCGTTCATCTGATCGTGGGCCTGCCGGGCGAGTCGCGGGACGATATCCTGGCCTCGGCCCGCGAGTTGGTGCGGCTGGACGTCGACGCGGTCAAGATCCATAACCTGTATGCCGTGCGGAATACGGTGCTGGCGGACCAGGTGGCACGCGGCGAAGTCCGGCTGCTGGAACGGGACGAATACCTGGATACCGTAATTGCGGTCCTGGAACGGCTGCCGCCGCGCGTGGTGATCGAACGGATCGGCGGCGACGCGCCTCCCCAGTACCTGGTCGCCCCGGCCTGGTGCCTGGACAAACCGGCGCTGCGCGCGGCACTGGACGCAGAACTCCGCCGCCGCGACACCTGGCAGGGAAAACGGTACTCCCCGGGCGGCTGATGCGAGCGAGTTGCGGGATCGGCCGCGGTCGGTGATAATGGGGCGAGTCGTCCACACCGTTTCTGCTGAAGCGAAGGAGCCTGTGGTGCCCACCCCTGATCCCCAAGAACAA
>CAIYOB010001634.1 GCA_903927685.1 uncultured Planctomycetaceae bacterium
ATCCCAGGGCAATCACGCTGGTGTTGAAGGGCCGTTTCGCTTATCTTGGAGGCGTGTTGCCGGCTGGGCAGAGTCAGCCTGGGGTGACAGGAAGGAAGGGAGTCTGGCGGATGAAAAAGTACCTTTTGCTGTGCGGTTTTTCGGCGCTGTTGGGCGGTCTGCTGTCCACCGCATTCAAGTCACCGTCGGTCGAACCTCGAGCGGTGGCGCAAGAGGCCGCGCCGGGCCGGCTTCCGCGGGCGGTCGAAGATGAGTTCACAGAGGCCGAACGGATCAATATCGCGGTCTATGACAACGTCAACCGCAGCGTGGTCAACATCACGACGCTGATCGTGCGGCCGGACATGTTCTTGATGCTCGAGCCCTCGGAAGGCGCCGGGTCGGGGTCCGTGCTGGACCAGTCGGGCCACATTTTGACGAACTACCATGTCATCGAAGGCGCCAAGCAAGTCCGCGTGACGCTGTTCAACGGCGTAACGTATGACGCCAAGCTGGTCGGCGCGGACCCGGTGTATGACATCGCCGTGCTGCAGATCGACGCGCCGCGGGAATCGCTGTTTCCCGTCGAACTGGGCGAATCATCGGTCTTGCGCGTGGGCCAGCACGTGTTTGCCATCGGCAATCCGTTCGGCCTGGAACGGACGATGACCACCGGGATCATCTCCAGCCTGAACCGCTCGCTGCCTTCGCGCAACGGGCGGACGATGAAGTCCATCATCCAGATCGACGCGGCCTTGAACCGCGGCAATTCGGGCGGTCCGCTGCTGGACAGCCGCAGCCGGCTGATCGGCATGAACACGGCCATCGCCAGCCGCAGCGGCGAGAACACGGGAGTGGGCTTTGCGATCCCAGTGAACACGATCGCCCGCGTCGTTTCCCAGTTGATCCAGAACGGGCGGGTCATTCGTCCTGATTTGGGGATCACGCGCGTGTTGCAGACGGACCAAGGCTTGGTCATCGCGACGCTCACGCCGGGAGGTCCCGCGGAACGGTCCGGTCTGCGCGGGTTCCGGATCGTCAAGAACCAGCGCCGGTTCGGACCGTTCTTGAGCGAGGATGTACAGATCGACCGCGACTACGCCGACTTGATCGTGGCCCTGGACGGCCAGCCGGTCAAATCGGCGGACGATCTGCTGTCGGCGATCGAACGGCGGCAACCGGGCGACGAGGTCGTGGTGACGGTCCTCCGCGAAGGCCGCCAGATCAACGTGGGGGTGGTGCTGGGCGCGGAGGAGTAGGGGAGCGGCGGTCACTTGCCGCCTGAGGCTTTCCGCTGGCGAGCGTGCCTGGGGTCAAGCCACGAGTGACGAGCCCCCCAGCCTGGCCACAGGGGGCTCGCTGCGCTCGACCCCAGGCAGCCCAGGGCCGAGCGTGGGCCGGCGGTCACTTGCCGCCTGAGGCTTTCAGCTTCTGCGCTTCCGCCTCCAGAGCGGCGATTTCTTTCGTCAGCCGCTCGATTTCGCCCGCTTCATCGGGCTGGCGCTTGGCGCCGGCCAGTTGCTGGCGGAGCGTTTGCAGATGCTGGTGGACCGTGTCGAGCTTTTTCTTGATGCGTTTATCCATGAACCTAGGCCGCTCCCGGTCTGGCCCGTCGGAAGCCGTCCAGGGCCTTCGCACGGGTATCGACAATGTCGAACAACTGGTTCAGCCGCGTGATGACGAACACCTCGCGGATTTCCGGGATCATGCTGCACAGCTTGAGTTGCCCGCCCTTCGCCTTGACCTTCTTGTCGAGAATGATCAGTTTGTTCAGCGCCGCACTCGACAGGAACTCGACAGCGCTGAAATCCAGCAGCAGGTCCTTGCAGCCCTCTTGGTCCACCAACCGGATCAGGTCCTCAGACAACTCCATGATGGCGGCCGCTTCGAGGATCTTCCGTTCGATGAAAGTGACGACGGTGACTCCGTCCTCTTGTGACGTTTCGATTCGTCGGTACACGGTCATGAGCTAACCCTTGAAATGATCCGGGGTTGAGCCCATCGCGCCGACGCCGGACGCCAGTCGCGGGACTCACCCCACGCTGATGGTACTCTACCAGAAGACCACGTACAAGGCGAGCGTCAGCAGGATGACAAACGCCCCGAACGCTTTGGCGCCTCGCGACGTCGTCATGTCCATCTTCGGGTTCACCGGCAGGTCGACCGGCTTGGCCAGCGGGTGGATCAGGGTCAGCAGGGACAGCACGGCGATGATCAGCCCGAAGCACAACGCCATGCGGTCCAGGAACGACCAGGCGGCGACCGTTTGCAGCAGGCCAAAGTCCTTCAGCACCGGAACCTGCGGGCTGAACTTGAACAACCCGTACAGCACCGGGTTCAGGATCAGGCCCACGGTGCCGATGTAACGCGGTGCGCGGTGGACGAGAACCCCGAACAGGAAAATGGCCAGGATGCCGGACGAAATGAAGCCCTGAAACTCCTGAATGAACGTGAAGATGCCGCCGAACTTGGGATGGCCCAGCGACGGGGCGATGATAATGGCGATCAAGACAAACACCACGACACCGATGCGGCCGACGGTCACCAACTCGAACTGGCTGGCACGCTGCCACCGCAGCTTGTTGTAAATGTCGATGGCGAAGATGGTGGACGCGGAATTCAGCATTGCGGCGATGGAACTGACCACCGCGCCGAAAATGGCGGCCAGCACGAAGCCTTTGATCCCATTGCCGATGGGCAGCAGTTCGCGGATCAGCGTGGGAAACGCGTTGTCGTAATCCAGGGCGACCAGTGTCTCGACGGCCAGCGTATCCGGCGGCAACTCGCCAGCCGCGTTGGCCACCAGCTGGCTGAAGTCCGCCAGGGCTTGCGGCGAAGCACTTGCGTCAGGCACGGTGGCCGTTGCCTTGGCGCCCAGTTTGTCGCCGATCTGCTGCCAGTCGTACGCCAGGATCGCCGCCGCGTCCTGCGGGTGCAAGCCGGCGAACTTGGCGTCGAACTTGTAGACGCTTGGTTTGGCAGCCGCCTGGCCGCGGCTCAGGTTCGCATCCACCTTGGCCACGATGCTCTTGTTGCGGGCCTGGTTGCGGTCGGGCTTCATCGTGTCGGACAGCGACACGTACAGGTCCGGCGTATCCTCGGACAGGATCAAGGCGTTGCGGTTGACCGCGTCGTGTTTCAGCTGGTTGTGGAACAGGTTGTAGGCCAGGATGCCGGGGATCACGACGATGAAGGGGATGACCAGCTTGAGAAACGCGGCGAACACGATTCCGCGCTGGCCCTCGGCCAGCGATTTCGAGCCCAATGTCCGCTGCGTGATGTACTGGTTCAGGCCCCAATAGAAGAAGTTGGGAATCCACAGGCCGATGAGCAGCGCCGTCCAGGGGATTTCCTTGTCATCGCTGCCGCGGACCATGTGGGTCTTGCCGTCGGGCAGCGGACCCTTGTTCAGGTCCCAGAACCGCTGGACAGGCCCCGCGCTCTGCAGCGAATCGACGGTCACCTCCTGGTTGCGGGCCGTCTGGATCAGGTCCTGCGGGCTGCGGTCGGCCAACAGGCTCAAGGCAAAGCCGGCGATCACCATGCCGCCCAGGACCAAGGCCGTCCCCTGGATCAAGTCGGCCCAGGCACAGGCTTTCAGCCCGCCCGCGAAAACGTAGACGGCCGACAGGATCCCGATGATCCAGCAGCCCACGGTAATGTCACCCAGTTCCAGGCCGAACGG
>CAIYOB010001635.1 GCA_903927685.1 uncultured Planctomycetaceae bacterium
TCGTAGCTGACGGGAATCCGGTCCAGCTGGTTGCACAGCCGCTGCTCGGCCTGCAGGGCTTCGGTCATCACCGTATCGAGCACCTGCAGATCGGTGAAGTGAGCTGCCCAGACGTAGAATGGATAACAATCGGCCGCCGTATCTCGATAATTCCATTCCGCGCCGGTCGGACGGAACAGTCCGGACCGCGCGTCGCGGACGGGCAGACAGCATTCGTGCAGCCAGCGCTGCACTTTGCTCAACGCGATCCCGGCATAGCGTGCGGAGCGTTCGGCCCGCGGCCAATCCGGCTGCTGGGGAGTGGGTTCCCAAAGCCGCCGGTTCTCGTCGTTCATTTCGAAGCCTGGCAGATCCGCCCAGACGGCCGACTGGCTGCCGCCGGAGGACACGGTGCCGGTACGGGTCGGCTTGACCTGCAACTGTCCGGCCGTTTGGCCGGCGACGCGGACGCCCGCCAGGAACGCCTGCGGCCCGCCGCCTTGACCGAACAACGAGACCTTCTTTCCGCCGGCCAGTTTTCCCAGCGGCACGGCGACCCACTCGAACACTTGCTGCCGGACATCGGCGAGCGTCCCCGATCGGCCGTCGTACTCGAAGCCCATCGTACGCGGCGTCGGTCCCTTGGTCCCGAACAGCACCTCGAACCGGTCGTCGGCCGCTACGTCATCGGGCAGAGTGATGTCCAACCGCCACTCGGCCAGCCAGTAGTATTTCTGTCCCGCGATTTCCTGGGGCCCGTCGGTCAACAGGATCTCCGCCGCCGAAGTCGCAGACGCGGTTGCCAACACACAGATCAACGTCGCCAACGCTCTCATACTCAACTCCCGGTTCGAATCTGCAACTGGGCCAAGGCGATGGCTCCTAGCACGCCGGAGCGATTGCCCAACCCCGGCGGGACGATGTAGGAATCGATCGCCGTCTGAATCGCTTCGGCCCGGACATAGTCGGCGAGCAACTCCTGGACTTTGACGCGAATCCACGGGAACAGGTGCTGCTGGTCCATGACGCCGCCGCCCAGGATGATCCGCTGGGGCGAAAGCGTGCAGACAAAATTGACCAGGGCGAAGGCCAGGTACTGGGCTTCCAGTTGCCACGCGGGATGGTCGGGCGGCAAATCGGCAGCCGAGCAGCCCCAGCGGGCTTCGATCGCCGGGCCGGCGGCCAAGCCCTCCAGGCAGTCGCCGTGAAACGGACACGAGCCGGCGAACGGGTCGGCCGTACGGTCGTGCGGAATTCGGATGTGCCCCATTTCCGGATGCAGCAGCCCATGCATCAACTGGCCGCCGACCAAGCCCCCGCCGCCGATGCCGGTCCCGATCGTCAGGTACAGGAAGGTATCCAGTCCCTGCGCCGCGCCCCAAGTGGCTTCGCCCACCGCGGCCACGTTGACATCCGTGTCAAGTCCCACCGGCAGCCCCAGTTCGCGCCGCACCGCGCCGGCAAAATCGGTGTCCCGCCAGCCGGGCTTGGGCGTCGACGTGATGTAGCCAAACGTCGGCGAGGCGGGATTCGGATCGACGGGCCCGAAGGACGCAATGCCAATCGCCGCCAGCGGTCCGAAGCGGCCCCGGGCGTCGCGGAAATACTCGATCGCTCGGGAAATCGTCTCGCCGGGCGTGGTGGTGGGATAGCGGATTTCGTCCCGAATGTCGTCCGGACCGGTTCCCACCGCACAGACAAATTTGGTGCCGCCCGCCTCGATGCCGCCGACCAGTGCGCTCATGCCTTGCTCCTTGTGGGATTGGACCGTCATTCGACCTTCCGCCGCGGCACGTGTCAACGGCGCGTCGGACAGCGCGTCGGACAAGTCGGACGCGTCCGACGCATCGGGCGAGTGGGAGCGGGTGCCTGGGGTCGAGCTACGAGGTACGAGTGGCGAGCCCCCAGGTCAGCGTCTGGGGGCTCGCTCCACTCGACCCCAGGCACCGTAACCCGACACGTAAGCGAGGATCCGCCATCCGTCCTCGCTCACGCTTCGGGTTACGGGGGCTGTCCCTCTTGCTGGCGCTTCGGGTTACGGGGGCTGTCCCTCTCGCTGGCGCTTCGGGTTACGGTGCGCGGCACTCGGACCGGCGCTGCCCCGCA
>CAIYOB010001636.1 GCA_903927685.1 uncultured Planctomycetaceae bacterium
TCGTCGTCCTCCCAAACCGCGCCGCGTTCCGCGGCACGCGCGGCCGCCCGGGCGTCTTTCAAGACGCGAAATACAGCGCGAGGCGAATAGTCTTCGCGAAGGTCCGTCCCGGCCGGATTGCCTCCCGGAATGTCCGCCAATAATGAGTCCAGATCGAGCACACGGGGCGATGCCATCGGCCAGATTCCCGCTTGGACCAGAGGAGTAGAAGTGATTGGCCTACATCCAGCTTATTTCTTGTGCCCCGCAAAAGCAACCCTGGATACGGCTGAATACTGGATACTGCCGAGTACCGTCGCCGCCCTCGGCGACGCCGAGACCTCGGCTCAGCCCGGCTGCCAGCCGGCCAGCGAACGGGCTAGAGTTCTCAGCCCCTGGGCGCGCAGAGGGCTGGCCCACGACTTGCTGAGTCCCAAGCGATGCCCCGCCTCCTCCAGCGTCAGACCGTCGAAATAGGTCGCCCGGATCAACTCCGCGACGGACTGGGGAAGCGCGTCGATCAACGTGTGCAACTTGTCCCTGATCTCGTTTTCCATCGCCGCCGCCGAGGGTCCCGGCTGCAACAAGTCAACCAGGGCGTGCGGGACGGACTCGGAGTCATCTTCGCGCAGGCCCCAACTCATCTTCGCCGCTCCGTCGTAGATCGAACCGCGGATCCGGTAGTACGCAAACGTCGAGAACTGGCAGCCGTGACTGGGGTCAAAGGACTGGGCGGCTTCCATTAGCCCCAACTCCCCGTAGGCGATCAGGTCGTCCAATTCGATCGTCGCTGGAAGCTTGCGGTGAATCTGCACCGCCAGCGAACGCACCAGGCCCTGGCACTGCTCGATCCACTGCTCCTGAGCGATCCGTGAAGGGGCAGACATGACAAGGCCCCGATAGCCAACGTGAACGACCAAGAAAAGAGCGAGGTTTTGCGGCGGACTCTCGCAGGCCGCCAGGGACAATCCGCGCCTCTGCTTTCCATTCTACGATGGCGGCTCACATTTCCCAGACCGCGGTGAAACGTCGCTTCCGCGACGGCGGCTATATCTTCGGCCCAATCCACCTGTAGACAAAGATACCAATGAGGCAGAGGAGCAGCAGGGTATCGAGTCCGTAGGCCCAGAGCGCCAGCGTCCGGTATTTCTCGTCTTCGTCCCGGGCGGCTGCCATCCATTCGATCTCTTCCTGCTGTTCCGGCAGCTTCTCGAAGACGCTTTTCACAAACGCCTGGCGGTCTTCGGTCTCGCCCGTGGCCGCAAAGTACAGACCGCCAAACAGCAACGATTCGTGTTCGGGTTCCACTTCGGGATCGTATCCGAAGCCCTGGGCCACGATCTTGGCCAGCCGCGATTGGACGTTGCGACGCAGATTGCACAGCAGGGCATACAATTTCGTATTGCCGGGTTTGCTCAACGAGCCGCGTTCGGCGAACAAGGCGTAAATCCAGTCCTCGAAGGCGCCGCAGGCGTGCAGGCAGACAGCCGTCAACCGCTCGTGGACCGGCGGGTTCCACAGCGCAAAGCCCTTTCCGAACCGCTGGCCCAGGCTGCGTTCCCGTCCGACGCGCCGCAACAACTCGCGAAACCCCGGATCCTGCTCCATGCCGACCACCAAGGCCGTGACGGGACAGCGGAGCATCAGGCCTTGCCGCAGTGCGTCCATGTCCCGCTTGACGCACCGTTCCACCTCGACCGCCTCGCGCGGCCCGTGCAGGATCAGTTCGTAGGGCAGCAGCGCGAGCGCGCCGTTGACGGGACACAAGGGCCGCCTCCGCCGCCGCAACAGCCCGCACACATACGTCAGGCGAGCCTGCTGCTCGGCGGCCGCGGCGGCCGGCAGGGTGACCAACTTCTTCTCGGCGATCGGAGGCTGGCGATCGGCGGCGCCGGCGCCCAGCATCATCGTCCCGCGGATGTCGCTGGGCGACGCGGCGGCGGAAGGCGGCGGGGGCGGCAGCGGGCCGGACCGCGCGGACGCCGGTCGGCTCTCCCCCAAGACAACCGTGCCGCGAATCGCGTCGCTGGCGGGCCCGGGCCGCGCGGGCTCGGGCCGCGGCCGCTCCTCCGTCGGCAGCGAACCGCTCAGCGCCGCCAGCTGGCTCAGGCAGCAGGTGTTCGTGAGCGCCAGATAGACAGCTTCGCCCGTGGCAAACCAGTGCAGGGCGGCCGGCCCTTGGGGCAGGTTGCGGATCCGCAGCTCCAGTCGCGCCGCATCCAGCAACGCCTTCTCCTGTGCTGTGCCGGCCGAGCCGAGAAGCAGGAAGATGGGCGTTTCCGCGAGTTCGATTCCGCACCGCTGCAACTCGGCCAACCCGGCCTGCCAGGCCTCGTCAATATCCGGGAATCGCGAGCGTTCGCCCGCCAGCCATAGCCGCAAGACCTGGTAGACGACCACCGGGATGGCGACCAGCAACAGCCCGATCACCGTCACGCGCACCGGATTGACCCAGTAGTTCCAGGACGCCCGATTCTCGGTCTGGTAGAACGCGACGAAGGCCGTCACGGCGCAGATCACCAGGAACAGCGCGACCAGCCACGCCACCCGCGCCGGCAACGACAGCGACAGCATCCGTTTCGAGCCGGGCAGGACGGAGATCGTCAACTCGACGAGCATCCGCAGGGGCCAAGTCAATGCGGACAGGAATTGCGAGATCAGTGACGACATGGTGAGGCAATCATTCCTGGAGGAACCACATCCAAGCCAACATCAGGACCAACGCCGCCAGCACGACGCCGGCCAGTGCGGACCAGATGAATTGCGTCGGGCCTTCCAGCGGGGGCGCTCCCTGACCGGGCACGATGCTCTCGGTGATCGGTGGTCGGCCTTGCCCCAAGTGGATGGCCATCGAGGTCTGGCGGGACCAAGTCTCCAAGTCGGGCGGCAACCCGCGGGGCGCGGCCAGCACCGCCGCGGCGGCCGGATCGCGGTACAAGCCGCGAAAGCCCAACACCACGCCCACATAGAACACTTCCAGGGCGTCCTTCCGGCTCAGCGCGGCCGCTTCGGTCGCCTTCACATAGAACTGCTCGTGCCGCAACCGGCTGTTGAACACTTCGACTTCCAGGGCATTCTCCTTCCACCAGGCACAGCCGTCCCAAGGGGCTTCGATCAGCACATCGTCGATCCACGCGACCAGGGCGTACTTGGCCAGCAGCCAGTCCTGACGCTGCCCCAGCTTGGCATCCGCTTCGTCCAGCCAACTGCGAATCCAGACGCGCTCGTCGCTGGGCACGGGGTTCTCGTTCCGCTCGATCCGGTCGAGCAGACCGAGCACATGCAGGAAAATGCGGTCGACCACTTCGGAGAATTCGGGTGTCATGCTCGCCTCGGCACGGCGAAGAGCGCGAATTGCAGCTCGGCTTGCCGGTCGCCCAGCGCGACCGCCAGTTTTCGCTCGCCTTGCAGCCGGTCGCGATTGGCAATCAGCGTGTCTTTCAGCCGCATGGCCAGCGTCTGCGTCTCCAACACGTCCTTCCAGGCCGCGTTCTGGCGGCTGACTTCGTAATAGCTCCAGTCACCCCGCGGCGGCAACGCCCGCGGCGCCTGCGCCAGCGGCGTCAAATGCAAGCCTTCGGCGCCGTATTGGAAGAGCGCATCCACCTGCCGCCCACTGCCCAGTTTCCAGTCCAGCCCGCCCGGCGACAACAGAGCCAGGCACTCCTTGTCCGTCAACCCGCCGCGCTGCACGCCGACAAACCACTGCCAGTCCGCCTGCAGCCACTTGGCCTCGATCGTGACCCGCATCCCCCGGCCTTCGCCGACAAAGAACCGCTGCTCGTATTCGTAGTCGCGAACCGTATCCAACAGCAGGTCGATCTGCCCTTTGACATGAGAGAAGATCCGGCCGAGATCGTCGTGATCATAGCGGGGAAGCTCGGGTAGACGCCGCGCGGCGCCGAAAATGGCCAGCTGGCCAACCAGCTGGCACAGTTCCAGGTATGCGGGCAGCGGATGAATGCCCTCGGCAAAGCCCCAGACACCCAACGACGCGGAGGCTTGATTCAACTCGGTCAACATCAACAGCCGATCCAGGTCACCAGGCTCCTGGCTGGCCAGCCCGATCCCGCGATTGACCACCTGCTCGGCCAATACGTCGCCCTTCTTGCCGACGCGATCGTAAACCGCGCGCACGATGCCTTCGCGCAGGGGCGGCCAGGCGTCGACGGCCAGCAGCGGCGGGATGTACCGCAGATCCAGTTGCGGGGCCGCCTCTTTCTCGCTGGCCCGTTGGACTTGGGCGATCGGCAGCACTTCGTAACCCGCCAATTCCTGGGTGCTCAACAGCAGCCGCGCGTTCAACGCGCGAAACTCGAGCTCTTGATCGTTGCCCCCCAGGCTCTCGTCCTGGACCGCTAGCTTCTGCTCTGTGTACCGGTGCATGCCCTGCCCGGTTGCGGCACCGACATTGACCCGGCCCAGCGCCAGCTTGGGAACGCCCAGGTAGATCCGCACGACGGATTCTCTGGCCAGGGCGGGCCGCAGGTCCAAGCGGTCCAGCGGCTGGCCGGCATCCAACGATAGCAACGTCCCGTCGCGCATCCGCGCTTCACAGGCTAGCACCTGGAACTGGTAATTCCCGATCGCGTCCGCACTGAACTCGAATCGCCGTAATCCATACGGGTAGGGATGATCGCATTGCTCTGCGATCTGCAGGGCTTCCGTCCAAGAGCGTTCGGTCGCCTGGAAATGCTGGGGACGAAGGAACAGCCCTTCATACCAATGGACCGGCAGGTTCCGCATCAGCGCATTCCTCCTGTCGCAAGGCCCGTGCTCGGAAATCAGTCTGCATCGCGCAAGCCCAACCTGCCCCCAACCTCTGTTGGATCGCGGCGAAGGGGGCGCCCCCTTCATCTTACTTGACACCAGACAACGGTGAACAGTCCCAACCGCAAAACCGGCGGGACAACCCGGTCTGCCCGGCTGCCTTTCCAGCCGCTCAGTCCTACAATGGACCGTAGTGGCGACCTCGGGTCTGGTGCCGTATGCGTGCTTCTCAAGGATCTCCGGCTCCTCAACGGTCGTGGCGAGGCCACGCCTCGCGGACGCCAGCGACTTCCTCGGCCCGCTGGACGCTCCGGATCCTGCTGCCCGCCTTGGGCCTGGGGTTGCTGGTGCTGTTCGCTTGGCTGTTGGTCCAGTGGCTGTTTCTGCCCACGATTCACTTGGCCTGTCTGCCGGTCGTCGACTATGACGTCCTGGCGGCGCCGCCCATCCGCTTTGTGCAGGAGGACATCCAGGCATTTGCCGACGTCGGCGCGCATCGGCCCGCCGTGGAACTGGGCGACCTGCAGACTTCCGACGCGATGCCGACGTGGCCCCGCCGGCTGGAAGGATGCCGGACGGCGGGCAGGGACACGCTGGTGCTGTATGTCGCGGGGCACGGCATCACGGAAGAGGGGAACGCCTACTTGCTGTGCAGCGACTTTCTCCGCCGGGACGCCCCGGGACGATACCCGCTGGACGACCTGTTGACGGAACTGGAAGCTTGGCCGGCCGATTTCAAGCTGTTGGTACTGGACGCCGGCCGCTTGACGTATGACGCGCGGCTGGGAATCCTGGTGGACGAGCTTCCCCGGCTGCTGGAAGATCGGCTCCAACGGCGCCGCGATCCGCGGCTGTGGGTCTTGACAGCGAACGGCCCGTTCGAGACTTCGCACGTCTCCTCCTCCGCCCGGCGCTCGGCGTTCGGGTATTACCTCGCGCACGCGTTTCGGGGCGCAGCCGATCGCGATGACGACGCCCAGGTCGATCTGGCTGAATTGGCCGACTACGTTCGAGCGGGCGTCAGTCAGTTTGCGCGGCAGGAGACTGGCGGGCGGGAACACCAGACCCCGCAACTGCTGCAGGCAGGCGTCGGGAACGTGGCGACGCCTCCGGCGTTCACGCTGACGCTCGTCTCCCAGCCGCAAACCCCGGCCGAGCAGGCGTCGGCAGACGGCACGCCAAGCCCGGCGGAGACGCCGCCGGGAACCAAACCACAGCCAAGCGGCAGCGATCCGAAGTCCGCTGCCGCAGAACCTGAACGGACCGCCAAGACGCAGGCACCCGCTCAGAAACCGGCCCCGGAATCCGCGGCATCGACGGTCCCGGCAGAACTGCGGGAAGCGCGGCGGTTGCTTGCGCAGGCCTGGGCGGCCCGCGATCGATTCCAGACGCGAACCGAGGCCGGGACCTGGCTGCCTGCCGATTATGCCCCGCACGTGTGGCGCGAGTACCAAGAGACGCTGCTGGGTTACGAGCAGCGACTGTGGGCCGGGGACTCCTTTCAGGCTCAGGAGATCGCCGCCCGACTTCAACAGGAGGTCTTGCCGCTGGCGTCCGTGTTGAGTGCGGCCACCGTCCCGCCCGGTCTCGATCGAGGGACGGTCCTCGGACGCTTGGCCGAAGCCCGGCGGCAGTTCGTCGGCGGCGAGGTCCAAGCCTCGTATGACCAGCCCGTGCCCGCAGGCGAACGCCTCCGCGAGGCGGTCCAGTTCGCTGACGAACTGGCGTTCGACGTCGCTTACCTGGTGCGATGGCATGCCGCCGCAGCGACCGCGTCGCCCCAGTCGCTGTCCGAGTACCCAGCCCTGCTCCAGCTTGTCGAGTTCGGGCTGCCGACGCTGCGGAACCTGCTCGATGAGTTGCTGACGGCCGACGTCGGCGCGGTATCCGCCGGAGGCGACCGGCAGGCCTGCCTGGACGAATTGCGCCGCCGGCTGGACGAACTCCGCCGACTCCGCGAGCAGATCGAGCGGGACGGCATCCACCGCGAGGCTCAACAATTGGTCACCGAGTTGTCCGCAGGAGGCCGCGTCCAGGGCGTCGCCGACCGGATCGATGCCCTGCTGGCCACGCCGCTGCTGCCAGCCCCGCTGAGGCAAGCCCTGCTGGACGCTCGCAGCCGACTGGAATCGCCGTTCCCGCCTCCCGATCTTGCCGCAGTCGTTCCCTCCCGGCCGACCCTTCCAGGATGGCGGCGGCAGCGGTTGCTGGAACAGACGCAACTGGAAATCAGCTTGGTTGCTTGGGCCGATCCGGATGCGGCAGCCGGCCTGGCAGCGAGCTTCGCCGCGGTCCGGACGGCGGACCAGCAACTGGCAGCCAGCGGGGACGAAGCGGCCTGGTGGCAGACTTGGCGGCCGTTGGGCGCAGGGTTGAGGGATTTCTATCGCGACTTGCCGGCGCGTATCCGCCAACTCGGACAGTCCGCGGACGCCCAGGCGGCCCGACAGGCGGCCCGCTTGCTGCGTCTGGTCGACGCCCGCGACGCGCAGCGTGTCGAAAGCGAGGCGGCCGTCCTGGCGGTGCCACGCCTGCCGCGCCCCGTCGAAGCGCCGCCGGCCCTCACGCTCGCCGGGCCGGACTCCGTCGAGTTGGAGCCTGGTGCGTGGCGGCCACTGGAACTGACGGTCGGACCCGCGTCGTTGAGCGTCGATCAGGCCGTGATGTCCATCCAGTACGAGGCGAACGAAATCGAACTCGAAGTCCAGGGTGAATCCGCGACCGATTGGCGCGCGATTGCCTCCGCCCAATCTCAGCGGCTGCAGTGGCGACGGGACGATCCGCGCGTCGTGAATTGCCGTGTGCGGCCGCGAACCCACGGCCCCGGGGCGGCGGACGTGGAGGTGTCGCTCACCGCCCGCGGCCAGACGGCTTCCCATCGCCTGCAACTGCAGATTCGGGCCCCGGAGATCGTCGAATTGACGGTCGGCGGTCCGCCACTGGCGTCCGAGCGCCCGTCCGAGGGTCCGGATCGCCTCCGTCTTCTGCCGTTCCCCAATCGCGTGACGCCGTACCGCTTCCAACTGGTCAATCGTTCCGGAAAGAAGCGTCGCGTGCGGGTCGAACTCTGGAGTCAGCCCCCGGGCGACGGAACCACCGAGGCCTTCCAGTTGCCGCGCGAGGCCACGGGAATGCTGCGGCCCGGCTTTGCGCGGTTGCACGGGCCGCTGGAGATGGAGTTGCCAGCCGAGCCGACGCCCGTGGGCCTGCCGTTCCCGCCGCCGCGGCCGCCTGGCGGCGCTGACCGAGCCGAGCCGGCGCCGCCCGCCACGGCGGCAGCGTCCGCGTCTCCCGTTGACCAACGCCCCGTCGTGAGCGCCGGCCTGGTCTGCCTGGTGAACGATCTGGCCCAACCCGAGCGACAATGGAACACTTGGATCGAGTTCGCCGTGCGGCCGCCGCGAACCTATCTCGATGCGGACATCGCCTACGATCCTGCCAGTCAACGGATCGCGATTCGTGTCCAGCCCCGTGACGCCGACGGCGACGGACAAGCGAACGTCGAGCTGTTGCCGCCGTCGCTCAGCGCTCAACCGATCGCCGTCGCGTGGGACACGACCGGGGTGCTACCCGCCGGCACAGAAATGAAGGACCGGGCCGAGCTGGCGGCTCCCGGCTACGCTGCGACGCTGTTCGCCAAGGTCGAGCCGGAGACGGAGAAGCGGATCCCGGTGCGGCTGGCGATCGACGGCTATCCGCGGGCTTTTCTCTACCAGGTCCGCTGCGACCAGACGGGACGGCCGGCCGAACCGGAACGCTCCCCGTGCCGGATCCGGATCACGTCGCCGCTCGCAGGTGACGCTTTTCCGGCGCCCGCCGAAACGCTTCCGATCGAGTTCCAAGTCGATGCCCCGGAGGATGCCTTTCAGAAGCCGGGCGACGTCGTCGAACTCGGACTGGACGAGGACGGCGACCGGACGCTGCGGCGGGAACGCACGCTGCAGTGGCGCTGTGACCGCCAGGTCACCGTCCGCTTGCATCAGGTCGAGCCCGACGGACAGATCCAGTTCCATACCGAAGTCACCGACTTTCGGGTCTCCCTCCCCGCCGGCGGCCTGCGCAACAAGACCGTGGACGTGTTGGCCCAGCTCACCGTCAACTTGCCGGTCGCCGGACAGGGCCCACTGACGGACCAGCACGCGGTCGCGGTCGTGCTGGACGGCGCTCCTCCCGTCCTCCGCGTGGAACTGCCCGCCAGACCTGTCGCGGCTGGCGACGAAATTCCCGTCACGCTGGTCGCCGAGGAGTTGAGCGGGATCGCCAAGGGGCGTGTGGGACTGGATCGGAACGCTTCCGGTGAGCTGGAAGACGCGGACCAACCGCTGCTGCTCACCGCGCCGCCCAGCGTCGGCCCGTGGACGACGGCGCTGCCCACCAAGGACTTGCCGCCCGGACGCTACACGTTGATCGTCCAGGCCACGGATCGCGTGGGCTTGTCGGCCCGAGCCGCCGGCACCGTCACGGTGGCTGCTCCGCGGAAGGAACCGCCAGCCGCCGGCTCGCCGCTCGACACCGGCGCGATCCGAGGCCGAGTGGTCCTGGTCAGCCGTCCCGCCGCGGGCATCCGCGTTACCCTGGAGGGCCTGAATCGCTCGGCCGTCAGCGACAGCCAAGGCTCCTTCGTTTTTCCCGAAGTGCCGCCCGGGACCTATACACTCCGCGCTAGCGGCGCCGCGTTGAACCGCTTCCGCCGCGGCACGGCCAGTGTCACCGTCACCGGCGGCCCGCAGCCCGCGGCCGTCGAGGTCCAACTGGAGTGACCGCCGCCCGGTCCGCGGGGAAGCGTTCCGGAAGGGGCGGAGGATCGGTTCTCGGGGTGCATCCGAAGCCCATGGGGACGCCTGGACGGCGACTCGGCTGCGGGACGAGGGGCCGCGTCACGGCGAACCCTGGGGGGGCTCTTCCGCTTCGACGCGGCGGATCTGCCGCAGGAAGGCGTCCAAGCTGGGCGTCCGGTGCTCGCGGTTCGCCGCCAGGCATTCGGTGATCGCAGCGGCCAGCGTGGGGTCGAGCCCCGGCCGCACTTCCAGCAGCGGGACCGGCTTGTCGGTGTCGTGGCTGAGCGCTCCGACCCCGGAGGGATCCGCGTGCGGCCAAGGCAATTCGAAGGCGAGCAGCTCGTAGGCCGAGACGCCGAACGCAAAGACGTCGACGCGGCGGTCCGTCGGCCGCCGGCGGACGATTTCCGGCGCCATATACATGGGCGTCCCCGTGCGGTTGCCCGGCTGGCGGAACGCGGGCAGATCGGGCAGGGTCAAGCCGAAATCGATCAGTTTCAGCGACTGGAAATCGTCGGAGACGATGAAGTTCCGCGGACACACGTCGCGGTGGATGTAGCCGGCCGTATGGACCGCGTGGATCGCCTCGGCCATCTGCCGAATCAGGTTCACGCGGCAGCCGACCAGCCGCGGATCGCGCTGCCGGATCAGGGCGTGCAGGCCGACCCCGGAAACGTACTCCATGACGATGTAGGTCTGGCCCTTGGTCGTGGTCCCGTACTCGTAAGTCTCGACGATCCGGGGATGCTTCAGCGACTTGGCGATCTCGCCCTCAGGTGGCTTGTTCAGTTCCTTGAACCGCGACTCGAACAGCGCCGTCTTCTCCGGATCGCAGATCTTCAGGCCGACGATGCGGTCGGTCTTGCGGTCCCGCGCCCGGTGAAACTTGGACATCGTGCCCGCCAGCCCTTCCGACAGCAAGTCGAAGCGCAAATTGACGTCAACTTCCTTGCTGGCGAACAGCGATTGCAGTTTGTCCATCAGGCCCATAACGCCGCTCACTTGCCGCAGTAATCGATAATCCTGGCGATCTCCGTCTTGAGTTTGTCGCGCGGCACGATGCGATCGACATAGCCGTGCTCGAGCAGGAACTCGCTGGACTGAAAGCCCTCGGGCAATTCAATCCGGATGGTCGCCTTGATCGTCCGCGGGCCGGCAAAGCCGATCAGCGCCTTGGGCTCGGCGAAAATCACGTCCCCCAAGGCGGCGAAACTGGCCGCGACGCCGCCCATGGTCGGATTCGTCAGGACGGAGATGTACAGTCCGCCGGCCCGATCATACCGCGCCAGGGCCGCCGAGACCTTGGCCATCTGCATCAGCGACAGGATGCCCTCGTGCATGCGGGCCCCGCCACCGGAGCCGCTGATGATGATCAGCGGCAGCCGCTGGTCCGTCGCGCGTTCGACCAGTCGCGCCAAACGCTCGCCCACCACCGAGCCCATACTGCCCATGATGAACGCCGAATCGGTGACGCCCAACGCCACGCGCCGCGCCCGGATCATCCCGCCGCCCGTCAAGGCCGCGTCGCTGAGCCCGGTCCGCTTCTGTTCGGCCACCAGGCGATCCGCATAACGCTTCGAGTCGGCAAAGTTGAGCGGATCCGTCGGCAGGATTTCGGCGTCCCACTCCTCGAACGTGCCTTCGTCCAGCACTTGCGCGATCCGTTCCCGCGCCGAGACGTAGAAGTGGTAGCCGCACTCCGGGCAAACCCCTTGGCGCTCATACACCGCCTTGCGAAACAGCGTAGCCTGGCAACCGGGGCACCGCAGCCACAGGCCTTCCGGCACCCCGCGTTTTTTCCTCGTCGTCATGATCCCAATAGCTTTCCGCGAAACATGCTCTGGCGTCCCGCCCGACTAGCCCTCGACCGCTTTCACTGCCGAATCGGTCGGGGATTCGATGTCGATACTCTCCCAGACACCCAAGTCGCACTCCGATTTCCACAGGTCACCCAAGCCGCAAGGCCGCAGACAGCACCGCAGGATGCTGGCCAACGGTTCGGAGACCACGATCCCAATCACGCCCCGCTTGTGCTTGCGGAGCAAGCGCTTCAGCACTTGCTGCACTCGCAGCCGGGCCGCCGCCACGGTCTCGCCCTCCGGCGGACAAACCGTCTCCGGCTGATCCTGCCACATCCGGTACACCTTCGGCTGCCGCTGCTTGACGTCCTCGATCAGCATTCCGTGCCACAGGCCGTGATCCAGGTTGTGCAGCGTGTCCAGGCGTTTGAGCTTGACGTCCAGCCGGTCAGCCACCAACTCGGCGGTTTGCCAGGCGGACTGGCACGGCGCCGAGTAGATAATCTCGATATCGGTGTTCGCCAAGGCTCCGGCCGCCTGTGCCGCCTGCTGCCTGCCAAGGTCATTCAAAGGAATGTCCAGTGTGCCCTTGATCCGTCGCTGCTGGTCAAAGTCGGTCGAACCGGGGCGGATGATGTAAATGCGCAACATACCCGGGAAGTATCCTCTATTTGCCGCCGGCCAGCCCGGTCAGCTCATCCAGCACCGGACCATACTCGTCCTGGCTGAAGATCGCCGAACCGACCACGAACAACCCTGCGCCGGCCTGGGCGCAACTCCCGATCGTCTTTCGATTTACACCGCCGTCTACCTCCAACATCAGCCGCGGGTCCGTCATCTCACGGACCCGCCGCAGCTTGTCCAAGGCCACCGGATCAAACGGCTGCTTGCCAAACCCCGCCGGGACACTCATCACCAACACCAAATCGCACAGGTCCAGGCAGCCTTCGATCCGCGTCAGGGGCGTCGCCGGGTCCAAGGCCACCCCGGCTCCCATCCCCAGGTTGCGAATATGCTCCAAAACGGGCCGCGAGTCGCCGTTGGTCTCGACATGGATGGTCAATAGGTCGGCGCCCGCTTCGCAGAACGCGGCCACGTACTTGGCCGGCTCCATGATCATCAAGTGCACGTCCAGCGGCAGATCGGTCAGCCGCCGTGCGGCAGCCACAATTGGCATGCCGTAAGTGATGTTGGGGACAAAACATCCGTCCATCACGTCCAGGTGCAACGCCTCGGCTCCCGCCGCCTCCAGCCGCCGCACCTCCCGCTCCAGATTGCTGAAATCGCACAGCAACAGCGATGGCAAGACCACTGGCGCGGCAGCTCGGAGTCGTTCGACGTTGGCGTTAGGGGACATGGAATCGGTTTTTGGCACCTGGGGCGCTGGAAAACGCGTGTTCTCAAGTTGGCGAATTGTAGCAGGCCCGTTTTTCGGCGTCTGCGCGTCTGCCGGCAAAAGATCCGCGTCAACCGACCTTGGCCTTCAGATCGTTCAGCAGCCGGATCGCCCGGCCGATTTCCGCCTTTTGGCGTTCCGGTTCCTGGGGAATCTCCCGTTCGATGGTCAGCGGCCCCGTATAGCCGATCGCGTCCAGGGTCCGCAAAAAGTTCTCCATCCCCACGTCGCCTTCGCCTAACGGCACTTCCCGGCCCCATTCTTTTCCCGGGTTGGCTGCCCATTTGCCGTCCTTGCAATGGACGCTGTGCACGCGGCTGCCGATTTGCTGCAAGGCCGCGATCGGCTCGCCCGTCCCGTACAGAATCATGTTCGCGGGATCAAAGTTGACGAACAGATTGGCGCGTTCGACGTCGGCAATGAAACGCAGCAAGCCCGCGGCGGTCTCCTGCCCCGTCTCCAGGTGCAGGTTCTGCCCGTTGGCCCCGGCATGGTCGCAGACTTCCCGCGTCACCGCCAGCACGTCGCGATACAGGGGATCCGCCGCGTCGTGGGGAATGAAACCCAGATGCAAAGCCACGACATCGCAGCCCAGCAGGCGGGCGAAATCCGAGATCTCCTTCATTTCTTGGGTGCGAGCCGCACGCGTCTCGGGCGGCACCAGTCCCACCGTCCGGACGACCGTCGGGATGTCCGCGTAACTCTCGCCCTCGAAGCCGCCGAACACGACCGAAATCTTGATCCCCAGTTCATTCAAGCGGGCACTGAACTTGTCCGCATTTTCCGGGCTGCGGGTCTCGCGATGAGGCGCATGCAGATGCACGGTCGGCACACCCAGTTCATGGGCAACCTCCAACCGCACACCCAATCCCGCGTCGATACTCGCAAACACACCGATCGGCCACTTTTCCATGATTCTTGCTCCTGTCGTTCCCGAATGGACTTGCTCCTCGGACGTTTGTCTCGAACGGCACCAGGTTAAGAGAAGAAGCACGGGAAGGGTGGCCGGGGTCGAGTGCAGCGAGCCCCCGGAATCCTCGCGGACTGTGGGCGCGCTGCACTCGACCACAGCCACCCCGGCAATCCGGAGTCCTTAACCTAGTGCCATTCGCGTTGGTCTCGGCCGCGGCCTTGGGCCGCAAGTCGTGTCATGCCGGCATCTTACGTGACCGGACGCTAGCATTGCAAGCAGGGTGCAGCTATCACCGTATGTAGTGGGTTCGCACGTTCCGTGGCCCAAAATAGAGGCTCGCGCTAGGAGTCTGAGCCGTGGCGGGTAGAATCTCGCCCGCTGCAACCCTTTCAGAACGACCAGGCAATGGGTCTAGAAGGAGAGGTTCGAGGTAACCGATAAGGACATCGTTCTCCAGGGAAACGCCGAGGATTGGCGCCACTGGTACGCGCAGGACCTCCCTGAGCACACGGGGGCAGGATCACCGCCGACACCGCCGCAGATGCTTGACACTGCCGGTGCCCGGGCGTTCGTCATCCGCCCTACGCCGACCGCACGACGCGGCTGCTTTGAGGCATGCAACGGCCACGGAACTGGTTTTCAGCACACTCCCCGGGCGAGAACGCCTCGCGCCTCTGGTCTCGTTCCGATGGCCTGAGTGTTTCAATCTGAAGGGAGTACAGATGCTGCGCAAACCTCTGATCGGTCTCAATGCTGACTATCGTTCCGCCAAGAAAGACTCGCCCGCCTATTCCTTCCTCGCCGCCGGTTACTACGATCGGATCCTGCTGGCCGGCGGAATCCCCGTGATCGTCCCTCCGCTGGAGTCGGAAGACGACCTGAATCAGGTGCTGGACACGCTGCAAGGTTTCGTGATGATCGGTGGTCAAGACCTCGATCCGCGCCGCGACGGATTCATGCTTCATCCTTCGGTTCGTTCCATGGAAAAGCGGCGCGAGACGTTTGATCGCCGGTTGATGCGGTTGGTCGCCGAGCGGCGGATGCCGTTCTTCGGCATCGGCGTCGGCATGCAACTGCTGAACGTGTCCCAAGGCGGCACCTTGTTCCTGCACGTCCCGGAAGACGTGCCCCACGCGATCCCGCACAAGGATCTGCAAGACCCGGCCCATCGCCACAGCCTGATGGTCGTGCCCGGCTCGCTGATGGAGCGAGTTTACGGCGAGGGCGAAATCCGCGTGAACAGCATGCATCACATGGCCGTTGATGACGTCGCCTCCGGCTTCGTCGTCACCGCCCGCTGTCCGGACGGCGTGGTCGAAGCGATGGAAAGCGAGACCCCGGATTGGTTCGCGTTCGGGACCCAGTTCCACCCGGAAGCCGATTCGGCGTCAGCCCTGGACGTCCGCATTTTCGAGGAGTTCGTCGATGGCGTGAACGCCCACAGCCGCGAGTTCAGCCAAGTGCACATGCTGGTCGCCTGACCCGCCCGCAACGAATTCGACTTTGGTAGGACGGCACAGCATTCCAGCCCAGATGGTTTGGCAAACCGTCCTACGGGAAACAAGATGACCCGGCGCTTTCAATAGCGAATCCGCGCCGGTCTACGGGACAAGCTGCGTTCCCAGGACCTCCAGGAAGGCACGCATCCAAGCCGGGTGCGCCGGCCAGGCCGGCGCTGTGACCAGGTTGCCGTCCACATGCGCGTTGTCGAACGAGGCACTGGCCGGCACGAACGAACCACCGCCCAGGACCACTTCCGGGCTGACCGCCGGATAAGCGGCGCAGGCTTTGCCCTGCAGCACGCCGGCCGCGGCCAGCAGTTGGGGTCCGTGGCAGATGGCCGCGATCGGCTTGCCCGCCGCGGCGAAATGCTTCACGATTCCCAGGACTCGGGCGTTCAAACGCAAGTACTCCGGCGCTCGGCCGCCGGGGATTACCAGCGCATCGTAAGCGGTTTCATCCACCGCCTCGAACGCGGCATTCAAGCGGAAGTTGTGGCCGCGTTTCTCGCTGTACGTCTGCTCGCCCTCAAAATCATGGATCGCGGTCGCCACCGTCTCGCCCGCCCCTTTCCCGGGACAGACCGCATGCACTTCATGGCCGACCATCACCAGGATCTGGAACGGGACCATGACTTCATAATCCTCGACGAAGTCGCCGACCAGCATCAAGATCCGCTTCTTGGCCATGGCGTGTGTGCTCCTTCCTATTCGGACCACCGGGTGACGGCGCCGCTGCCGTCGGCCCCTGGCGTCTCGCTGCTCTCGGCCTGGTCCCGGCCAGCCAGGTGCCGGACCTTGGCCGCCGCCACATCCAGGTCGTGCCGGACGCGCTGCCGATCGATTTTAACGGTAATATTGGTGTGCTGGTCTTCGTCCAGTCGGCTGACCGTATACCAGCTGCGAAAATAGCCGACCACCGCCGCCACGAATGCGAGCAACAGCAGGACGCGAAGGATCTTTCCCATGGCAACCTCGGCCGGCCAGCGGCAATTCCCGGTTCTGACCTTATTCCTTGATTATAGGCCATGGCGAGCGCAAGGCAAAAGCCGGGTCATTTCACCTTATAGATCACCGCCATCCCGTCGCTCTTCAGTTCCGAGGCCCGGATGACGGTCGTGTGATAATTCGGGCTGTTCTGGACGTATTCCAGGAAATCCCGCATCTGCCCGGCGGACTGGATCACGTTGTCAGCGATGATCAACGCGCCCGGCTTCAGTTTCGGCTCCAGGCCCTGGAAGTACTTAAGATAGTCCTGTTTCACGGCGTCGATGAAGGCGAAATCGAACTCGCCGTCCAGCTTCGGGATGGCCTGTAACGCGTCCCCTTCGACCACCGTGACGACTTTGTCCAACTGCATCTTCTGCAGGTTCTCTCGGGCTGCCGCCACCATCTTGGGATCGATGTCAATCGTGGTCAGGTGCCCTCCGTTCCGCTCAAAACCCAAGCCCATCAACATCGCCCCGTACCCGGTGGCGGTGCCGACTTCCACGCCGCGCTGGGCCCGGCAGCTTTCGACCATGATCCGCAGGAAGGCCGCGTCCCCTGGCGCCGTGTTCAACCCGATCCGCTTAAAGTCCTTGACGAACTGATCGCGGAACTGCTGCAGATCGGCTGACGGCGTGACCGGGGAAGCCTCCGCCGCGCCGGCGAACCCGGCCGACCCA
>CAIYOB010001637.1 GCA_903927685.1 uncultured Planctomycetaceae bacterium
CCAACGCCCAAAAAGAAGATCGCGGAAGCCGAACAGCGGATTGCCGAACTGACCAAGGAGGCCCGCGAACTGGCCGCCCGTGCCCAGGACATCGAGGACGCGGTGTACGACCTAAAAGCCGTGAACCCAAACAAGCAGACGGAAGAAGACCAGCGGACGACTGGGGAACTGCTCGACATCATCGAGGCGAAGGGCCGCGAAGTGGCCGAGGCGTTGGCGGTGTTGCGGTCGCTCTGAGAATCGCTGCGGACAAAAGGACTCGCAACGGCGGGGAGCGACTGGTTTCTCGAACGGTGCTCACCGCCCGCCCGGCGTCGGAGGCCCGGCCGCGAACGTGGGGGGCAACAACGATTTGACCTGCTCCACGATGCGGTCCTCCAGCGGCGGCTGGACGCGCTCGGGGTGGCCGTAGGTGACGATCGTGCTGAGCGAGTTATTGACTTCATAGCCGCCTTCGTCCAGCAGTCGTTTGGACACGATATAGGCGGACACGTCGTTGCTGTAGGCGTTGATCCACAGCCGGTCGCCAGCCAACTCGCGCTTCAGCCGCAGCGCATAATCGACCACCACCTCGTGGGACAGGAAGACCATCGCCAGATCGTCTCCCCAGGTCCACGTAGTCAGCGGGTACTTGGCGATCTTCGCCGGGGCTTCGCCGGCTTCCAGCTTTTCGAGCAGCCGCTGGGCCGCATACGATTTCTTCGCGGTCTGGCGCAGCTCGTCCAAGGGCGGCGGAGGTGCGTAGGCGATCTCCAACGTCGCCGTCCGGGCCGTCAGCGGTCCGGAGACGGGTCGCCCCGGTTCGGCCAGCAACCGCTGGACCTCGTCGGCCATCGCCCGGCCGTGCTGCTCGCACAAGGCGACCGTGCTGTGCGGGCACGGATCGGCGTCGGCGCCGCAACCGAGCGTGATCAAGGCCACTGCGCCGGGGTTGTCGGCTTCGATGTACTCCTGGGCGCAGCCCGCCCAGTCGCCGTGGATCTGCAGGAAATTCCCGCGCAGCGTCGTATTGTGGCACGCATAGTTGACGGCGACCGCCAGCAGCTTGCCCTGCTGGTCCGTCACCCGCAGCAGCGGCAAGCTGTGGTCGACCGGGGCGTCCGGGACGGCGCCGAAGCCGGACCATTTGCCGTCCTTCAGGACGCGGCGATTGGCGGCAAAGCCGACGCGGCCCCGGCACACGGCCAACTGGGCCGGGACCCGGGACTCCAGGGCTCGCAGCACGACCTGTTCCAGCCGGTCCGTCAACTCCGCCGCATACCGGGTCAGGTGCTCCAGCTCGTCGCCCGACAGGCTCTTCATCCCCTTGAGATTCGGCCCCGAATGATTGTGCGAGTTGCAGAGCATGAAACGTTCCGGCTTCACCGGCACCTTGGCCTGCACGCGGCGAAGTGCCTCCGCGGCGATCTCGCTGGGCACGGCGCCGCAGTCCACGGTCAACAGCACTGCCGGCCCGTCGCCGTCATCCGCTCCCAGCGCCAAGGCGGATGCCCGGAGCCGGCCCGCGATTCCCTCCGATTCCGTTTTCCGCGAGGCATAGCCGTACATCCGGACCGGCCCGTTGGGCGTGATATCCACCTTGGCTGCGCCGGCCAGCATGGCCTCGGCTCCCACTGCCACGGCTGACGGTGCGGCAAGCAGCCCACCGGCTGCCACCGCTAGCACGATGCCCCTGGCTCGCCAGAAAACGGCTTCCCACATCGCTGCTCTCCCTCTTGCTGATGGCGATTCGATCATCCCCTGTCCACACCCGATATGGTAACGCGCCGCGGCGAGGAAAGGGAAGGCGCGGCCAACTCGGGCTCGGAACACCCGTCGGGATTTCGCGTCATGCACCGTTTGCCGCGCGGCCGATAAGACGGATTGTGCGGGTTCGCGCGGAAATCGCGATTATTGCGCGCCAGGAGGTTGTAATGACCCGAAACAACATGGCATGTCTCGCTCTGGCGACCTGCCTGCTAGCAGGTTGCACCAGCGTCAATCAATGGTGGCACAACGGCTGGAAGGTCGGTCCCAACTACTGCGGCACCGAGGCTCCTGTCGCGGAGCACTGGATTGACGCTGGCAATGCGAACTTGAAAGGTGGCGAAGCCGACTACAGTTACTGGTGGACCGCGTTCAACGATCCGGTGCTGGACCGGTTGGTCCAGATCGCCAGCGAACAGAACCTGCCGCTGCAGATCGCCGGCTTGCGAATCATGGAGGCCCGCGCCCAACGGGGGATTGCCGCGGGCAGCCTGTTCCCGCAGAAACAGCAGGCGCTGGGGTCTTACTCGCGAGCCAAATTCAGCGACAACATGTACCCGTTCGGGCTCTTTCCCGGCAACCGTGAATACGACAACTGGCTGGCCGGTTTTGACATGGCCTGGGAACTGGATCTTTGGGGCAAGCTGCGGCGCGGGATCGAGGCGGCGGACGCGAGCCTGGACGCGCAGGTCGAGGATTACGACGACATGCTCGTCATCCTCCAGGCCGATGTGGCCGCAGCCTACATCCAGATGCGGGCGATCGAAGAGCAGACGACGTATGCCAAGAAGAACATCGAGATCCAGCAAGATTCGTTGAAGATCGTCAGGAACCGCTTCGAGCAGGGCGTCATCGGCGAACTGGACGTGCGCCAGGCGGGAGCCCAACTGGCGATCACCGAGTCGCTTCTTCCCCAGCTGGAGCAGTCGCATCGCCAGGTTCA
This sequence comes from uncultured Planctomycetaceae bacterium, assembly GCA_903927685.1. The sequence continues at coordinate 2,690 of CAIYOB010001637.1, forward strand.
GAACGGGCTGTGCCTGCTGTTGGGCATGCCGCCGGGCAGCCTGCAGGCGGAACTGGGCGCGCCGCAACCGATTCCCACGCCACCGGCGGAAGTGGTGGTCGGGATTCCGGCCGACCTGCTGCGCCGGCGACCGGACGTGCGCCGCGCCGAGCGGCAGGCCGCGGCCCAGTCAGCCCGCATCGGCATGGCTGAAGCCGACTTCTACCCCAGCCTGGCGATCACCGGCAATGTTTCTTTTCAGGCGGAGCCGTTCAGGGACCTGCTGGACTGGCACAGCGTCGGCGGAGCTGTCGGTCCCGGCCTGCAGTGGAATATCCTGAACTACGGCCGCATCCGCAATCGCGTCCGGGTCGAAGACGCGCGGTTCCAGCAGGCCGTGCTGGGCTACCAGAGCGCCGTGTTGGCGGCCAACAAGGAAGCGGAAGACGCCGTTGTCGCGTTCCTGCGCGAACAGCAGCGCGTGCGATCGCTGGACAAGGCGGCGCAGGAAGTCATTCGGGCCCTGGAGATCGGCTTGCGGTTGTACGAACAGGGCGTGGTCGACTATCAGCGCGTGCTGGACTCGCAGCGCGCCGCCGTCCTGCAACAGGACGCGTTGGCTCAAAGTCGCGGCCAGGTGGCGACGAACCTGGTGGCGGTGTACAAGGCCCTGGGCGGCGGCTGGACGACGCGACTGGCTTGCGGCGCGCCGGCGGCAGACGCGGCAGCAGCCGACCCGGCGCGGCCGGTGGAACCGACTCCGGAACCGGCGGCTGGTTCCGCAGGGACGGGTGAGTCCGTTCCCGCGTCCGGACCTGCGCCGGCGCCCTGACGGCGGACACCGGCGGGCTGACGCCGGCGCCGTTCGCCAGCGTCTTCAGCCGCCGCTGACGGGCGGGATCAGGGCTACTTCGGCGCCGGGCGGGATGGCGGACGCATCGGGGGCATACTGGGCGTCGACCGCGAACAGGGCGTGGGGCACCAGCCCCGCCAAGGCGGGATGCTGGTCGGCCAGGGCCTTGCGCAACTCGGCCACCGTCGCCTCGGGCGGCAGGTCGACGGCGACGGCATCCTGCCCGACCAGTTGTCGAGCCAACGCAAACACGCGGACGGAAGTTCTCATGTCACGGTCAGGTCTTCGCTGTGCGAGGTGAGCAGAGCGGCGATTTCGGGCATCAGATTGTAGGCCAGCGCCAAGAGCTTGATCGGGTGAATCGTCGGCTTGGACGTGCCCTGTTCCATCTGGATCTTGCAGGCGCTGCACTCGGTGACCCCGGCCTGCAAGGTCGGGTTGCGGAGTTCCGAGATCAGGCCCCAGCCCGCCCGGAGGCTGGTGCGGTAGTTGTGCCGTTTCAAGCCGAACGCGCCCGCCATTCCCGAGCACCCGCGCTCGATCCGTTGCAGGGTCAAGCCGGGAATCAGCCGCAGCAGGTCTTCGCCGGGGCTGCCTACGCTCAGGGCCTTGAGGTGGCAGGGCAGGTGGTAGCCCAGGGTCGCGTTCAACGGCCGCAGATCCAGTTCCAGCTTGCCGGCCTGGTGCATCCGCCACAGGTACGTGCACGCCTCGCTGGAATTCTCCGCGACCAGCCGCGCGTCTTCCTCGTCGAACAGGCTCAGGTACTCGTGCGTCAGGCACAGCGCCGCGGCGGGCTCGGTGGTGATGATGTGATAGCCCTGCCGCACCGCGTCGGCGAGGATGGCCAGATTCTGGGCCGCCAGCCGGCGGGCGATGTCCACGGCGCCCAGCGAAATCGCGGCCATGCCGCATTGGACCTGCTGCGGATGCACGTACACCGCCACGCCGTTGTGCTGCAGGACGGCAACCAGCGCTTCTCCCAACTGCGTGTCATGCCAATTGGCATAGATGTCCACGAAGTACAACACCTTGTTGCCGGTCCGGCGGCTGGGGCGATCGAGCCGCCGCCGATGCGCCAACTGCAAGAAGCTGCGGCTCTCGAAAGGCGGCAGTTTGCGGCCCTGAGCGATGCCCAGCAGTTTCTCCAGCAGCCAGCGCATCCGCCGGTTGCGGATCGCCCAATTGGCCAGGCCGCTGAACGTCGAGCCCCAGGCGGACCAGCGGTCCATGCGGGCGATGAACCAGTCGGACATGCTCAGCCCGTTGGCGGCGACGTATTGCGCCTTGGTCTCCAGCACCAGCTTGGGAATGTCGACGACGGCCGGGCACTCGAAACGGCACTGGTGGCAATTGACACACAGGTCGACGATCGATTTCAGGTCCTCCGCCAGCAGTCGGCCCGGATCCAGGCGGCCGGTCAGCACGGCCCGCAGCAGATTCGCCTTGGCGCGCGGCGAAGCTTCCTCGCGGGGAGCAAAGCGAAAGATGGGGCACATCCGCTCTTCGGGCCCCTGCGTCCGGCAGCGGCCACAGCCGTTACAGGCGCGAGTAGCCTGACTGATGTCGGCCCAATTCCAGGCCAACTCGAGCTCGACCAGCGGCCGGGCCGGTTCACTGCCCTCTCCCGCCGCCAGCGGCGCTTGGATCGGGATGGCCGGCCGAAGGTTCTTCGTCAGCGGCTGGGGCACCTCGGCGACGACCTTGCCGGGATTCAGCAGATTCTTCGGGTCGAAAATTCGCTTGACCTCGCGAAACACCTCGTACAGCGGCCCCACCTGGCGGCGGAGGAACCAGCTGCGACTGAGCCCCAGCGAGTGCTCGCCGCTGATCGTGCCTTCCACTCCCAGGACTTCGTCGTACAGGTCGGCGGCCAGATCCTGCATCAGCCGCTGGTGCTCGGGATTGGCCAGGTCCAGGAAGGGCCGCAGGTGCAGTTGGCCGTGTCCCAGGTGGGCAAACAGCGCCGCCGTGACGGCGTGCTTCTTGAACACGTTCTGCATGCGGACAAAGAACTCGGGCAGGGTGTCGGGCGGGACCGCAATATCCTCGATAAACGGCACGGCCTGGGTCGTGCCTTTCAGGCGGTACAACGTCGTGACCACGCGCCGCGACAGCCGCCAGTAGAAATCGCGTTCATCTTTCTCCATCGTGACGCGGGCGTCGAATGCCAGGTGGCGCTCCCGCACCAATCGCACGACCAATTCGCGGAGCCGCTGGCCGACTTCGTAAGCGTCGTCGCCCGCCTGCTCGACCAGCAGCATGGCCTCCGCCTCGGCCGGAATCAGCAACTCGTACCGCAAGTCCATCTCGCGGGCGATCGTCAGCAGGCGGCGGTCCATCAAGTCGCACGTCGCGACGCCCAGCGAGGTAATTTCCAGCGCGCCGCGTGCCGCCGACTCGAGCCGGTCGAAGAACAGCAGCGCCAAGCCGCGATGCTTGGGCCGCGGCACCGTGCGCACCGTGGCCTCCGTGACAATCGCCAGCGTACCCTCCGAACCGACCAACAGCCGCGCCAGGTCCAACTGTCCGTCGGCCAGGACATCGTCCAGGTGATAGCCGCAGCGGTTGACCAGGCTCTTGGGCTGGTGCTGGGCGATCAGTTTCTGCTCGCGGCCTACGAGTTCGGCCAGGCGCCGGACCAACGGCTGCTCGGGCGACGGCGTCCGCTCGGGTTCCTCAGTCGTCACCGCATGCCGGCTGGCCTCCATCACCCGCCCGTCCGCCAGCACCACTTGCAGGCTGACCACGTGGTCGCGGGCCGAGCCGTATTGCGGCCAGTGCGTCCCCGAGGCGTCGACGGCCAGCACGCTGCCCATCGTGGTCACGGCGCGGGTCGCCGGATCGGGGCCGAACAGGCGGCCAAGACGGGCCAGTTGCCGATTCAGGTGCGCCAGTATCACCCCGGGCTGGACGCGCACCGTGTCCGGGTCGACGGAGATGACCCGCCGCATGCTGTGCGAGAAATCGAGGACCAGGCCGGGGCCCAGCGAGTCGCCCGCCAAGCCCGTACCTGAGCCGCGGGGATGGATCGGAATGCCTTTCTCCGCGGCGTACTGGACGCACGCGACCACGTCGGACACGCCCCGGGGGCGCACCACGCCCAAGGGCTTGATCTCGTAGATACTGGCGTCGCTGGCGTACAGCTGCAGGAAGATGTCGTCACAGTGCACCTCGCCGGCCACCAAGCCGCGCAAGTCCGCCTGTATTCGCTCGCGATCCGGATCCATGACTATCTTGCGTCCTTTTCTATCCGGCTGCGGACGTAAACTCGACGCCTTCGTCAATTCGTCGCGTGGTGGGCGAAACCAGTTCGCCCGCCAAGTAGTCCTCCACGGACACCAAGCTCAGTTTCTGCACGGCGCTCATACGGCCCAAGTTAACCCTCGTGACGTTCCGTCGCAAGCCGCTTGCGGCATGCTTCCGACAGACGGCACGGCTCGGGTGGGGGGGCTGGTTGCGTCGTTCGCGGCCGAGCAGGAACAACGCGAGCGATTCGGCGAAGGGGATTCACGTCTCAGGCGAACGGCCAGTCTTCGTCGAGCGTCTCGCGCTGCAACTCGGTAAGCTGGGCGATGCCGCTGCGAGCCAAACGCAGCAGGGCTTGCAGTTCCTCGTCGCTGAACGTCGCCTCTTCGCCCGTGCCCTGAACTTCCACAAAGCGGCCGCGGCCGGTCATCACCACGTTCATGTCAACCGCCGCCGCGACGTCCTGCTGATACTCCAGGTCCAGGACGGGCTGGCCGGCAACGATCCCGACACTGACGGCTGCCACGCTGTCGCGGAGCGGAAAGCGGCTCGGATCAGGCAACTGCCCCGCAATGCTGTGCAGGGCATCGACCAGGGCCAGGAAACCGCCGGTGATGCTGGCCGTCCGCGTCCCGCCGTCGGCTTCCAGGACGTCGCAATCCACGGTGATCAACCGCGGTCCCAGGGCTGCCAAGTCCGCCACCGCCCGCAGACTGCGGCCGATCAGCCGCTGGATTTCATTGGTGCGGCCGTCCAGCGTGCCGCCCCGTTCGCGCCGCTTGCGCGGACTGGTACTGCCCGGCAGCATGCTGTACTCGGCCGTGATCCAGCCTTTGTTCTTGCCTTCCAGCCAAGCCGGCAGGGTCAAGTCGATACTGGCCGTACACAGCACGGTCGTGCCGCCCGCCTGGTACAGCACGCTGCCGGGACTGGTCTGCGTGAAACGCCGCTGGATCCGGATCGGGCGGAGTTCGTGCGGTGTACGAGCTGCGGATTTCATCCTGGGTTCCTCCGGCATTTGACTGGCTTCGGCGCTGCGCGGGCACCGCTCGCGGAGCGAGCGGCCTACGGTGCGTGGGCACGGTCCAGAACCAACGCCGCTGGCTCCGCCAGCCCGGCGCCCCAAACCTTGCCCTGCGTGCTGTGTGTCTACTATACTGGCAGGGTGGAAATAGCGAAACCCGATCTACGCGCGAGACAAGGAGCAGGCTATGGAACGTCGATCCTTTTTGAAAGCAGTGGGGGGCGCGACCAGCGGTCTGGCGCTGGGGATGGACCGGCTGGCCACAGCGGCCGACAGCCCGCTCGAAGTCGAACGCGTGGCCGGCTTGCCGCGCCGAGTCCTGGGACGCACGGGGCAGAAACTGTCCGTCGTCGGCTTTCCGGGGCTGGCCTTGATTCACTACGACCAGCCGGCCTGCACGGCCGGGCTGCGTTCGGCCCTGGAGCGCGGTGTGAACTACTTTGACGTCGCGCCGGCTTACGGAAACGGTCAATGCGAGACCAAGATGGGCCTCGGCTTGGAAGGCGTCGACCGCAGCTCCTATTTCCTGGCCTGCAAGACGAAGAAACGCGACAAGGCGGGCGCCCGCGAGGAACTGGAAAGATCGCTCCAGCTGCTCAAGACCGACCACTTCGACCTGTACCAATTGCATCACCTGCGCTGGCAGGACGAAGTCGATCAATCGCTGGGACCGGACGGGGCGATCCAGACCCTGGTCGAAGCCCAGAAGGAGGGCAAGATCAAGTACCTGGGGTTCTCGGCCCACACGACCAAGGCCGCGCTGCGAGTCATGCAGGGGTTCCGCTTCGAGACCGTCATGTTCCCGATCAACTTTGTCGAGTACCTGCGCTACGGCATGGGCAAGGACGTGCTCGAACTGGCTCGCCAACAGGAGGTGGCCGTGCTGTCGATCAAGGCCATGTCCCGCGGCGGCTGGCCGACGGACGCCGAGCGGACACGCAAGTGGTGGTACCGGTCGGTCGAAGAACCGGTCGAGGTCGACATGGCCATGCGGTTCGCCCTGTCCCAGCCGGGCGTCGTCGCCGCCATTCCCCCGTCCTTCCTGGATCTGCTGGACAAGGCGATCGAAGCCGGCAAGACACTGCAGCCGATCACCGATCCTGAAGTGTCGCGGCTGAACGAACTCGCGCAAACCTGTCCGTCGATCTTCCAGAAAGACGAGACCCAGGCGCACTGGCAGCACGCTCCCCGCGAGCCGCGGTTCGCCCGCAGCCCGCACGAAGGCTGCTGCGGCCCGTGGGCGTAGCAGCGCTCACGAAATAATTCCCCAGTTTCGGCGGAGTTCGTTTAACGCCGAGCCGGCAGGCGACGACGGATCAGCCGGATGCGGCCACCCAGGCCGTCGCCTGCCGGCTTGGCGTTCAACGAGGACTCTATTTCGTGAACGATGCTACAGCGATTCGGCTGTTTTCGATTTTTCGTCGAGCAAGCTTGGCGTCGAGCAAGCTTGGCGTGCTGTCGATCGCCAGCAAACCAGGATACACTGGACCGACGAAGATCTTCCACTTGGCCGTTGCCTGCCGGGCGGCGGACGGCTGGCACGATGCCGTTCTTCCACGGGACGAAGGCTAAGCCGACCATGAAACTCGCACCGCATTCCCTTGGCATCCTCTGCGCGGCCGTGATCCTCTCGGGATTCGCCCGCGGCGACGAAGTCCCCGTCGAGCCCTACTCGTCTCAGCCCAAGGCCGGCGAGATGGCCTTCATCGCCCGGTGGACGGACTTTCTCTTGCACCGCGGAGCGGCCGACTCGGCACGATACCCGGCCGACTTGCCGTTCTCGTTCAAGTGTGGCGAGCGAAGCAGTCGCGAATGGGTCCGCGTGGAGACGGCGCAAGTCACGTCGGGAGACTGGCAGGATGACAAGACCCGCACCCATCGGCTGCATTGGCAGGACGATCGGACCGCGCTCTCGTGCGAGCTGGAGCTGACCGAATTCCAGGGGTTTCCGGCTTTCCAATGGGTCGTCCGTGTCCGCAACGACGGACCAATGGATTCAGCGAAGATCCGCGATTTCTGGGGGATCGATACATCCTGGAATGCGGTCGACGGTTCGCTGCCCATCCTGCATCGCTCGGTCGGGTCGCCGGGGCACGAAGACGACTTCCTGTTCATGAGCGAAATCATGCACAATTCGATGTGGGACAAACGCCGTCGGATTGCGATGGACACGCCCATGAACGACCGCTGGGGGCAGACGCATGCGTACCAACTGCCCATGGACAAACGTTCCAGCGCCCATTGGCTGCCCCTGTTCAATTATCAGACGGGCGGCGACGGGCTGATCACCGGCCTGGGCTGGAGCGGCGCCTGGCGCGCCTATTTCGATCATCAGGGGGGCGGAAAATCGACGCTTCTGGCCGGCGTCGAAAACCTCGATTCCGTCCTTCATTCCGGCGAGTCGGTGCGCTCGACGTTGAACCTGGTCCTCTATTGGCAGGGCGAACTGTTGCACGGCCAGAACCTGTTCCGTCGGCTCGCGCGGGAGCACTACTCGCCGCGGCGCGAGGGGCGGCTGGTCGAGCCGCCGATTTCCGGGGTGGTCTGGGGAGGCATTCCGTCGCCCGAACATCTAGCCATCATCGAGAAGATCAAGCAGGTCGAGATTCCGTTGGACGTGTACTGGTTCGACGCCGGTTGGTACGGAACGGGGGTCGTTCCCTCCGCCACGGTCTTCGAAGGGGACTGGGGAATCATGGCCGGCGACTGGCGACCCAATCCGAACTGGCACCAGGGAACGCTCCAGCCGGTCAGCGATGCCGCCCACGCGTTGGGCCTGCAGTTCCTCGTCTGGGTCGAGCCATGCCGCGCCGTTCACGGCCGGCCCGTGACGCTCGCCCACCCCGACTATTTCCTGACCGGAACCCGCGACGGCAAGCTGCAGGACGGGCAGACGCTGTTGTTGGATCTCGGCAAACCGGCGGCCTTTCAATGGGCCGTGGACACCGTCGCCGGCCTGATCGAAGCCTATGACATCGACTGGTACGAGGAGGATTTCAACCTCGAACCGAATCACTATCTGGAGGCAGCCGCCGAGCCGGACCGCTGGGGAATGAATGAGATGCGGTTCTGCGAGGGGCACCTTGCCTTCTGGGACGCGCTGCGGAAGCGGTTTCCCCAGTTGGCGATTCTGAACTGCGCCAGCGGCGGACGGCGGATCGATCTCGAAACGCTGTCCCGCGGTCAACCGCTGTGGCGGAGCGATTACAATTGCTGGCCCGAGGCGACCGCCGAATCGACCCAGGACCAGAGTTACGGAATCCTGCATTGGCTGCCGATTCAAGGGAGCATGATCCGCGGCTGGTCGATCTTCGACACGTATGAAGCCCGTTGTGCGCTGAGCCCGGGCATGGAGCACGCCCTTGTCGCGAAGACCGAGCAGGACTGGCTGCAGATCAAGGCCAACGTCGTTCAAGCCAAACGCTGCAAGAAGTACTTCCTTGGCGATTACTATCCCTTGGCCAATCAACAGCGGAATCCGGCCGCTTGGACGGCGTATCACCTGTACCTTCCCGACGAACAGGCGGGGATGATCCTCGCCCTGCGTCGTGCCCAGAGCGACGTCCGCGCGATGACGTTCGACCTGCTGACGATCGATCCGGCAAAAGACTGGAAGTTCGAGGACTACGATTCGGGCGACACCTGGGTCGTTTCCGGCCGGGCGATTCGCGACCAAGGGTTCGAGGTCGTCATCCCGAAGCGGCGGGATTCCCGACTGTTCTTCTATTCGGCCGCTCCGCCAGCCGCCACCAATCGCTGACCTGGCCCATCCCCGGCTGCTGCAGTTCGGCCGCCCGTCTCGCCCCGCAGGGGAATGACGCGGTATACTGATCCACGGCTGGACGGCATCCGGAGACAGATGATTCTCGGGACGCGAGAACTGGCCGAGCGGCCTGTCGCATGCGTCCGCAGACGAAATCTCGGCCGCCTGCGCCAAGAACCAGTGGCCGGCACGCGGCAAGGCTGCGACAGAAGCGAAACAGACAGCCGAGGGAAACGCCATGACACGACTCCCATCCACAGGCCTGGTGCTGAGCCTGGTTTTCGCCGGCGTGCTGGGCGCGGCCGATGCGCCGCGGAAACCCAACATGCTGTTCATGTACACGGACGACCAGCGGTATGACGCGCTGAGCGTCGTGCAGCAGGAACAGGGCGAGCGAGGCCGGTTCCCGTGGCTGCGGACGCCGCACCTGGACCGGATCGCTGCCGAGGGGGTGCGGTTTCGCAACGCCTTTGTCGTCAACTCGCTGTGCTCGCCCAGCCGGGCTAGTTTCCTGACCGGCTGTTACGGGCACGTCAACGGCGTGGTCAACAACCACACGCCGTTCCCCGAGAACAACGTCACCCACGCCTCGCGGTTGCGGCAAGCCGGCTATGTCACCGGCTACGTGGGCAAGTGGCATATGGGACCGCAGTCCGGTCAGCGGCCGGGATTTGACTACTCGGCCAGCTTCGTCGGACAGGGCAAGTACTTCAATTGCCCGTTTGAAGTGAACGGCCAGGCGACACCTACCGAAGGCTGGGTCGATGACGTCGCGACGGACTATGCGGAGGGGTTCATCCGCGACCACCGGACGCAACCGTTCCTGCTCGTGCTGGGCTTCAAGACCTGTCACGGCCCGTTCGAGCCGCCGCCGCGCCACGCCGACACGTACGCCGACCAGCAAGCCCGCGCCGTGCCGAACCTGGCCGTGCCGGCCATCTATCGCCGGGGCGGATCGGGCGGCAACCCGACCGCGGCCGACGCGCCTGTGCCGCCGGAAGTCGTGAAGACCAACCTCGGCATGTTCCGCGGGATCACGGCGATCGACGATAATGTCGGCCGGCTGCTCAAGCTGCTCGATGAACTGCAACTGGCCGACGACACGCTGGTCGTGTTCGCCAGCGACAACGGCTACTACCTGGGCGAGCACGGCCTGGGCGACAAGCGGTCGGCCTACGAGGAGAGCCTGCGGATCCCGCTCCTGGTCCGCTACCCTCGCCTGGGTGCGCCAGGCCGGGTCGTGGACCAGCTCGCGCTGAACATCGACCTGGCGCCGACGCTGCTCGATTTCGCCGGTGTCAGCGTGCCCCGGGAAATGCACGGCCGGAGTTGGCGGCCGTTGCTCGAAGGCCGGACGCCCGCGGATTGGCGGCGTTCCTTCTTCTACTGCTACTTCTACGAGCGGAACTACGCAATCCCGATGGTGACCGCCGTCCGCACCGAAACGGCGAAACTGATCAAGTACCCTGGCCACGACGAGTGGACCGAGGTGTTTGATTTGCAGAACGACCCCTTCGAACTGCAGAACCTGGCCCACGATTCGGCGTCCGCGGCTCTGCGCTCGGTACTGCAGGCCGAGTACCAGCGGCAGTCGGCGGCGGTCGAGTTTCAAGTCCCCGCCTTTGCCGACGATCCGCGGCAGGCTGGGGAGGAAACGAAAGCCAAAAAAAGGAAGAAATCCCGGCCATAGGGACCGGCTCCCAAGGGCCGTTGATACGGCTAGCGCCTGAGCAGTCGCAGCACGACGTCGGCGCCAACCCACGGGGCGGTCAGCTCGCGCCAGTCTCCGCCCGGGATGGCGTCCCCGCTTTGCGCCTGCCCGTCTTCAGCACGGTACCACTCGACGGAGAATGCCCCCGCCGCGTCGCGGAGGTCGAGGCGGAGCCGAGCGGTTCGCCCGGCGTCCGCGCGGGCCGCTTGCTCGTCGGCGGGCACGTCATGGATTGCGATTCGGTCTGCCGGCCGGCTCGACGCCCGCCTCCGCGCGCCGGAGCGGCGGCCCGCGCCGCAGCAGGATTCCGGCCAAGACGAGGAAGACGCCGTAGGCCAGCAGGGCCGCGCCCGCCAACAGGCTTAGCTGAAGGTTGCGCGAGATCCGGACGGCGATTTCGCTGGGCTTGACGGCCTCGCCCGAGGCCAACAGGGCGGCCAGTTTCTGCATCGGAAACCACGTGGCGGCCAGCAGCAGAGCGAAGGTCATGGCACTGGCTGCGGCCAGCCCGCCCAGGGCGCGAGCTGCAGCGTTCAGCGAACCGGAACTTGGGCAAGGTTTCAAGCTGCCGCAGGATAGCACGGACAGCAGCGCCGCGCCGGCCAGCAGGCCCGCGAAGCCCACGCGAGCGGGCCCCAATGCACTCGCGACCGCGGCGTCCAGTTGATCCGCTTGCGGGCTTCGGTCCGAGGTGGCGATCACGTGAAACGAGGCCGACTCGCGCCAAGCCGCCAGGAATAGCCCGCCGCCGCCGGCGGCACTGGCCGCACCGCTGGCGATCACCAAGATCAGCGCCAGCGAACTGAACGCGGCCACGCGCGCCAAACGCCGCAGGCCCAGCATCGCAATCAGGGTGCCGGTACCGAACAGCAGGCTGCACAGGGCCGCCGAGCCGCTGGCCTGAAACGACAGCGGAATCCCCTGTCCCGGCCGCCAGACGAGGACATCCCGTAGCAGTTGGAACGGCGCCGCGCCGAAACGCACCAACCCCACGGCGGCAACCAGCGACGCCAGCGTGCCAGCCAGGAACTGGCTCCCCGCATTCTTGACTTCCATCGGCACTACCTTCCGACATGGAGCACGATTCACTGGGCGGCGCTGGCACGGCTCACGCTCACGTGCTCTGCAATGGCCTGGCCACCCCGGCCACTACATCCCCGTCTCGTCCGCCGAAGGTCCGTACAGCGCGGGCACCGGGATCTCGTTCAGCCGCAGGTAGACGCACAAGTGGGCGCGGTGATGGATCGCGTGACTGAGGACAAAGCTCCGCAGCACGGCGGCACGCGGCAGTGTGAAGATGACTCGCCCCGTCATCAGCAGCGACCAGGGCTTGGAAAACTGCTCGTCGGACGTAGCGGCAATGGCCGCTCGGCCCGCCGCGACGTTCTGGTCGAACCGGTCCAGGATCTCCTGCCGCGAGTTGGCCTTGGGCGTCCGATACGGCTCGCCGCCCGGCGGAGCGACGTCCAGGGAGTCCTGATTCAGCGTGACGTCCACCCAGCCCGGAATTTCGGCCAAGTGCATGCCGACCCAGCCGATGCTGTTGGACTTTTCGTGGACCTTCCAGTCCAGCTTGTCTTCCGGGATCCGCTCCAGGACTTTGCGGGTATTGGCCATTTCATAATCGAATTCCGGCAACAGCGCTTGACTCAGGCTCATACATTCCTCCAACGACTGCGAGGAGTGAAACTCCTCCGGGTGACAAGACGAATTGACGCGCCGCGTTCGACTGCAAGGCACGACTCGAAACAGCCGTCAGTCTGGCGTCGGGAGCGGCTCAGGTCAAGGTGAGGACGGTCCCCAGGAGGGCTGTTCGCGATGGTCCACCAGCCGTATCGTGCAAGCAGGGGAGCCAACAAGCTCGCATTGAGGAGGCATGGCATGAACGCTGCAACGGTGGAGCCGCCGACCATGGACCGCGTGATCACCGCAGCCACCAACCTCGATTTGGTCGTAGTCTCGCGCAGGCACTCCCTTGTCGGCAATCCCACGCACCGGGGCCGCAGGTGCACGAATTGTATTGATGTTGGTCGCTGCTGACCGGGCTGACCGGGTTGGTGAGCGGGTTCGGGATCCTGATCGTCCTGCGATTGGGATTGGGCATGGCCCAGGCGGGCGGCTGCCTAGCAGGCGAACGACGAAGCCGACGAGCGGCGCCGCCAAGGCGCGGGGCAGGGGAGGGCAGGGGAGGGCTCGCCGCGGTATCTTCGGACCGTGCCCCAGTTGCCGGTCGAAGAGCGGGCGCTCCTGGTTTCGATCCCGCCGCTGGTCGGCTGGTTTGGCACGTTGCTGGGCGGCATGTGGACCGACCACCGGCTGAGGACGATGGCGTGCGCTGGAGTCGAGCCCAGCCGATCGGCCTGTCGCGACTGCTGGCCGTCTTGGCCTATCTGGCTTTCTTGTTCGAGCCTTCGCCCTGGGGCGCCGTGGTCCTATTCTCGTTGGTCGCATTCCTGGCCGGTTGGAGCCAAGGGACCGTGTGGGCCTTCTGCCAGGACCTCGGCGGCCGGCACGTCGCGTCGGTTCTCGGCTGGTCCAACATGTGGGGCAACATCGGCGCCGCGGTCACGCCGCCGCTGCTGATTTGAATCGTCGGCCCCAGCCAGAATTGGGACGCCGCTTTCCTGGCCTGCGCCGCCGCATTTCTCCTGGCTGGCCTGACGAGACTGGCCATCGACGCGACCAGGCCGATTACCGCCGCGGAAGGGCAGGGGCAGTGAACGGATTGACGACGGTCATATCGTCGTAGTCTTGGACCGCGCTGAGATCCTCGCTCAGCACACAGATGCAACCGCTGAGCTTCGCTGCGGCCACGATCAGTGCGTCCCAATAGCGAATCTGGAAGCGCTCGTGCAGATCGAGGGTCGCCTCAACCATCGCTTCGTCCACGGACACCACGTCAAGATGCTTCAGGGCGGCGATGGCGACCCGTGCCTTGTGGCTGGTCAATAGCCGTTTTCGCGTGACGGTGCCATGGAAGAATTCTCCCAAAACCTGGACGGAAATCACGCCCTCGCGGCGGATTGCCGTTTCGCGCAACAACTGCTGCGCCGTGAGCTGCTTGATCCCGGCGCTGCTGTCGTAAGCGTAGACCACGACATTGGTGTCGATGAAGCGTCTACCGGTCATAGAGTTCATCGCGGTCCGTCCACGGTTTTCCTCCGAACGGCGCGCTCACTTCTTGGAACGACCGCTCCAAAGCGTCGCATGCCAAGTTTCCTGCTTCTCGGTCTTCGAGCTCCAGTTGCTCGATCAGCCCTTGGATGAGCGCGTCGACGGTTACTCGGCGTTGCTGAGCAGCCAGGCAGACCTTATCGGCCGCCGAATCGTTAATCGTGAGTGTAAGGTTCGTCATGGATGGCACCCCTCCTTTTAGTTTACCAGGGGAGGCTGCAGTGCTCAGAGTTGTCGCGAATCTCTTCCCAGTCTCAGGACTTTTCGGCGGCAATTTCGCAGAGCAGACAGACTGTTCCAGGGAAGGTGCAACCGCCGTCTCTCCGCGCATGGTACATCGCTGCGCATCGGATGTCAACGCAAGGGAAGACGCCCGACACAATGGAAAACGCGTGAAAATCGCGTCCCCAAGCATTGTCGAACCATTGAGGACATTCGAGGTGGCTCGCGTTGGACGCAACGGTGGGCGACCGTCCTAGCAGGTGCGATGCGAGGAAGCCGGATGTCGTCCAGGCAGGGCAGGGGGAGCTCCATTCATCGGGGGAAATACCTGGCGAGGAAAGCCTCGGGACAGAACGCACCTCTCCGCGTATAATGACTGGCCGTCGGCCCTGGTTGGTCAGCGTAACAAATTCTTGACAGGAGAAACTTCCCGTGATCCGCTGTTCCGTCCTCCCCGTCGTGATCTCGTGCAGCCTGTTATGCGGAACGCCTACCGTGATCTGGGCGCAACTGCAGTCGGTGGACCAGGCAGTCCAGCTGTCGCAAGCCAGCGGCCGGCCGATTTTCGCCTTGGCCGGCGACAAGACGTGACCGCCTTGCGTGGCGCTGCTGAAGCGACTGCAGACCGATCCGTCGCTGGCGCGCTATGCGGGATGGTTCATCCCGTTAAAGATCGAAACCCAGGGTGAGGAATGGGGCAAGTGGTCCTCGCAATACCGGCACGAAGGAAACGCGATCCCGATCCTGTTCGTCGTCCGTGCCGACGGCCAGCAACTGTTCGGCAAGAGCGGCTCGCTGCCGGGCCCGGAACTGCTGGTCATGATCGAGCAGGTGCTGAGCCAGGCGGGAACCGTCTACAGCGACCAGCAACTGCAGACCCTCAAGACTTCGCTGGACAAGTCCCAGGAACTGTTGGGGGCGGGCGACACCGCCGGTGCGGTTCGCGAGTTCAGCAAGGTCAGCAAGCTCGGGACGCTCGGCCAGTTAGGCAGCTATGCCCAAGCCGCCATCCAGGCCGATACGTTTGCCAAGAAGCTGCTGGAACAAGGGCGGACGGCTTTGACCGAGGCCAAGGACAAGCTGGGACAAGAAGCGACTCGCTGGGAGGGTGCGTTGGCATTGGCCGAGGCCAAGCGGGTCTACAGCACGTTGCCGCCGCTGAAGCCCGAACTGGTGGCCGCCGCCAATGCGGCTCGGGCGGATCCCGCAGCGCGTGACATGCTGAGACTGGCGGAACAATTGGACGAAGCGCACGATCAGTTGCAGAAGCCGGCCGGCCAGCGGCGTGCGGTGACGGCGCTGAATCGGATCATCGCCGAACATCCCGGTACGCCGGCGGCCAAACTGGCGGCCGACTGGTTGCAGGCAGAGAATCTGGCCGCCACGCCGCCCGCTGCCAAGACGTTTCGCACGTGGACCAGCGACCGCGGGACCACGCTCGAAGCCGCCTTGATCGATTTCGGCTACGGCGACCCGGCCACCAAGCAGGATCCGTACGTAATCCTGGAAAAACGCGACGGCCAACAGGTCACGGTGCCTTTGGCCCGGCTGTCCGCCGAGTCACAGCAGTCGGCCAAGGAGGACGTGAAGACAATTCGCCCAGCGGAGTAGCTGGGCGGCGGCCACGGTGTTCTCAATCGCCGTATTGCCGGGCAGGGTGTTCGTGAACCGTCACAATCCGCCCTGTTGGAGTTCGCGCTGAAGCGTGCCCGGCGGGCAGAGCCCGCCCAAAACAACACGCTAAAGGGTGAACTCCAACGAACCCGTCACTTTTTCTAAGGGGCGCGGCGCTAACCTCGGCGGCGCAGTTCTTCACGCAGGCGAGCTACTTCGGCTTCGGCCGCCTGCCGTGCCTGGTCAGCTGCTCGCCGCGCATCGTCGGCCGCCTGGCGCGCCTGTTCGGACATCCGCTGCTGCAGTCCATCCTCCAACTCGTACTCGGCGACGCTCCGCAGCACGTCCACGGCTTCACCCAACGCGGACACAAAACCGGGATCGAGTGTGGCAACCGAAGTCACGATTTCCCTTTCCGCAGGCTCGACAGAAAAAGCGGGATTTGCACTCCGTGATTATGCGCGGTATCGAGGCCCAAAACTAAGGCCCCGGCTAGTCGCGTTTATCGAAGCCTGACGCGTCGGCGAGGCGAAGCGTTGCGTCCTCGCTTACGCGTCGGGTTGCGATCGATCTTGACCGCCGACGGTAAAGCTCCTCCAGGGCTGCCGGGACAGGGGGAGCATATGCATGTTGTCTAGCCGTGGAGCGCACTGCTACAATCATGGTGGAACTGAATTCGTCGCCGGGCAGGGAGATCGCGTTAAGAAACGCCGAGGAGGTGAAATCGATGACATTTCCCATTTGGGTCGAACCGTACCACGGTCAGTTCGCTGCGAGGCTGGTGGGCGAGGAAGCCACGCGGACGATCCGTCCCACGCGTGACGAGGCACTGGCCGCCATGACCGCGGAACTCCAGCAACGCGTACGGCGCGGTGAGCTCTTGTCGGTTGAAATCCCCCGTGGAGGCGTTTCGGCGGTGGCAGGAAAATTCGCTGACGACCCGACGCTTTCGGAGATCTGCGCGGAAATCTATGCTGAACGGGATCGTCAACGCGACGAACTGCAGCCATGATCGCTTTCGACGCGGACATTTTGTCGGAGGTGTTTCGCGGCTCCTCCAATTACGTTCGGCGTGCAGAGACGATTCCCGCCGACCAGCAGGCGATCCCGGTCGTCGTCGTGGAGGAGGTCCTGCGGGGGCGGCTCAACGAGGTTCGACGTGCCGAGGGGGGGCAAGAGCCGAATCAGCATCGAACGGGCCTACGACCTTTTGCAGGAAACGATCGAGTACCTTCGGCAGTTCCAGATCCTGTCGTATGTTCCTGAGGCCGAACGTCTGTTTCAAGATTGGAGGCAACAGAAAATCCATGTTGGCACCCACGATTTGCGCATCGCCGCCATCTGTGTGGCGCACTCTGCGAAGTTGATCTCCCGCAATCGTCGCGATTTCGAGTCCGTTCCGGGCCTGTCCGTCGACTTCTGGAAATGACGCGCCGAACGCCGAACGACGGCTTACTTGGCACAGCGGGACGGAAACTAACCAGGCAAGGTTTACGATCGATTTCAACCGCCGGCGGTAAAGCTTCTTCAGGGCTGCTGGAGGCATGGTCAGGGATCGGCGAGTCAGCCCCTTGCGGCCACTGGAAACACGCGTCTGATCGGCTACAATGCCCGGCACGTCGACTTGTTGGCACGCTCCGTCAGGATTCTTACTTCCAATCCAGGCACCGATGACCGAACCACTGGCAAGAACACCGTTGTACGACTGGCACGTTGCGCAGGGGGCGCGGATGGTGGACTTCGCCGGCTGGTCCATGCCGGTCCAGTACACGTCGATCGTCGAAGAGCACCACGCGGTGCGGCGCGCGGCCGGCGTGTTCGACGTCTCGCACATGGGCCGCTTGCGGTTCGACGGGCAGGACGCCGGCCGCTTTCTGGACCGCGTGCTGACCCGCCGCGTGGCCGATCTGCCGCCCGGCAAGATCCGCTATTCGCTGGTGACCAACGACCAGGGCGGCGTCCTGGACGATATCCTGGTCTCGCAAATGGAGACGCCCAGCGGGCGGCGGTACTATCTGCTGGTCGTCAACGCCAGTAATCGAGCCAAGATCGTCGCCTGGTTCCGTTCGCTGCTGACCCCGGCGGACGGCGACGTCGAAATGGCCGATCGAACCACCGAAACGGCGATGATCGCCCTCCAAGGCCCGCAATCGCTCGCCATCCTCAGCCGGCTGGTGAAAATCGATCTGGAGCGGATGGGCTACTATACCGGCGTGGTGACCGAGTATTTCGACCGGCCGTGCACGGTCAGCCGCACGGGGTACACGGGCGAGGACGGCTTCGAGCTGATCGTGCGGGCGGAAGACGCGGTCGAGCTGGTCACGAACCTGTTTCGCGCCGGCCGGGAAACTGGCCTGCAGGCGGCTGGTTTGGGCGCTCGGGACACGTTACGCTTGGAAGCCGG
>CAIYOB010001638.1 GCA_903927685.1 uncultured Planctomycetaceae bacterium
CGGGTCGGCACGTCCATCTGCGAAATGCTGAACCTTAGGAACAGCACGAGCGCTGCCAGGGTGGCGTTGGGCATCAGGGGAACCAGAATCAAGAGGACGTTGGACGGCAGGTGCGTAAAGACCATGGTGTTCACCAGTCCGATCCGAGCCGCGATCCGCGCCGCCAACAACGCGGAGATGCCGGCCAATAGGTTGGCCCCGAAGAAGATGCCGCCCAGCACGGCCGGGTCCGCACCGAAACGGACATGGAACCAGTAGGCCAGGATGCTCTGGATCACGAAGCCGCCACCGAAGGCGTCCAACGCAAACAGCGAGGACAGGCGGAGGACGACGCGCCGCGACTTTCCCAACCCCAGCCGTCCACGGGCCACGACTCCCTCTACGGAGGTGACTTCCACGGCCACGGACAGTCGCAGGAACAGCATCAGGAGCAGGAGGCCGAACGCCGCATAGCCGACGAGCACCGCGCGGTAGCTGATCAACGGCGAGGCGACGGGACGCAGCGCTTCGACCGCGACGCCACCGGCGAGCGATCCCAAGGCCGTCGCGAACGAGCCGACCAGGCTATACCACGCGAACACGCTCGTGCGCTGCTTGGCCGGGATGACTTGGGATAACGCGGCCTGTTCGACCGACAAGAACGGCCCGACCTCGTTGCCGCTGGGACTGATCACCCCGACGGTTGCCGCAATCAGCAGCAGGACGAAGCTCTGCGTCAAGACAAATGCGATTCCGGCTCCGACCATTAAGGCCGCGCCGACCAGCAGGATCTTGCGCCTGCCAAACCGGTCCGCATGCGTTGTCAACCACAACGAGATCGCTGTATCGCCGACCAACGTCAGCGACAGCAGCAGTCCGATCTGGGCGTCGCTCCATCCTAACTCGGCCAGATAGAGCGCCAGGATTACGGACACCGCACCGTAGGCCAGAAGCCGGATGCACCGCGTGGCAAACAGCAACCGGACATCGCGGGTGAGCACGCCGCCCGGCGTTGGCGGCCCAGCAGATGCGGAAGTGGAGAGCATGAACGAGACCTCCGTGGTTCCCCAAACGCGGCCCTACAACGACGTAGTCCGCCGAACGTGCACATCGGCTACCTGCGTCAGAAGATCGACCGCCCTGGGTGTCACTCGACACGGCAATGGCCACGGTGGACAGCGAAGAGACCTTCCGCGTGCAAGTCGCGTGGCCGTGCCGACGGGAGATTCGCGGCTCGAACAACGCTGATCCGTTCGCCGAAAATGCCGCCACATTTTCATGGTCCTTTCCTGTTGGCTCGCTATTATACCTAGGTTACAAGCCTGAAACGGCGCTGGACGGCCGTGGCCCAACCCGGCTCTGCGATCCTACCTGGCCTTTCTTGCAGAAGTACCAACGTCTGCCAATAATCCCTCGATGAATCCCCTCACCTTTGCATTGCGGCGGCCGTACACAGTGATCACGTTTCCTCCGCAGTTTCTCTCAACTCACACTCAATCGTTTCATGGTCAAACACATCGTGATGTGGCGTCTCAAGGACGAGGCGCACGGCAACAGCGCGGAAGTCAACGCTCGCCTCATCAAGGAGA
>CAIYOB010001639.1 GCA_903927685.1 uncultured Planctomycetaceae bacterium
CAAGGGGAATCACTTGATTCAGAAGATCAACGGGTTCACCACGATGGAACTCGTCGACAACCAGGCCGACAAGAGCCGCGCGGAGGGCATCTTGGCGCTGCAGTTGCACGCCGGCCCGCCGATGCTGGTGCAGTTCAAGGATATTCAGTTGAAGCAACTGAAGTAGGACCCGCAATCGGAGCGAGGCGAGACCGGCAGGCTTGACCACATCCGGTCTCGCCGCGTAGATTCAGCGGTGGAAGTGAGCTAAAATCTAGGCGGACTTTCGCAAAGGGGGAGACAGGACCCCGGGATGCGCAGGGCACGACGAGCCGGTCGGGCAAGAGGGTCCTGTCCCCTCTTGGCCAGCATGGCACAGTCACGGGAGAGCCAAGTTGTCTGGAACTTGTGTGATCGGTTTGCAGTGGGGCGACGAAGCCAAGGGCAAGATCGTCGACCTGTTGACGCGGGATTTCGATATCGTGGTGCGTTATCAAGGCGGCGCCAACGCCGGCCACACGGTGGTGGTCGAGGGGCAGGTGTACAAGCTGCACCATATTCCCAGCGGGGTGCTCAGCCCTGGCGTGGTCAACGTGATCGGCCCGGGCGTCGTGCTCAATCCGCCGATCGCCCTGCAGGAAATCGACTCGCTGATGGCGCGGGGCGTGCGGTTGGCCGACAATTTGCGGATCAGCGACCGCCTGCATCTGGTTTTCCCGTGGCACATCGCCGAGGACAAGGCGATGAACGCCAGCCCGGTGGGCGGCGAGAGCATCGGCACGACCAACCGGGGCATCGGGCCCTGCTATCGCGACAAGTACGGCCGGTCCTTCGCCGTGCGTCTGGGCGATCTGTACCGGTCCGATTTTCCTGAGAAAGTCGCCCAGATCGTGGCGCACAAGCAGCGATTGCTGGACCAGCTCAGCTCGCCCGACACACTGGACGCTCAGCAGATCGTTGCCGAGTACTGCGGCCATGCCGAGCGGCTGAAACCGTTTGTGGCAGACACGACCAATTACCTGTTGGACGCGGTCGAAGCGGGAAAACGGCTGCTGTTCGAGGGCGCACAAGGTTCGATGCTGGACATCGATCACGGCACGTTCCCGTTTGTGACCAGCAGCAACAGCTCGGGCGTCGGCGTCTGCGCCGGGTCCGGCATTCCACCGCGCTGGATCAAGAAAGTGATCGGCGTGGTCAAAGGCTACACGACGCGAGTCGGCGGGGGGCCGTTTCCCACGGAACTGACGGACGAAATCGGCCAGCGGATTCGCGACTTGGGCCACGAATACGGCACGACCACCGGCCGCCCGCGGCGCTGCGGCTGGTTCGACGCCGTGGCGGTCCGCTACGCGGCCCGGCTGGGCGGCGTGGACGCGCTGGCCGTCATGATGATGGACGTGCTGAGCCAGTTGGACGAAGTGAAAATCTGCGTCGCCTACGACTTGGACGGCGAACGCCTGGAACGATTTCCGAGCCACACGGACGACCTGCGGCGGGTCAAGCCGATCTTCGAGGTGTTCCCGGGTTGGCAGCAGGATGTGCGCTCCGCGAAGCGGATTGGCGAGTTGCCGGCCGGCGCGCGCCGGTACTTGGACCGTGTCTCCGAATTGATCGGCCGCCCCGTCGAGATCGCCTCCGTCGGACCCGGCCGGGAGCAAACCTTGTTCGCGTGATCAGTTCTGTACCATGACCCCTGTGCCGGAAACGAGGTTGGCGACGCGCGACGAGCTGGGCATACCGCCGGAACGTCTGCCGCGCCATATCGCCGTGATCATGGACGGCAACGGGCGCTGGGCGCAGAGCCGGAATCTGCCGCGTATCGAAGGTCACCGTCGCGGCGTCGCCAGCGTCCGCGCCACGGTCGAAGCCTGCGCCAAATTGGACCTCGGCCAGCTGACCCTGTACTGCTTGTCCAGTGAGAACTGGAAACGGCCGCGGCACGAGCTGGATTTCCTGATGCACCTGCTGGAACAGTACATGATCGAGGAGCGGCGGACGATCATGGAGAACCAGTTGGTGGTCGAGATCATCGGCCGCCGCGAGGGCATTCCACCGGCGGTCCAGGCGGAGATGGACAAGACGATTTCGCTGAGCGCCGGCAATACGGGCACCCGCCTGTGCCTGGCCATCAACTATGGCAGCCGTAGCGAGCTGGTGGATGCCGTCCGGCGGATTTCCGGCCGGGTCCGGGACGGCGAACTGGCCGTCGACCAGATCACCGAGGAAACGCTCGCCCAGCATCTGTACACGGCCGGCATGGCGGACCCGGACCTGCTGATCCGGACGGCGGGCGAGATGCGCGTCAGCAACTTCCTGCTGTGGCAGATCAGTTATGCGGAACTGTGGGTCACCGAGCGCTGCTGGCCTGATTTCGGGCCCGCGGACTTGTACCAGGCGATTCGCGATTTTGCCGGGCGCCAGCGGCGGTTTGGCGGCTTGCCCGGCTGCTGACACCCCGAGGGAGAGCCGTCCATGTTGCGTTGGCGATTGCTCGTATCGGCATTATTGATCGCGCCGCTGGTGACCCTGCTGGTCCTGGACTACCGCTCCAACTTTGGCGCGCCGGGGATCTGGTTGGCGCCGCTGCCCGTGCTGTTCACCTTGCTGGGCGTAGCCGAGGTCCTGGACCTGCTGGCCGGCAAGGGTCTGCGGCCGGTCGCGTGGAGCGTCTATGCGGGTGCCTTGTTGGTCAGCGGCGCGTCCCTGGTACCTCTGCTTTCGCCGCTGCTGGGCGCCGAGCCGCCGGCACCGTGGTCCTTGCTGGGGTGGCCGCTGGCCGCGTTTGTGGTCGCCATCGCGTTGGCATTCCTGGCCGAGATGGCTCGCTATCAGGCGCCGGGCGGAGTCATCGTCAACGTCGCCCTGGCCGTGTTCGCGGTCGCCTATGTGGCCGTGTTGATGACGTTCTTGAATGCCCTGCGGTTGTACCAGGACAACGCCTGGGGCATGGCGGCCCTGGCCTCGCTGATCTTCGTCACCAAGATGTCGGACACGGGGGCCTACGCCTGCGGCCGGCTGTTCGGCCGCCACAAAATGGCACCGATCCTGAGTCCCAAGAAGACGATCGAGGGCGGCATCGGCGGCGTGGTAACGGCGTGCTTCTGCTCGTGGCTGTTCTTCGAAAACCTGCTGCCCATCCTGGTGAGCCCCCACGCCGCACGGCCGCCGCTGTGGGCTTGCCTGGTGTACGGCGTCGTCGTGGCCGTCGCCGGCGTGATCGGGGATCTGTCCGAGTCGTTGCTGAAGCGGGATATGGAACGAAAAGACTCCAGTCGCTGGATGCCCGGTCTGGGCGGCATTTTGGACGTCCTCGACTCGCTGCTGCTGGCCGCCCCCGCCGGCTACTTCTGCTGGCTCAGCGGCATGCTGGGACCGTAGCCTGAGCATCGTCATCCGTTGCGGCTTGTTCCAGCGCGTCGGCAAGCCCCAGCCAATGCTTGCGCCGGAGCCGCGATCCGGTCTTGGAAAGTGGTTGGCGTCATCGGCGCGGCCCGGTGACGATTGTCGTTACTCAATCCCGTAATACGTTCCAGCCCAGCGTCCGTGACTTGGCTGTCGAGAAGGTCCAATTCCGTCAGTTGGGCCAACCCTCCGACGCCTCTCGCTGCTTCCTGGCTTTCTGCATTGTCAGCGCAAGCCACGTCGCTCCGATGCCAGCCAGAATAGTCAACACCGCCAGCGTCCGCAGGCTGAACTGCTGCCCGCGACGGCGGGGAGTCGAAATGATCGGCGGGGTGCTGGTCACGTCGCGGATCTTCTAGTCCAGCATTTATTCTATCGCCGCGCCGCCGGTGCCGGGAACACTGCGGGCGGCGCGCATGTTGGAGACATACTGAAGTACTGGCGGCGCAAAACCTGGCGTACGCGTCGAGTTGCGATGTCAACCCCGACGTTGGATCCCCCGAGCCTTGGGCTTATTCGCGGGGCATCGTGTCTTGGAGAAACTCCAGCCGCACCGGGCCCAGCAGGCCGGACTTCGGGCTGCCGCGGTACCGGGTGGGAACGGTCAGGTAGTGATTGGCCAAGGTATTGAAGACCAGGATCTCGAGCCGGTTCTCGCCGGCCTGGACGAATTTGCTGATCTCCACCTTCCACGGCGGCGCTACCCGAATGCCCGCTTGCCGGCCGTTGACTCGCACCTCGGCGGTCGCGACGACTTGGCCCAAGTCGAGGACCACACGGCTGCCGATGTGGTCGGGCCCGAGTTGGACACTGCGGCGATACCAGGCGCCGCCCGAATAGCATTCCAGGGCCGAGCCTTGCGACCAATCGCCAAGCGTCGTCGTCCCGACGCCACACTCCAACTGGATCGGCTCGGGGATCGCCGCGCCGCCGTACGCCCCGCGCGACGGCTCGATCCGCAGTGCGACCAGGGCGTTGCCTGGAACCAGGCGGGTCAAGGTCAAACGGTACCGCGCGGCGCCCTTGTCGGTCGCCTGCTCCGGCGTCACGGTGACGGGCTGTCCATCCACCCAAGCCTCGACCGTGCCGTGGGCGGTCAGCCGCATGGCCTGCAAGCCCGGCGGCGCAACAAAGCGGTACCAGCAGGCCGGCTTGGCAACCAGCGGCAGGACGTCCAGGGGCACCAATCCCGGCCGATCGTACCAGGTCATCGCCAGCGGCGTCCGCGCGGCCGCCGCCGGTGCGGCAACGGCTTCCAATGCCACGTGCCCACGTCCCGGCTCGTCGTACCGCAGCAGGAGCGGATTGCCGCCCGCGTGCAACGCCACCGTCGTCGCGGCCTCGGGGACCGCGGCTCCGTTCAGGTATACCGCGGCCGGACGTCGTTCGCCGCCGCAGAGGAGCTTCGCATTGGTCGCCTGCGCCGCGAACGCGGTGGTCCACAGATAGTAGCGAGTCCCCGCGGGCTCCTCGACATACACCGTTTCGTTATGTCCGCCCTGGGGCTTGCCCAAGCGGATGAAATCGTCGGACACGTTCTCCTTCAGCCCGTGCCAGCCCTGGTGCCCGGGGTCGCCTTCGAGACCCCAGCGCCAGGAGAAGGCATACGGCGTCCAGGTGTAGGCCTGGCCGCCGATCTCGACCGGCACGGCGGGATTGACGGCCTGGATCTTGGCGAGCGCGGCGTCCGCGGCGGCAGCGTCCAGATCCTTGGGCAGCGGGCCCAGCTTCCAGAACTTCTGGCCAAAGCCGTGCGTCACGCGGGGCCAGGCGGAATCGTCGAAGTCCGGCGCCTGCCAGCCCGGATTCGTGGCGGGCTCGTCGGCGTACCGGAAGATCCTCGCTTCCGCGCCGATCATGGTCTCCGTGATCGGCAGGCGGAAGTCGCCCCAGCGGTTGTCCATCGTCGGCTGGAGTTCAAACTGCCAGTCGCCGTCCAGTGTGATCGCCTCCGGGACCTGTTCACTTGCGGCAGGGCCGATCGCCGCTGCGCTGGGCGGCGCACCGCCGGGCGTGAAAACGATGATCTGCGCCTCGTACGCTTCGAGTGGCATCCGGACCGCCGTGCGGCCCTTGTCCTGAGCCAGCACCGGCAGCGGTTTGGCCTCGCCGGTCCACGGATCCCAGCACTCCGGTCGGCCCACCGCGCGGAAACTGCACACCGATCCCCGCGGCGCGTCCATCACCAGGTAAACGTCGCGCGGGCCGACGCGGCGATGCGCCGCCCGCACCGGCGGATCGGCCTGGACGTCGCGGTCCAGCCGTCCGGCGACAGTGTCCAGCAACAAGGCGGAGACATCGCCGCGGCCGGAGCCCAAGTGCGCTTCGTGGACGTTCGTGGGGTCCGGGACGGCCAGCCCCGTCAGGTCTGCATCCGTCCGCCACGCCTCGCCGGCAGGACGAGTCAGCGTGTACCGCAGGTCTTCCGTCGACAGCTGCGTCTTGCCATCCTGGACGATCGCCAGGAACATGCCGGCCGTGCCGCGTCGGCCCGGCGCGTCGTGATCGCGGGCATCGACGGTGACCACATCGTCCGGTTTCAACGTGACATCGCCGGTCCAGCCGGCCGTGTAGTCCGCGCCCGCGCACTGCCGGACGCCGTTGATGTACAACGCGCCCTCGTTGTCACACAGGAACCGGATGCGGCACGCCGCCGGCGCCGCTGCCGAACCTCGCCAGATGCCCTTGAGGTACACCTCCCGGACAGGTTCCTTGGCCCATGCCCAGCGTCCCGTGAAACCACCGTCGTAGCTGCGGATCGGCGACGGCTCGCCCGCCAGCACTGAGACGCCCGTTCCGCCGGCGCCGCTGGTGCGGATCGGAGGCCGAATGCCGGCTCGAGCCTCGGCCGCCGTGGCCCCGAACAACTCCCTGACCGCCTGGTCCAGTGCCGGGTCCTCGCGGCCTGCGCGATCGCTCGCCTCCGGCAAGTCCCCAACTGCGATTACGATCCCGCCGGCCCGGAAGAACTCACGGACCTTGTCCAGCGTAGACCAGCGGATGGCCCGCATCGCCGGCAGCACCAACACGCGATACGATGCCTCGGAGACGTGCAAGCGTCCGTCGCGGATCCGGGACCGCACCAATGATTCGTCATCCACATAGATGAAATCGTAGCCGTTCTGGAACAGAGTGCGGCCGGCGGCAAAGGCTGTGTCCGTCGCCTCGCGGCCGCCCGACTGAGCCTGCCCCGGACTGACCGGATACA
>CAIYOB010001640.1 GCA_903927685.1 uncultured Planctomycetaceae bacterium
ATGTACTGGTGAACGGCGGCCAGTTCGTCGGCGATCGCGCGATTCAGCAGTCCGATACTCGCTTTGTGCATGGCAATTCCTTTCGTTCTTCGGTCCTTGATGTCTCGGCAGTCCTCGCTGGGCGGAGAGTGGGAGGATTCACTCCGCCTCCCGCGGGCGGACTCTTAGCAGTTCAGCCGCTGTTCGGTGATCTCGATGGATCGCAACAAACCGCGGGCTTTGTTCAGCGTCTCCTGGAATTCCTGCTCGGGCTGGCTGTCGGCCACGATGCCGGCGCCGGCCTGGATGTACGCTTTATCTCCCTGAACGACGATGGTCCGCAGGGCGATGCAGGTGTCCATGTTGCCGTGATAGTCAAAGTGCCCCACGGCGCCGGCGTAGGGCCCGCGGCGATGCGGTTCCAGTTCGTCGATAATCTCCATCGCGCGGACCTTAGGGGCCCCGGAGACAGTTCCGGCGGGCAGGCAGGCCGCCAGGGCGTCAAAGGCGTCCTTGCCGTCGGCCAGTTGGCCGGTGACGTTGGACGTGATGTGCATCACGTGGCTGTACCGTTCGATGACCATCACGTCGGACAACTCGACGGTCCCAAACCGGGCCACCCGGCCCACGTCGTTGCGGCCCAAGTCGACCAGCATCACATGCTCGGCCCGCTCCTTGGGGTCGGCCAGCAATTCCTCGGCCAGGCGGCGGTCGTCCTCGTCCGTCGCGCCGCGGCGGCGCGTCCCCGCCAACGGCCGCACGGTGACTTTACCGCCCACCACGCGGCACATGATCTCCGGCGAGCTGCCCACCAGCGTGACGTCGCCGGTCCGCAGAAAGAACATGAACGGGCTAGGGTTGACCACGCGCAAGGTGCGATAGATCTCGAACGGGTCGACGCGCAGCTCCAACTCCAACCGCTGGCTGATCACCACCTGGAAAATATCGCCGGCCTGGATGTAGCCGACACACTTGCGCACCGCGTCCTCGAATTCCTCTTGGCGAAAATTCGAGCGGTACGGGATCGTCGCCTCGCCGACCGGATGGATGTCCGTGCTCTGCAACGTCACGGGCGTCTCGGTCAGCTCGCTGACCGTCTGATCGACGCGGCGCTGCGTTTCCGCATAGACACGGGCCGCGTCTGCCGGATTGTCGACGCGCGCCGTGACGACGACGTACATGGTCTTGTCGACATTATCAAAGACGATCATCCGGTCGTAGAAACCAAAGGCCAGATCGGGCAGCCCGCGGTCGTCGGGCGGTGCCTGGGGCAAGTTCTCGACGTAGCGGACAACGTCGTAGCCGGCATACCCGATCGCCCCGCCGCCAAAGGGCGGCAAGTCCGGCAGCAGCGCCGCCTTGGGCTCGTTCAACAGCTGCCGCAGAATCTGCAGGGGGTCCGCGGCGGTACAACGCCGCGTCACCCCGCCTTCGGTCAAGGCCACTTCCGTGCCCCGAGCCGACATCTCCAGGACCGGATCGGCCGCCAGAAAACTGTACCGCCCCACCCGCTCGCCGCCGATCACGCTTTCGAACAGGCAGGCACTGCCGCCCGTGTCGATCTTGTGAAAGGCGGTCACCGGCGTCAGCGTGTCACTGACCAGGCGGCGGTACACGGGAATCAACTGATGATCCTGTGCCAGGCGGCAGAAGGTATCCAGGTCCGGGTGATGCATGCGACCGACTTTCGCTTCGACTTTGTGACTGTTCGACTTCGCGACGTTTCAACCTACTTCTTCGCCAAGTCCTTCAAGTAGATCTTCCGCCAGCGGACCTCGTACGGCCCGGTTCCCTTGGCGATGCCGTGCACCTGCAGGCCGATGAAGCCGC
>CAIYOB010001641.1 GCA_903927685.1 uncultured Planctomycetaceae bacterium
GGCGTCCTGGAGGCGGGGTCAGCACCAATGAGGGGTGCGTTGTGATGTCTCGACTTTCGACGCAGAGACAGACAGCCGAGACAAACGGCCGATCGTAACCCGTTGCAGGAACTGGGGATTCAACGAAAAAAGCCGGGGCGTCGAGCCTCGGCTTTGTGCGTTAACCCCTGGGTAGCGGTATTTTCGCTCTGGTGGGGTCAAGTTGAGCGAAGCCAACACTCTTCGAAATTCAAAACAGAGACAAAAAATGTCTCTACCGCTCATAACCCATTCGCAAGGTTGGAAACTGGCGACTGGCAGGTTATGACTCTGGGGCGGAGGACGCTGCGATTCAAGTGAATGCAACTCGTTTCACCTGAGCATGTTGCGATGTTTTTTGCCATCCGAACCGTATTCACCAGCCGTTAACCTGGGCCGTCGTTTTCAGAGACGCACGAAGCCGACGGGGCGGGTGGTTGGCACGCGTGGGTACGGCAACACCGAAGCCCCTTGGCCAGCCCGATTGATGAAACCACCAGCTCCTGCCGATGGTAATAAATGGTAAACCGTTCTTGGTTTACCATTTATTACCGATGTCTGCCAAGGGCTTGCTCGCATGAACGTGGAGTTGACGCAGAATCTCTGGGAACGGTACGGGCTCCGTGACAACCCATTCGATACGCGTGCGCTGTCACTTTCGCCGGGCAGCCTGCTCTCGGTCGCGGACGCGTTCGTCGGGCGCGGGATGGACTCGGCGGAATCGAAGCTCATGACGAACTTTCTCCGCAGCAAAGGCGGCGGGCGCGTCGTCATTGAGGGAGACATCGGCGTCGGCAAGACCACCTTCGTCAACTACCATCGCTACCTGTGGCAGACCGAGGCCAAGACGAAGCTGCTGACGCCAGCGACCGAAATCTCCGTGCAGGGCGACTGGGGAATGCGGGAACTCCTGCTGAACGTGCTCACCCTGTTGGCGGGACGGTTGAGCTTGAGCATGCCACCGAAAGAAGTCGAGGGCGATCGGTTGCTGACCGAGGTCCGCGCCCTAACGGGCGTGCTGGTCAAGGAGTGGTTCAACGTCAGCGGCGGAGTGTCGGTCCTGGGCGTCGGGGGGAGCGCAGGGCGGACGAAATCGCTGGCCGTGCAACGCGGGGAGGTCAGCGCGGCGGGGCTCCGTGAGTACCTGCACGAACTTCTCGAACGTGTACGCCAGCTCGGCTTTTTCGGCGTGGTTCTGCACTTCAACAATCTCGAACTGCTCGCACGGCGGGACCCGGCTGGCCTTGCGACCTTGTTCGAAGAGGTGCGTGACTTGCTACAGACCCCGAACGTCTACTTTGTCTTTGTCGGCTACACTGGGATGTTCCAGCAAATCATCGTGCCTCACGAACGGGTGCGCAGTATCTTCTTCGGACGTGCCATCCATCTGCCGCCCCTGAGCCGGAAAGAGGTGCATCAGGCGATTGCTCGGCGTTATGAGCTCCTAGCGGCGCAGCCGAAACGCTGGATTCCTCCGGTCGACGATTTCGTCATCGATTATCTGTACGAAGTCTTCCAGGGGCGCATTCGCTTCATCATGGATGCGATCACCACACTGGTGACGCAACTGCCGGAGGGCATGACGGGCACCCTTGCCACCGAGGACGCTCAGGCACTCCTTGAGCAACTAACGTGGGAACGGGTCAAGAGCGTGCTCACGCAAGCCGAGCTAGTTGTGCTCGAGGCCATGGTGCGGGAGGTCCGTTTTACCAATTCGTCGCTGGTCAAGGCCACCGGCAAGGGCAAGCAGAACGTCGCCAAGTACGTCAATCGGTTGCTGGATCTCCACCTCATCCACCCCGCCGAACGCCGCGGACGGAACGTCTACTACGAAATCAGCCCGGACTTGGCCTTGCTGCGACCACGGTCACGACGGTAATCTGCGTCGCGTGCGCCACGAGCCAATCCGCCACCCGCGGCGACACGGAACGACGATCCCAGACAACCATTCCCCCGCCCCGGTTCGGCTGAGATCCGGCGCCAAAAAGCTCGCTAACTCCCGATGGCAAAGATCTATTCAGTCGGACGACTTTTTTGACCACACGGGAGATGCCCTGCAACACCGCCGACTTGACAGTCTGGTTCCAAGAAATTAGGAAGGGGGATCGCCGGTGTCGTTCGCTGGTCGGCCACGAGGTGCCTCCTCGATCACAGGCCAGGAGAATCCCAGGGGAACGGGCGCAGGATGGACTCGAGTATAATCGAGGCGTGGTTCGCACCGAAAGGATCGTGAGCGAATGTCGAAGAACCGGAACCTACGCCCAAAATCCTCACGTAGAGTCACGAGAGTGAAACGCGATCGGGTCTTCGTAGCCCATCAAGAGCGGCTATGGCAACACATCACACTCACCGACAAAACGCTCCGCTGGACGCCGAAATTGGGTGAAGTGCCCGAGGGCTTGATCTTCACGATCCGCGTGACAGACACGGATCTCGCCTACGCCGAGCAGACTTTTAAGGTGCCCGCCCAATCCGACGTACCCCCCAATGCTTCGCCC
>CAIYOB010001642.1 GCA_903927685.1 uncultured Planctomycetaceae bacterium
AATCCGCAAAGGAGATCAATCGTGCGCAGCATCTGGTGGCTAATGATCGTTCTGGTGTCCAGCGTCCTGGCCAGCACCCACAACACCGCCGCGGCAGGGGAGCCCGGTGCCGTGCCGGCGAAGAAACTCCAGGTGCTGGTCGTGGCCGGCGGACACGGCTATCCGGTCAAGCCGTTCCGCGAGGTTTTCGCCGGCTATCCCGACATGGAATGCTCGTTCGTGGACGAGACCCAGGGCGGCGAAGCATTTGAGGACGTCAGCAACTGGCCATACGATGCGATGGTCCTGTACAACTACATGAAGAAGCCTGGGGAACGACCGCAGGCCAACTTCCTGAGCCTCCTGGATCGCGGCGTAGGGCTGGTGATCCTCCACCATGCGATCTACGGCTATCGGCCCTGGCCCGAGTTCCAAAAGATGGTCGGCGTGACGTCGTGGCTGACCGGCGCCAAGGATGGCGTGGAATTCAAGATCCACATCGAAGACGGCCAGCATCCGATCACCCGGGGACTGGCCGACTTTACGATCCGGGACGAGGTGTACCAAGGACACGGCCTGGAACCGCAGGTGCACGTCCTGCTGACCACCGACGAACCGTCCAACGCCAAAGCGGTCGCCTGGGTCCACACGTATCGCAAATCGCCCGTCTGCTACTTCCAGCTGGGGCATGACGAACAGGCGTATGCCCAGCCGGCATTCCGCGAGATCCTGGGGCGCGCGATCCGTTGGTCGGCGGCACCGGAAACGAGACAGTGACTCGCGCGCCGGCCTGGCGGATCGGCGAATCCCGTTCGCGGACGGGCGCCGTACCCATCAGGTCCGGTAAGCGCGGACCTGGTCCATCAAGCGATTCACGGCTTCGACACTGCCGGCCTCGGTAACCTGGTACAAGACTCCGCCGGGCAGAGTCCGTCGGCGGAGCCCAGCGACGAAGTGGTCCCAGGCGACCGAGACGGCCAAGGGCACATCGCCGGTCCTGGCCTGCAGTTCCCGCAACACGTCGAACGCCTGGGGAAACCCCCGGTCGTCGCCCAGGTAGATCGCTTTCAAGCCGGCCAGCGACGAGACCGCCTGCAGCAAATGCCGGCCATTGCCGTGAATGTGCAGCACGCCGCCATCGTAGCGCCCCAGGATCCGTTCCACGGGCTCCCGGCCCCAAGCCTCGAAGTAGTCCACCGACGTCATGTGGAACGGGTCCACGCTCTCGGAGACAACCCGGCCGTCGATCCACTGGACCATGTTGCTGGCCGTACCGCCGGCCAGCAGGCCAACCCGCTCGAAGAACGTGTCCTGAACCAGGACGTTCAAGTCACAGGCAAAGTCGATCGCCCGCCGCACCAACTCGGGCTGCTCGAGCAGGCTGACGTAGGTGTTGGTCGCGCCGACGAGTTCGAACACGAAATTCAGGCTGTCGATCAGAATGAAGTGGCTGATGCCGAACTTGCCTGCGGCGGCCTCAACAAACGTGTCCAGCTGGGTCAGATAACGCTGAAACCACGGCGCCGCGCGGTCGATCCGCAGCCGGTCGAACTCGGACCAGTCCGCCAGGAGCGGCGCAACCATCGACGAGATCCAGCCGTTGTCCGGGTGCGACATGAAGCGGGCCTCGCCGCCGACCATGCCCCCGTACAGTCCTTGATCCATTTCGCTCAGGTAGGCCGCCGGAATCGAATCGTCCTCCAAGTCC
>CAIYOB010001643.1 GCA_903927685.1 uncultured Planctomycetaceae bacterium
GCCTCTGGGGGCTCGCTGCACTCGACCCCAGGCACCCCGCGCACAAGCCACCTGGACATTCGGCCGCGGCAAAACCCTGGATTGTGCCTTGCTAGCGTCGCACTTCTGACAAGCGGCCTGGAAAGATTGCACGAATCCGCCGACGGTTCCGATTCTGTTAACAGTAGCAACTGCTGAAGCTTTCGGGATTGCGCAACAAGTAATCATGGCGAAGAATCGACTGGGCTGGCTGGTCATCCGCGCGGTGTGCTGCTGGTGCTTGCTGGTAGCCATCGCGGGCTGCAGCCGCACGCGCTACCGCCTGGCGGCCGATCGGGACGCCGCCGCCCTGCTAGCAGAAAAGTCCGCGGGCCGACCCTGGCAAGTGTCGCCGATGTTCTCCGTGTACCCGCATCCGCAGTCGCGGTTCTTCGACCCTACGCCCAACGACGATCCGATTCTGCCCGTGCCGGCGCCACGGCTGTACGCCTACTCGCTGCCGGAACTACCCACGCGGGATCCGAACCGATTTCGGGGCGAAACGTCGGCGTCCGTCGCCGCGGCCGGGACGCAGGAGCCTGCCCAGCTGCGGATTTCGGACCAGGTTGCGCTCGCGCCCGTGTTGACGTCGGGACCAGAACCACTGCCCGGACCGACTCCGGCCTCCGTCCAGCCGGCCGCTTTCCAGTCAGAGTCGGCCGACGCGGCCCAGGACATCACCGCGGTGGACCTCGAACAGTTGTCGCTGATCCTCGGGATGAAAGTCGAGGAGTTGCAAATCCTGCCGATCCCTGCCGCCATCTGGGAATCGCTGCCGGAACGCTGCCTGACCCGGATGCTGGAATTCGCCTCCGTGCGGGATGAATACCGCCGCTCGTTCGAGCGGAACCCCGACGAGGCGCTGCGCGACTCGTCGCAACGGCTGTCCCTGGAAGACGTCATGGAGTTGGCGCTGATCAACAGCCGCGAATATCAGACGCAGAAGGAGCGGCTGTATGACACGGCGCTGACACTGTCCCTGGAGCGGTTCGACTACGACATGAAATTCGCCACCAGCGGGAATGGGACGAATGTCAATTACCTGGACAGCCCCGCGTATCCGGGACGGCAGAGCAGGGTTCTAGTGCGCACGCCGGTGGCGGTCGAACGCACCCTGGCGACGGGCGGGACGTTTCTGGCCCGATTCGCCAATGATATCGTCCTGACGTTCAATGGAACCAATGGGTTCTCGGCCGACGTCGGTTCGACCTTGCTGTTCGACATCTCGCAGACGGTCTTTCAACGCGATTTCCAGTTCGAGCAGCTGACGCGGGCGGAACGGGACGTCGTCTACGAAGCCCGCCGATTTGCCCGCTTTCGCAAGACCCTGTTCCGCGAACTGGCCCGGCAGTACTACACCCTGCTGCTGACCTATCGCGGCATCGAGATCGTGTCGCAGGACTACTTCAGCAATCTGCGCGGGTTCAATCAAAGCGAAGCCGAGTATCGGGCCGGCCGTTTGCCGCGGTTTCAGGTCGATCAGTTCGAGCAAAGCACGCTGGACAGCCGGAGCAGTCTGATCAGCAGCTGCAACGACCTGGAGCAGGGCCTGGACCAGCTGAAAATCACGATCGGCCTGCCGCCCGAACTGCCCCTCAATCTGGACTTGACCGAGTTGGATCAGCTGACGCTGCGGGACGAAGTGACCGCCGTCGCCGAACGCGTCCGACGGTCGCGGCGGAACCTGATTAACGAACGCACCCTGGCGTCACCCCAACGCGGCACCCTGCTGAACGCGGCGGTCGATCTGGTCCGGAAGATGTTGTTGGTAGAACAGTTGCAGAAGCGATTGGGCGCAGAATCCATCCACGTCGCGCCGCTGCAATTGGAGCTGGCCCAATTGGCCTCGGCCGAGGCGGAGCTTGACGTCCAGTTCAACCGGGATGTCTTGAACCAGGACATGAAAGCCGATCCCGCCGCGCCGCCCCTACGGATCTTCCAGCGCACGACCGACCTCGTCGACTCGTCACTGGCCCTGCTCTCGCGCCAGCTGCGCGTGATCGAGCTGCGCGGCTCGGATCCGTCCGATCGCGAGGGCATCCAACGGCGTGCGGACGAGCTGCGGCGGCGCAGCGACCAGCTGCAGGCTGACCTAGACCAGGTCATCGTCGACCGGAACCTGGCTCGGATTCCGGAATTCGTCCAGCTGGCGACGGCACTGCTGACCGAGGTGGAAGCCGTCGAAACACAGTTGCGGGCCCTGCTGCCGCCCCGGCAGGCCGATCCGACTGCGGCCCTGCAACAGACGTTGGCCGATGTCGACCGCTTGATCGAGCAGAGCCAGGAGTTGCTGGCTCGCCGGGCCGGCGGCCTGACGCCCATCGAAGTCGAGGTGGACGACGCCATGCTGACGGCCCTGACGCTGCGTTACGACCTGATGACCCAGCGGGAAACGCTCGCCGATGCGTGGCGCGACATCAAGTATCAGGGCGACGACTTGAAATCCGTCCTCAATCTGCACGCCACCGAGTTGTTCCGCACCCGCCGCAACGCGAACCGGCCCTTCGATTTTTCCTGGGACGACAGCGACACGGAATTGGGAGTCACCTTCGACGCGCCGCTCAATCGACGGTCCCAGCGCAACAGTTTCCGCCGCTCGCTGATCGACTACAACGCGGGCCTGCGGAACCTGTTGGACAAGGAAGACGAGATCAAGTTCGACGTCCGCGCCAGTCTGCGGGACTTGGCGCTGGACCAGGAGCAGTACCAGATCGCCGTGGCCAGTGCCGCGCTGGCGTATGAACGCCGCATCAGCACCCGGCTGCAATTGCGATTGGGTGTCGAGAACATCCGGGTCGAGGACGTCCTGGATGCACAGCGGGCTTACACACGGTCCCTGAACAGCCTGGCCCGCTCCCATATCACCTACCTGCTGGATCGGATCGGCCTGTTCCTGGATCTGGAGTTGCTCGAGGTTGACGAAGCGGGCTTCTGGCAGCAGTTATACGACGATTCGCACCAGCCGACACCGAACGTGGGCCTGCCGGATTACGCCCTGCCGGTCTATGGCCAGCTGCCGCAGGGTGTGTGGCCTTCGCACAAGATCAAGCGGATGTTGCACGTGCCGGCGGGACAGACAATGATCTACCGGAGCGAGGACGCGCGTGAGAACGCGAGTGGGGACGCAGTTCCGGCTGCGGAGCAAGACGGTTCGCGGAGCGAGCGGACGATGGTCGGAGAGGATCCGCGGGGCGAGGAGGTACCGGCTCCCGAGCCGGAGAACGGTGCGACGCCGGACGGGTAGCCAATGAAACTGAAACGGATTCCCGAAGACTTTCGCGTCGACGAGTTGACGGACGTGACGCCGGCGACCGGGCCGTTTGCCCTGTATCGGCTGACCAAACGTTGGATGGGGACGCCGGAAGCAGTCGAGGCGCTCGCGGAAACCTGGCGAATCGAACGAGCCCGCGTCTCGTACGGCGGTTTGAAGGACTTTCATGCCGTCACCACGCAATACCTGACCATCGAGCACGGACCGCGGCGGGACCTGCGTCAAGCCCGCTTTGACGTCGCCTACCTGGGACAGGTCGCGCAGCCGTTCCAAGCCAGCGACGTCGTCGGGAACGGTTTCCAGGTCGTACTCCGGGACCTGGACGCCGCCACCGCCGCCAACGGTCAGGCGGTGCTGGCGGACCTCACTGTGACGGGCGTTCCGAATTACTTCGACGACCAACGGTTCGGGTCGCTGGGCGCGTCTGGGCAGTTCATCGCCGAGGCCTGGTGCCGGGGCGACTATGAACGCGCGTTATGGTTGGCGCTGGCCGATCCCAACGAGCACGACACGCCGGCTCGGCGTGAAGACAAGTCCATCCTCCGCGCCCAATGGGGCAACTGGCCGGCATGCCTGGACCGCGTGTCACAGCCTGACAACTGGCGGATCCTTCAGCTTCTGTCGCATCGCCCGACCGATTTCCGCAGCGCGCTGGCTCGGCTGCCGATCGACTTGCGCAGCCTGTACGTCGCAGCGTTCCAGAGCCACTTGTGGAACCGGTTGCTCGATCGCTATCTGCGCACCGAGTTCCGCCCCGGCCAATTGGGCGAATTGCCCTTGCGGCTGGGACCCGGGGCATTTCCGCGCCGCGTGGACCAGAGTCAAGCGGCGGCGCTGGCCGGCTGCGAACTGCCCTTGCCATCGGCCCGACTGAAACCCGAACCGGGTCCGATCCGGGATTTGCTGGACGATACGCTCCGCGAGTTCGGCATCGAGTTGCGGGAGATTCGAATCAAGTACCCCCGCGATACGTTTTTCTCCAAGGGCTACCGGCGAGCCGCGTACTTACCGGAC
>CAIYOB010001644.1 GCA_903927685.1 uncultured Planctomycetaceae bacterium
GCGCTGTCGGTCCAGTTGGGCAATCCCCGTTACGACCCGCACGGAGACCCGATCCCAACCGCGGACGGCACGCTGCCCAGCCGCCGCGGTTTGCCGCTGTCGTCGCTGAAGTCGGGCGCGGTCGCCCGGATCGTCCACGTCGAGGACGAGCCGCACGAAGTTTACGCCCAACTGGTCGCGGCTCGGCTGTCGCCCGGGGTGACGGTTCGCGTGCTGGACAGCAGCGACGATCGGATCCGCGTCGAGGCCGATTGGCAGGAGCAGGTCCTGGCCCCGGTCGTCGCGGCCAATGTGGCGGTCGAACCGTTGAGCGATGTGGTCGAGCGGGTTCTGCCCGACCGCCGCTTGTCGACCTTGGCGCTGGGCCAGCAGGCCACGGTGGTCGATCTGTCGCCGGCCTGTCGCGGGCCGGAACGGCGGCGGCTGCTGGACTTGGGCGTGGTGCCGGGTACGGTCATCCGGGCCGAGTTGGCGAGCACGGGTGGCGACCCGATCGCCTATCGCATTCGCGGTGCGATGATCGCCTTGCGCAAGGCCCAGGCGGATCTGATTCACGTGAAGACGCAGGCGGATGCGGCGGAAGGCGAAAGGAGCGGAGCATGAGCGACACGTCTTCCCAGGATTCGCGTGCGCACAACCGCGTCCAACTGGTCCGCATGGGCGTCGACGTCGCCGACGCCGATTTCGTGGTCGCCTTGGCGGGCAACCCCAACGTCGGCAAGAGCACGGTCTTCAATACTCTCACGGGGCTCCGCCAGCACACGGGAAACTGGCCCGGCAAGACGGTCACGCGGGCCGAAGGCGGGTTCGTCTTCAACGGCCGCAGCTACAAGCTGGTCGATCTGCCGGGCACGTACTCGCTGTTGGCGACCAGCGTCGACGAAGAGGTGGCCCGCGACTTCCTGCTGTTCGGCCGGCCCGACGTGACGGTCGTCGTGGTCGACGCCTGCCGCCTGGAGCGGAACCTGAACCTGGTGTTGCAGGTCCTGGAGATCACCGACCGCGTGGTGGTCTGCCTGAATCTGATGGACGAGGCGCATCGGCGGGGGATCTTGGTGGATGCCACGACGCTGGCGGGCGAGTTAGGCGTGCCCGTCGCGCCCGCGGCGGCGCGGCAGAACGAAGGCATCGACGGTCTGTTGCGGCGACTGGATGCCGTCGCGACGGGTCAGTACACCTGCCAGCCCCGCCGGGCGGGGCTGGTCGGCGGTCCGCTGAAGCACGTGGTCGACGACTTGTCCCAGGCGGTGACCGCGGCCATGCCCGGCGTGCCCAATGCTCGCTGGGTCGCCTTGCGTTTGCTGGACAACGACGAGCGGATCGCGCAGGCCATCGCGACCGGCGAACTGGGCGATCTGTCGCAGGACAAGCTGGCCGAAGCCGACCAGGATGTCCGGGAGCGGCGGCGCGGTCCCGTCGGCGACGCGGCGGCCGGCGTCCTGGCCAAGGCCGAGCAGGCGCGGTGGCAGGTGGGCCCGGACTTCCACCAGTCGCTGGCCGAAGGCATTTATGTCCAGGCGGCCGCGATTGCGGATCGGGTCGTGCGGCGAGACGAGACCCGCCGCGGCGCGGACTGGGACCAGCGTCTGGACTCGCTGCTGACCAACCGCTGGACCGGTTATCCCGTCATGATCCTGATGTTGGCCTTTGTGCTATGGCTGACCGTCGCCGGCGCGAACGTGCCCTCGGCCATGCTGTCGGACCTGCTGCTGGGGACCGTCCGGCCCTGGCTCAAGTCGGCTGCGGCCGCGATCGGCATGCCGTGGTGGCTGGACGGTTTCCTGATCGACGGCGTGTATCTGGCCACCGCCTGGGTGATCAGCGTGATGCTCCCGCCGATGGCGGTTTTCTTTCCCCTGTTCACGATGCTGGAGGACTTCGGCTACCTGCCGCGAGTCGCCTTCAATTTGGACCGCACGTTCCACCGCTGCGGCGCGCACGGCAAGCAGGCGCTGACCATGTGCATGGGCTTTGGTTGCAACGCCGCCGGAGTCGTGGCCACGCGAATCATCGACAGTCCCCGCGAGCGACTGATCGCGATCGTGACGAACAACTTTTCGCTGTGCAACGGCCGCTGGCCCACCCAGATCCTGATCGCCACGGTCTTCCTGGGCGCGCTCGTGCCGCCGTACTTGTCCGGCGCTGTGGCGGCCGCGGCTGTTGTCGGGATCACCTTGCTGGGCGTGGCCTGCATGTTCCTGTCCGCCTGGGTGCTGTCCCGGACCGTGCTGCGAGGCGAGCCGTCGTCGTTCCACCTGGAGTTGCCGCCCTACCGTCCGCCGCGCGTGCTGCAGACGCTGTACACGTCGCTGATCGATCGCACGATCTTCGTGCTGTGGCGAGCCGTGTTGTTTGCCCTGCCGGCGGGAGCTGTCATCTGGCTGGTCGCCAATGTCCAGATCGGATCCTGGTCGATCGCCGAATGGGGCATCCATGTCCTGCATCCCATCGGCGTGTTGATCGGGTTGAACGGAGTCATCCTGCTGGCGTACGTGATTGCGATCCCGGCCAACGAAATCGTGATTCCCACGGTCCTGATGCTGACCGCGCTGGCCGCCGGATTGGATGTCGGCGAGGGGCGCGGCGTGATGTTCGAGGCCGGTTCGGCCGATGCGACGGCCAGTATCCTGCAGGCCGGCGGGTGGACCGTGCTGACCGGACTGAACCTGATGCTGTTCAGCCTGTTGCACAATCCGTGCTCGACGACGATCTACACGATCTGGAAAGAGACGGCCAGTGCGAAATGGACCCTGCTGGCGACGCTGCTGCCCTTGCTGATGGGCTTCACCGTCTGCTTCGTCGTCGCCCAAGTCTGGCGGTTGGTTCTGGGTGGGTAGCCCACGGGGACTGCGGATTTCGCAGCACCCGCCTTGGTCCGTCTGGCAGCGTCAATCGCCCGGCTGTCGGGCGACATCGTCGATAGTCTCCAACAGCGCGTCCGAAGCCGGGGCCTGCGTCGCTGCATTCGCGGCTTGGTTTTCCTCCCGCAGTCTGTCTGGCAGCGTCTTTCGACGCACCCGATCGACACCCTTCAGCCCCGCCCTCGTCGCTTCGTGCGGTCAGTAGCTGATCTCCCACTGCCGTTCGGCCAGGACGGCGCGGTCCTTGTCGCTGGCAGTGGTGCCCCGGTTGGGCGACCAGATGCACCCGCGCCGGACGCCCGTGGCGACGGCGTCGGCGAACACGCGGTCGCTGGCCGCTGGCGTCAGGGCCGTGCCCCACAGATGATACTCGCGGATCATGGTCGTAGCCGTGCGGCTCAGCCGGGTCAGGCCGGTTTCGTTGTAGGCGTACAGCACCTCCAACCGCGGAGCTTTGTCGAGCCCGCCGATGGCGATCAAATGGCCTTGGCCCCCGCCGTCCGCGGCCCCGAAGCGAGTCAGGCCCGAACCATTGGAGACCAGCAGATATCCGGCATGTTCGCCCGCGCCGAGTCCGGACTTGTACACGGTCTCGCCCGGGACGGCCGGCGAACTCGTGCCGTCCGACCAAAACCATGTGGCGGTGGCCGATCCCGCCAAGTCGCAGCGCAGGCGGGTAGCGTCCCCGCGAGTGAGGAAGTCGATGCGGAGCTGGCCCGTGTCCGGCGGAGGCGGCGGCTGGCGGGTCAGGCTCTCGGCCACGATCGTCCAGCCCTTGGCGGCGAGGCGTCCCGCGGCGGCCTGGCCCGCCGGACCCGGCGGGGCGTTGCCGCGCAGATCGACCTTCAGCGGCACATGCGGACCGCTGTCCGCCCGGTCTCGGCCGAGGCGGTCGAGCGTCGTCAGCAGGCCGTCCACCTGGGCCGCATCGAGCCGGTTGTTCTCCAGCGCCAACTCGGTGATCTGGACACAATCTGCGATATTGATCCGCGACAGCCGGTTGCCGCGGAAGCTGACCGTGCCCGTCGCGGCCGCGTTCCGCAGGGACCCGGACAAGTCCAACGACGTGTAGTGGTTGCCGTCCGCCAGCAGGGCCACACCCTGGCTGGGACTCGAGGCCGGCAGCCGCAGGGTCCCGGCCTGATTGTCGTTCCACACGAAGAACTCGGACAGGTTGGGGAACTGAGTCAGGTCCGCGAAGAGCGCCTGGTCAGTCAATTGCGGGTTGTCTCGGACGCAGATGTGCCAGACCTGGCGGCCAGTGCGGCCGAACTCGATGCTGGGATAGCGGTTCTGGGCGCCGCGCAGATCTTCCAGGGCAGGGCTCTGTGACAGGTCGAGCGACTCCAGATCGCAATCCTCGAAGCAGGCCCGCTTCAGCTGGGGCGTATTCGCGAGGTTCACCCGCACCAGCGTTGAGGAGAGAAAACACTCGATGGTGTTCAACTTGACGAAGTTGCTGAAGTCCAGCGACGTAAGCCGATTGTAGGAGGAACACCATTGCTCGAGGGTCGGTGCGACGAGCGTCAGGCCCGTGACGGCGGACACCTGCTGATCGGGGACTCGCTCGATCTCGCCGCTCCCGCCGTCGCCCGCGTCGTATCCGAGATTGATCCGCCGAATGGCGCTCCACGGCTGCACTCGCAGCGCATGCCTGCGCCTGCCGACGGCACCGAAGTCCTTGTGCGGCGTGGCGGAGCTGCTCGTGGTGCCGTCCGACCAGGTCCACAGGATGGTTGCCCGGCCCTGGACGACAAGCACCGGGGCAAAGGCTGCCCCTTCCGTCGTGAAGGTCATTCCCCGCTCAGCCCCTGCGGTCTCCGCGGCCTGTGCCGACTCGCTGCCGGCCTGCAGCGGCAGGAGTCCGGCAAGCAGGATGACGAACAGCCGGTCAAGAGGGTTGGCGGGTCGGCGGGTTCGGGAATTCATCACGGACTCTCGGTTTGACTCGGTGACCCAGGCGGCTCGCCATCCCAAGCGCGGAGCTACAAGGGGAAGTTCTCCAGGACGCTCCTGCGACGCCTCGCGGATCGGCATCTGGCTGACCCCGCAGCGGCGCAGCAGCACGATATTGTAACCTCAAAAGCGACAGACAGGGTGCCTCTTGTGACACTCTTGTGACAGGCGTGTGTCGGGCGCGAATCTGAATCGCCTTGGGCAGTCATCGGCGGGAGAGTCACGTCCCCAGGGCCGCCGTGGTGGTCTCTACAGCTCCGAGCTGTTCGATGTCCACGACCACGACGCAGCGATCGGCGCGACCACCCGGGGCAGCGCCAACGACGGGGCTACCGACCGAGCTGCCGATGTCACGCTCGGCAACGCGGGGATCCTGGTCATCGCGGGCCCCGTCAGCGCCTGGTCGACAGGCGGGCTTCCGTCCAGAACCGCTGACAGGCGGTGCGTTCCTCGACCGGGCTGAACAGACGCGGCTCCCTGGAGAATCACTTGTCCATCCCGCGGCCTCTGTCCACTCTTGCACGCGCCCCCAGCC
Source organism: uncultured Planctomycetaceae bacterium (assembly GCA_903927685.1). The sequence continues at coordinate 5,353 of CAIYOB010001644.1, forward strand.
ACCCCGGTGCGGCCCCCCAGGTACCGGCAAGGTCACGGCATGGTCGCCCAATACCCGCCGCGGGCGTGATCGTACTGGGCTTCGCGCCCGCAGCGTGACTCGTCGAACATCCCGTCGCGAAATACTTCGTGGCCCATGACCCACGTCCGCACCGGCCAGCCTTGCAGCGTCTGGCCGTGCCAGGGACTCCAGCCGCACTTGGTCTGCTGCGTCTCGTTACGGATCTCGGCGGTCTTTTGCAGGTCGACCAGCACCAGGTCGGCGTCATGGCCCACGGCAATCCGGCCTTTGCCGACCAGGTCCCAGACCCGCGCCGGCGCGTCGCACATCCAGTGGACGACCTGCTCGATGCGGCAACGGCCCCGGGCGACCTGGTTCAGCATCAGGGCCAGCGAGTTCTCTACCGCGGGAATGCCGGACGGGGACTGCGGGTAGGGGCGTTGCTTCTCCTCCAGCGTGTGCGGGGCGTGATCCGTGGCGACGACTTGTACCCGCCCTTCCAGCAGGGACTGCCACAACTGGCCGCAATCGGTTTGGGTCTTGAGCGACGGGTTCATCTGCACC
>CAIYOB010001645.1 GCA_903927685.1 uncultured Planctomycetaceae bacterium
CGCGAAGGTCCCCGGCCGGCGGGGCCCGAGCCGCGGCGGGACACCACAGCCCACAGTGCCGCAGGATCTTCTCGATCACGTCCCCCGACCATCGCTGCGCTCTGGTGCCCGCGGCTTGCGGAACGCGACGACCTTCATCTGGCCGCCGCACTCAGGACAGGCCAGTGGGTCGATCTCGTACAGCCGCTTGATGAGCATGGCCCAGGTTTGGCTTGAACGACCGCAGGCGGAGCCGGTCCGACGTCGCCGCTCGACGACGCGACCACCGGTTCCACCGTGGCGGCTGCCGCTTCCGCGGCCTCGGCGGCCTTGCGGCGCATTCCCCGGGCCTTGTTCGAGCTTCTTGCCAGGCGGCCTGCAACCGCTCCAGGTTCAGTTCGGGCAGTTCCAGGAACTCACCGTCCGGGGTAAACTCGCCGCCGACCCGGAGTACCGGGTGCCCCGACCAGCGCGTGGATGTGCGGGTGCCAGTGCCGCAGTTCGCCGCGACCCGCGAGCGGGTACCCCGGTGGATCGCGGCCACCATACCGGGCACGACGTCGTCGCGGTCCCGCAGGCGTCGGACTTCGGCCTGGATACAGTCCCAGACGCACGTGCAGAGCTTGCCCAGCAGTTGGCGGTCGAAGCGGGTGTGCAGCCGCAGACGCTTGGGGATGGTCAGCACGACTTGCCGGTGGGCCCGAGGAGACGGGCGCACAGACCTCCTCGGCCACGTGAATCGAGGTCAGCAGGACGCGTTTCTGGTGGCAGGAGGGGCAGGTGCAGCGCTGCTTGCAGGAGAAGGCCACGAACATCTCGTGGTGGCAGTCGGGGCAGCGGACGCGGGCGAAGCCTTCGTGCAGGTCGCCGCACTTCAGAAAGGCCTTCAATGGGGACAAGTGCCTGAGCCTGGACGAATTCAAGGCGGGCCAGAAATCGCCCGTGAAGCCGGCAAAGAAGGCCGCCGGAAAGACGTTCCAGCCGAAGCAAGTCGAGTCGGCCGTGAAGGAATAGGCCGGGCCATCGGAGCGTTGGCGGTCGCTGCTGGAACTCGGCAACCTGTTCCTGAACTTCGACGACTGGCAGCAGCGGTACGGCCAGCGTCTGGAATCTGCGGGTGCACTCCTGGTCCGCCGATTGGTCGGACTCGCGAAGCCGATGTGCCCCCCGCCCGAACCTGTGCTGCTCGGTTTGTACCGGCCTTCTCAAAACAGCGCCGTGCAGTCGCCTTCCCAATTGGCCCGCCGAGCAATCGGCTCGGCGGGACAGCGCATCAGCCAAAAGACGCTGGACAGCCGCTGCCGACGCTCTGCGAGCGTCTCGGCATTCGCCAGCAGCGTGGCCAATTCGTGAGCGGCCAGTTCCGCCGGCTTGCCGTCGTCGGTCTTGCGTCCTGGAAACAGATTCCACCCACGGCGAGCCACCTCCTCGTCGCCCCACTGTCCCGCGATACAAGCGATCCACAGGCGGCAACTCGGCTGGGCATCGGGTATGATCACGGGCACCCAAGCGACGCGCCGAGATCACGTTCACCGACGGAGGGGAGATGCCCATGATCGAGGACCAACACCAACCGTACGACAAGAGCAGCAAATGGCTGATCCAGCATCACGGGGACTCGATGCTGCGGCTGGCCAAGGTCGAAAAGATCGAAGCCTGGCGGCCCGTGCAGGCCGAAGTGGTGCAGCCACGCCAATTGCCGGACGGGCTGTTGGAGGTCCGCCTGCGGGGCGAACCCCGGGACGATCTATTCCTGCTCGAAGTGGCCACCTACCCGGAACGCCGCGTGGGAAAGCAACTGACGGGCGACCTGATGCTGGTGTACCTGGATCGCGGCGAGTTGCCGGAGGCGGTGACGTTGGTGCTGCGGCCCAAAGGCAAGTACCGGATTCCCCGCAGCCGCAATCTGCGCAGCCGCCACGGGCTGTCGTCGTGTCGTCTGAAGTGGCGCGTAGTGGAGTTGTGGACGGTTCCTGCGGAGGACTTGCTGCGGGCCCAGGACGTCGGCTTGATTCCGTGGGTGCCGTTGACCGATTTTCCTGACCCGCCGGAGACGATGATGCAGCGCTGCCGGGAGGCCATCGAACAGCATGCTCCACCCGGCGAGAAAGCCAATTTGTTGGCCGTGACTCAAGTGCTGACGCATTTGCGGTATAATGATGCGGGATTGCTGACGATTTTGGGAGGTAGAAAAGTCATGCTCGAATCGCCGTTAATTGACGAACTTGTGATGGAAAAATATGGGGAACTGCTCACCGAGAAGACTCGCGAGGCGGCTCGCGAGGCGACTCGCGAAACGGCTTGCGAGACGGCGCACCAGGATATTGTGACGGTCCTCGAAGCTCGGTTTGGCGACGTTCCGCGAGATTTGGCCGAAGAAATCGAGTTGGTTGTCGACGGGAAACAACTGAAGGGCCTCGTGCGAACGGCCGTTGCGTGCCCCGATTTGGACACATTTCGCAACGCGATATCGCGAAGCTGACCGGCCGGCCGGCGTTGATCCGCTGATGGGCCCGCTGGTCGGTCAGACGTCGTGAACCGTGCCACACTGGGCAATGCCGCGCCCGTCACACCCGACACGGGATGCCTCGATCCGGGTGTGGCTTGGCCCACTGGTTGGCTGTGGCCAGCCGCGAGCGACGCGAATCGCAAGGATGGGGCCTAGCCGAACTCGCCCGCCCGTGTCAATGGCTGCTCAAGCGGCGGTGGATGATGACGGCGATCGGGCGACCCTCCGTGTTGACCAATTACGCGACCTTGCCGATCGCCTGGCACGGGACCTGATCGCATCGCCCCGAAGCCGGGCCGACGTTTCCGAGTCCGTTTCGCGGCGACGACCAGACCCAATGAACCGTCGAAATCTGGGGATTGAAGCCCTCCCTCCGTCATCGCGGAAGGCATCGAGACACGAACAACGGTTCCTGGAACCTTTTTAGGGTCGGCTCCCACGGATATCCCTCGCCCGCGAAGGAATTCAAGCAATGTGGGTGGCTTCGCGGTCGCTCTTGACGACCGCTGCCGTCCGGCCATAGAATCCCTGCCACGCATGGAGGAGAAGTATGGTTTCAGTTGCCTTTCTGAATGTCCCCTCGGGAACCCGGCATCCACTTACCGTCTATCCGCCAATCGGAATCCTCTCGATGGGGGCGGGACTTCGCGCGGCCGGCCATGCGGTGCAATTCGTCGATGCCGATGTTCTCGGGCTTTCCCCGGAGGCCGCATGTAAGGCGGTGACGCAGCAGCCGGACCTCATCGGCCTGACGCTCAACATTGCCCAAGCGGCCGTGGCCGCGAGCTACCTGGAAACCCTCCGGCGGGCTTTCCCTCGGGCCTATCTCGTGGCGGGCGGGCCGCTCGTCAGCGGCGTTGGAGAGCGGATTCTGGACGACTTTCCGCTGCTGGATTTTGCGGTCCTTCAGGAAGGAGAACGGGCGATTCTCGATCTGGCCGAGCTGGCAACAGGAAGCCGGACCCCCCGGGAAGTGCGCAACCTGATTTGGCGCGGACCGCACGGGCCGGTGACGAACGGCGTGGAACGTATCCCGGACCTGGATGCCCTGCCGCTTCCCGATTATTCGCTCGTCGCGCCGTTCCTGCACCGCTACAGCGCTCCCGAACCGTCGATTGCCGCCCCCTCGCTGGCCATCATGTGCACTCGGGGCTGCCCGTTTGAGTGCGCCTTTTGCTCAAGTCCCGGGACCTGGGGACGACGAATGACCTTTCGCTCCGTCCCTTCAATTATCGAGGAAATCGTGTACCTTCGCGAGCGGTTCGGCGTCCGCGAGATCTTCTTTCAGGACGACACTCTGAACGCCCGTCCGGCTTGGTTCTTCCAACTCACCGACGCCATCCGGGAGAGGAATCTGCACAAGCAGATTCTCTTTCGGGCGCCGTTTCGCGTGAATCAGGCCATCGTCACCGAGGAACTTCTTCGCCGCGCCCGCGAAGCCGGGTTCTGGCTGATCTTCTACGGCGTCGAGAGCGGCAACCAGGCGATGCTCGACCGGATGGGAAAAGGCGTGGCCGTGGCGGACATCGAACGGGCGTTCGCGTTGACCAGCCAAGCCGGGCTGTGCTCCTTCGCCTCGTTCATGGTCGGCAACGAGGGCGAAACGGAAGCGACCTTTCGGGACTCGCTGGCCCTGCTGCACAGAATCCAGCCCGATTTTGGCGGCTTTGCCGCAGCCGCGCCCTTCCCGGGAAGCCGTCTCGAATCACACGCTCGCGCCGCAGGCCATGTGCTGGAACCAGACTACCGAAAATACCGTTGGGGAGATGCCATCCTGCGCACCGAAGCGTTGTCCGCCGCCGACATCGTCCGGCTCGCACACCAGGGAAATCAGGTGTTCTCCGAAATCACCCGTTCGTTGCAGGGGCGGCACGCACAGTTCAAACGGCGACGGAAGCGGCCGGCAAAATGGCGGACGGTTCTCCACGACATCGCCGGTTGCTTCCGGCGTAAGGCGGCTTAAGTCGGCGGTGGTGAAAACGCCCGGGAGGCGGACCCGCCGTGGGTCGGTCCCCGGCGGCCGGCGTCACAAGGGCACCGTTTCCTCATCCTCCCACGGATTGCCGTCCGGATAGGTATCCGCGGTACTTTCGCGCCATGGCGCTGCGGCTGGAGAAGATTGCCGGTGCCGGCTGGCAGCGGGACGGGCGGATCTATGACGAGTTGGAGCCGTTCCGGGACGCCTACCGCGCGCGAGTTGCCGATCACGAGCGCCGCGGAATCTTCGACCCGGCGTTGGCCGAGTTCCGTTGGCTGCTGGAAGAGTTCCGCGTCTTGCTGTTCGCCCAGGAGCTGGGGACTGTCGTTCCCGTCTCGGCCAAACGGCTGGAGAAACATTGGGCGAATGTGATGATTTGAGGTGGCGGCAGGGGTGTCGCCGGGGCGAGCGGGATCGGAGTCCGGCGTGGGGCCCCCGGCACGGCTAAGCCGCCCAGTTCTCGACCTGCAGTCCGGGGATCGACCGGAAGTGTCGCAGGTTTCGAGTCACCAGCGTCGCTTGGCGTGATACCGCGATACTCGCAATCAGCAGGTCTGCACGGCCGATCTTGCGCAGCGACTTGATCTGTCGAAACCTGTCGAACTGCTTTGCGGCAGGGCCATCGACGTTCGCCACGGGCAAGTCCGCCAGGAACCACTCGCTTTCGGTCAACCAATGCTGGGCCCGTTGCCACTGCTCCCCGTCGGCGGCTTTCAGCAGAAACTCGAATCGCGCCAGCAGGATTTCAGCCCGCGTGATCACCGTGGTACCAACCACTTCCGGAGGCTGGACTTGGCGGATCCGCGCGGTCACGCGGGGATCACCTTCGTGAAAGAGAGACCTCGTATTCGTGTCAAGCAGAATCATGACTCGTTCTCAGTCATCGGGCGGCCTCGTTTCTCGTAGATCATCCGCAGCATCTCATCACGGTAGGGATCGTCTTTGGCCGCACCCGCGTGACGCATCAGGCGTTCGACCGGGGATGATTGGCACAACCAGTCCACCAAAGCGGAGCGATGAAATCGCCACTGGTCGCCGATCTTTCGCCCCGGCAGGACACAGCGTGTTGCCAGGGAGTCGACTTCCTCCGCGGAAACCCGCAAATACGCAGCGGCCTCCTGGAGGGTCAAGACATCCTCGCTGGAACTTGTCGCCACCGGTGCGTGTTTCGCCTTGGAGCGCTTGCGGGGCCGAGCTGGCGTTCGGGTCTGGGGCATCACCTGACTCCTTATGTCACCAAGCTGCTAGGAAATTGCTTTCCCCCCGCTGGACCAAGGCTAAGCAGGGAAACGTGGTGAGCCAAGGGGGCTGGCGGGTTGGCAGTGCTTGACGACGTTTCGGCGGCAAGTCAGGGGTGAATTCCCAGCTCCGCGCGCATCGTCCACGGGCCGATCGGGGTCGGGAAAAAGGAACAGGAATAGGAAGGGCATGGCAGGAAGGGCACCGGTTCAGGAATGGTATCCACACGGTTTCTGGGGCCAGGTCGGAGCGGTGGGCGAATTGGTGCGGCGCATGTCGGACCAATTAAGCTCGACCCCGCAGGTCTTCGTCGCCGGCGGAGACGCCTCGCGTTTGGCCGCGTTCCTGCCGCAGGCCCGGGTCGTCTCCGAATTGGTGCTGGCCGGAATCGCCCTCTGCGCCGACGGCTCACCGATAGGCCCGCACGCCGAACCAGCGGAGAATGGGTGAGCGGCGGGGGCTGTTGGCCGAGTAATCCTCGGC
>CAIYOB010001646.1 GCA_903927685.1 uncultured Planctomycetaceae bacterium
GGGACGACGTGATCCGCGAAGTCAAGCTGGACGCGACGTTCGACAAGGAGTTGCAGCAGGCAAGCACAGATCACACGAATGGGATGTTCGGTTTCGTGCAATCCGTGTCATTCGTGGTTTCATCTGGCTGTTTCTGGAGTGCGTTTGGGTCGCGGGAGGCGGGATGAAGGGGCGTGGGGATGGGGACGGCTTTGCGCGTGCGCTGGAATGCCCACAGAGAGCACAGGGAGATAGGCTCGGGAATAGCACGGATGGCAAGGCCGGGGCACGGATGGTCGGGATCGGGTGTGCTCGGGGGGGGGGCAGGGATTCTGAACATAAGGGAACGGAGGTAACAGAGGGTACGATTCTTCCCGCGACCAGGCGGATCGGCAGCAACCCGTGTGGCAACCGCCGCGGTTGAACCACCTAGGCTGGCGCCGGTCACCACGTCCGGATGTTCTTGACTCGGGCTAACCCGAGCATGGAGTCGCCAAGGTGCTGGACCAGCCGCTTGCTGCTCTTGTCGTCGGGTTGGTGCTGGTCTTCGATCATCGGTCTGCCCTCTTCGTCGGTGACGGGCGTGGCCCTGTTCGGTGACGGACGGTTCAGGCCAGCGGGCGTATGGTCGTGACCTGGATACCGGTGACTCGGAAGAGCGGCTTGGTGGGCTTCTCCGCGGTCACGAAATCCTCACACGCGGCATGCTTGGCGGAGGCAATGTGCAGCGCGTCCATCGCGGAGAGTCCGACCGCTTCGGCCTCGCGCTCCGCCGCTTCGACCAACGGCGTCGATGCCCGCACCAACTGCAGCGCATTTTCGGCCAATTCGCCGCCCGCCTTGAATGCGGCTAGGAGCACGCCGGAGTCGATGAAAGTGCGCAGCTTGGCCAAAGCCTACTCTCCCGGATTGCGTTCGCCCCGCCGCTGTGCCAGCTCTTGATCGAATTGTCCGAGCGCGAACACATCCCCACCCCCGGCAAGGTACTGAGCGCGGATTTCCCGCAATTGCCTGCCGAGGGGCGAAACGGAATCGTTCGGCTTCCGGCGTTTCACGGGTTCCGTCTGCCGCCGTTCGCTCAGCGCCTGGAGGGCCGCGCGCAGGACCGCGTCCTCCGAAGCAAAGTCGCCGACTCGCATCGCGTGCTTCACAAGTTCCTCAACTTCCGGTGACACCGTCATTGCAGCTTACCTCCCATCGTCTGCTGCGTATTATACGGCGGACTCCGTTGCCGGCCAAAGGTGGCTCGCTTCAGTCGAGTGACGTGCGCAGCGCCGCTGGGTGTGACGGGCGTGGCCCAACACCACCCCATTCTCAACCCGGTAGTATGGCACAGCATCCCGGATCTCTCGCTTGGCCTGCGACCAGTCGGTGAACTGAGCCGAACCATCCGTAACTCGCTGATCGCGCCGGCGCAGGATTTCACCGTGCCACGCTGGCGAGGAGACGTTGTCAGGAGTCTGGCAAAGGTCATCCCAAATGGATTCCAACGCCTGCAGTTTTTCGGCGATGGTCATGCGGTCCAACGGCAAAA
>CAIYOB010001647.1 GCA_903927685.1 uncultured Planctomycetaceae bacterium
CCGTAGCGGGTGACCGTGTAGTCCGTGCCGGCCGTGCCGGTGAACCCGTCGCTGTCGGAGTCGCCGGAGGCGTTCTGGATGTCCTGGTAGACGGCAGTGGCCACCCGCTTGGTCTTGCTGTACTGGTGCGCGGTCCAGGCGACGTACTCGTCCTGGGTGAAGACCTCGCTGGCTTGGAGGCGGTTGTCGGTGGTGTCGGCCAGGGCCTGAATCTCTTCGAGCACCCGGCCATCGGAATCGTAGCGGGTGATCGAGACGGGATTGACCAGCGTGAAAGTGTCCCAGTCGGTCTTGCGGAGCGGCTCGGGATCGCCGCTCCCGACGGCGGCTTGGTATGCTTGGCCGAGCGATCGCCGCGCCGTCGTTTCCAACGTACCGCCGATCAAGGCTTGATCTCCAATGCCTCGCCTGGACACTGGCGGTCCGTCGCACAACGATAGCGCGAGCGCCGCCGAGGCAGCGAAAACAACAGATATATCCTGCCAGAATGTCGATCACCGTAGCACTCCATTAGTGTGGAGTCAAGTGGCCCTACCGTAAATTCCGCGCGAATTCCTTTCAACGCGAGTTCCCGACTCTCCCTCCAATCTTCGCCGAGGTACAAGGGGCCGGACGGGCTGGAGACGATCAGCGGCGGGAAGTAGGACACCAGGCCATCACCCTCGTGGCCGTTGCCGAGAGGAAGCTCGGCCGTGCGCTAGATGTCGTCGAAGAGGCGGCGGCGGGTGAAGAGGAAGCCGCACCCGACGTAGAGGAGTTCAGCCAAGCCGCCTTGTTCGCCAAGCGTGAGGCAGTCGCAGCCAGGGAGGGGGTGGCAGGCCAGGCTTGCCGCGCCCTTCTTGGCATGGCTGCATAGCCATAGACCCGCCATACCGGGTAGCCAGCGGCTTCAAGCTGCCGCAAGCCCTGCTCGCAGGTCGGCTCGATGTACTGTGCAGCAGGGACCAGAATAACGCCGCCGGCTAGGACCTCGAACTGGTCGGTCGGCAGGCTCAGCATGTGTGTATACCATTCCTGGCCCGGTGCCCGTCCTGCCATGGTCGCCGCGTGTGTCGAACCCTTGCCTCTGTACCGCCCCCGCGATCCGCAGGCCTCCGGCCTGTGGCGGCTGCTGGAGCAGCATTTCGAGACCTTCCAGCTCGTCCAGCTCCGCCATCCCCCGTTGACTCACCACGTTTCCCTGCTTAGCCTCGGTCGTGTGGGAGAAAAGCGATTTCCTGTCAGTTTCAGTCGACGCGGAGCGTCAGGATGCCCGCCGATACCGAGTTCACTGTTCCCGACGTCGCCTGTACGCTGTGCGGCTGTGTCTGCGACGATCTGACGGTTTCCGTCCGCGACCGGCGAGTGGTCGGCGTGCAGCCGAACTGTCCGCTGGCGGAGCCGTGGTTTCTGTCGTTGGGCGAGGCCGCCGAGGTTCCGGCTCGAGTCCACGGCCAATCCGTGCCGCTGGGCACGGCGATCGGGGCTGCGGCAGACCTGTTGCGGAACGCGAAGGCGCCGCTGGTTTACGGGCTGTCTCGCAGCAGCACCGAGGGCCAGCGGGCGGCGGTGCGGCTGGC
>CAIYOB010001648.1 GCA_903927685.1 uncultured Planctomycetaceae bacterium
ACGGAGGAATTGTACGACGACGTGGGCGAGATCCTGCTGCAGCGCCGCGGCTGCCATTACACCGCCGAATTGAAGCGGGAGATCATGGGCCGGCCGGCCCGCGTCGGGCTGAGGATCATGATCGAGCGGCATGGCTTGGATGCCACGGTCGAACAATTGCAGGCCGAGACGACCGACATTTTCGCCGACATCCTGCCCACGCGGTTGCGGGCCTTGCCGGGCCTGGAGCGTCTGCTGGAGGCATTGGAGTCCGTTCCCGTGCCGAAGGCCATCGCGACGAGCAGCGGGCGCGCGTACACGGCGACCGTCCTGTCCCAGTTCAACTACCTGCCGCGGTTCCAGTTTGTGCTGACCGGCGAAGACGTGCGGGAGGGCAAGCCCGCGCCGGAGGTGTACCTGACTGCGGCCGAGCGATTTCGCGTCCCGCCGTCGGCCCTGCTGGTCCTGGAGGACAGCGAGAACGGTTGCCGGGCCGGAGTGGCCGCGGGCGCGTTTACCGTCGCGGTGCCCGGACCGCACAGCCGGGAGCACGATTTCCGGGGCGTGTCGCTGGTCGCCGATAGCTTGGCCGACGCGCGGATTTACCATGCCTTGGGACTCCCCCTTCCGGCTTGACTATTGCGGCCGAGCTGCCGGTCCGATATAACCGCGCCCCAGTGGTCCTTTCCGCTTGGTTCTCGTGAGTGCTCGACCGCATGCCGATTGTCCTTACCGCTCCCCGTACTGCCGATGACGAACGCGAGCTGATCGCCCGCGCGGTTCGGGACTTGCGCGCAGGCAAACTGGTGGCCTTCCCGACGGAGACGGTCTACGGGATTGCTGCCGACGCAGCCCAGCCCGCGGCGGTCGCTCGGCTGCTGGAGATCAAGGGCCGACGCCCCGGCCAGCCGCTCGCCTTGGCCGTCAAGAACGCCGCGGCGGCCTTCGAGTTCTGTCCCGACGTGTCCCCCGTCGGGCGGCGTCTGGCCCGCCGCTGCTGGCCTGGGCCGCTGACGCTGGTGCTGTCCGGCAGCCATCCCGACGGGCACTTGGGGCGGTTGGCGCCGCCGGTCCGGCAAGCGGTCGCGCCGGTGAACCTGGTGGGCCTGCGAGTCCCCGACCACCGCTTTCTGCTCGCAACGCTGCAGCAGTTGCCCGGCCCGCTCACGTTAACCAGCGCCAATCGCAGCGGACAAGCGGACGCGGTCAGTGCCGAGGAGGTCGTTGAGGCGTTGGGCGACGACGTCGATCTGGTGCTCAGCGACGGCCGCAGCCGGTACGCCCAGCCGTCCTCCGTCGTCCGGATTCAGGGCCGCGAGTTGGAGATCCTCCGAGCCGGAGTGCTCAGCGAGTCGGCCCTTCGCCGGTTTGCCAGTCTAATCATCCTGGTCGTCTGCACCGGCAACACCTGCCGCAGCCCGATGGCCCAAGTGCTGCTCCAGCGGCGTTTGGCGGACGAACTGGGGTGCAGGGACGAAGATCTGGCCGAGGCGGGCGTGATGGTCATCTCGGCGGGAGTGGCGGCGCACGATGGGGCGGCGGCTTCCGAGGAAGCGGTCCAGGCGATGCAGGCTCGCGGCTTGGATCTGTCGCACCACGAAAGCCGTTCCCTGACCGACGTTCTGCTGCGCTTTGCCGACTTGGTCCTCACCATGACGCGTGGGCATCGCGACGCGATTCTCTCGCGGTGGCCCGAAGCCGGTGAGAAGACGCACCTGATCTGCCTGAATGGAGCCGACGTCCAGGACCCCATCGGATGTCATGTGGCCGAGTACGAAAGCTGTGCCCGTCAAATCGACTCGCAATTGCCAGCCTGGGTCGCCCGCCTGGATTTGGCCAGCCTGCCGGTGATCAAGGCGGCGCCGTGAGGATCGCCCCGGGACGCCGTGGCCGCGTCTGCCTTACAGATAGCGGGCCAGCGGCCCGCCGCGGGCCGCCAAGGCGTCGATTTGCCTGGTCACGTCCGGGTCTTCGCTCAGCGGCGGGGCGTGATGCGGCTTGATTCGCGCGTCGATCACCAGCGAACCGCGACAGCCCCAGTGCTTGTGCCGTGTGAACGCGCCGAGCCCGTGCACGTCGGTGGCCGGATCGCTGCGGGTGAAGACCACCCAGAGAAAATTGTTCAGCGTCCGCGCCGTGAACCGGCTGTCGTCGACCACGACGACCAGGGGAAAGCGATTCAGAGCCACTGACGCCTCGGCCTCGCGGCAGAAACGGTCGATCGCCGGATCGGCCGCCTCGCGCGTCGCGGTCGCCGGCGGACCGGCGACGGCCAGCACGCCGGGCAGGCAGACCTGCGGATCGCGAAATCCGTCTGGCAAAACCAAGTCGCCAGGGACATCCGTCGGCAGCGTCCGCACCGCTTGGCCCACGGCGGCGATGACGACTTTCGAGCCTTCGTTCAGGCCGCTGCCGGTGTAGTCCAGCGTATCGATCGTCGTGCGGGTCTGGAAGTGCAAGTCGCGCCGCCAATCCACGCGCTGCAGCACGTGGCTCAAGAACGCCGAGACGTCCTGGACGTCCAGCTGAGGAGCGTCGTCGCGGGAGGCAATCCACAAGTACTTCGCCAGGGACAGTTGCCCCTGGCCCAGGAGCGCATTGGCTTGGGTCAGCAATTCCTGAGGCTGGCGCAGGGTTTCATAGGGCGTGTAGCGTTCGCTGCCGATCGCCAGCAGCAGGGGGTGGACGCCCGCCGCGTCGACGGCGTGGACGGCGTGGACGCCGGGGATCACCTGGGGAATGACCGGACCGGTCAGTTCGTGAATCAACTCTCCGAACACCGTATCCTCTTGCGGCGGCCGGCCGACCACGGTAAAGGGCCAGATGGCCCCGTCGCGATGGTAGACCTGCCGAACGCGGAAGACGGGAAAATCGTGGGCCAGACTGTAGTAGCCCAAGTGATCCCCGAACGGACCTTCGGGCAGCTTCTTTTCCGGATCGATGGTCCCGCAAATGCAGAAATCGGCCTCGGCGTAGATCGGCAGTGGGGCCTCGGGATCCGCCGCCGACGGGCAGATCATGGGGATCCGGTGCCCGGCCAGCGCGCCGGCAAATGTCAGCTCCGACATGCCTTCCGGCAATGGCATGACGGCGGCCAAGGCCATCGCGGGCGTCCCGCCGACAAAGACGTTGACGCGAAAGGGCAGACCGTGGCGTAACGCCGCCGCGTGATGGACGCCGATCGTGCGGTGCAACTGGTAGTGCAGGCCGATTTCCCGGTCGGGTTCGTAGCGGCCGCCCGACAGCTGGATCCGGTACATGCCCAGGTTGGATTTCAGCAGTCCCGGCTGCTCAACGTTTTCCGTGTAGACTTGAGGCAGCGTCACAAACGCCCCGCCGTCGTCGGGCCACGACTTCAATTGGGGCAGGTGCCGAATCGTCGTCGAGTTTGCCAGTACAGGGCCGCGCGTGCAGCGCCGCGGCAGCATCGTGAGGCCGATCCAGGGAGCCGCCAGATAGCGAGTCGGCTGGCGGAGCAACTGCTGCGGCTCGAGCTTCAGTTCGATCATCCGCCGCACGCGGTCCCAAGTGTCGCGGAACAGAAAGCGGGCGCGTTCGAGCGTGCCGAACAGATTCGAGACCAGGGGAAACCGACAGTTCCGGATGCGTTCGAACAGCACCGCCGGACCGCCCGAAGCATAGACGCGACGTTGGATCTCGGCTGCCTGCAGATCCGCATCAATTTCGTCGGCGATCCGGATCAGGCGTCCGTGACGCTCCAGGTCTTCGACACAAGCCTGCAGATTGCGATACCCCACGCTGCGACTCCTCGGGTGTCTGTCGAAAATCTCCTCTACCCAGTACAATAAGCCAGGATGCGGCTGGCGGGAACCGCCGGTTGCGGTTTGCGGAACGAATCCCTGAGGAGCCCACAGCATGCTGATCTCTCCCACCGACCTCGAAGTCGCGGAACTGGAAGCCGATGCGATCGTCGTCGGCGTCGACTCGCAAGGAGCGTTGACCAAGGAAGCGCAGGAAGTTGATGCCGCAACCGGCGGCCTGCTGGCTCGGTTGGTCGCCGCTGGAGAAATCTCCGGCAAGTTGGGCAAGGTGGCCGTGCTGCTCGCTCCGTCCGGCATCAAGGCGGCCCAGGTCGCCATCGTCGGCTTGGGCGACCCGCAGAAATTCGGGCGTGGCGAGGCGTTTCGGGCGGCCGCCGCCGCGGCCAAAAGGCTGGCCGAGCGGCCTCGTCGGCGCGTGGCCTTCTTTTTGGGGCAGGGCTGGACCGAGCAGCAGGTGGAGAGCGGGATCTGCGGGGCGATGATCGGCTGTCGCGGTCAGGATCTGTATCGGGCCGAGAAGAATCTGCACCCCTTCGAGGAAATCCTGTGGGACGACGCCTACGAAGCTGTCTTGAACGCCGGGCGGATTCTCGGCGAGTCGATCACCTTGACCCGGCAATTGGTCAACGAACCGCCGTGCCGGATCTATCCCGAGTCGTTTGCGGCTGAGGCGGAAAAGTTTGCCGAAGAG
>CAIYOB010001649.1 GCA_903927685.1 uncultured Planctomycetaceae bacterium
CGCTGCAGTTCCGCGTGCCCGCGCCCGGTGGCAGCGCCGGCGGCGTCGTCGACCAAGAGACGTTCACGATCAGCGACCTGGTCAGCGGCACGGACTACGTCTTCGAGTTCGACAACAACGGCGTCGTCGCTCCCGGGCACTTCGCCGTTCCGTTCCAGTACACGGACTCCCAGAACACCGTAGCGCGAGCGATCGTGGCGGCGGTGGCCAGTCGGATCTCGGGCCTGTCGCCCGTCAACCAAGGCGGCGGCGTGGTGGATTTGGGCGGCGATCCGTTGGAGTTCGCCCTGGTCTTTGAGGCCGGGTTGCCGCTGGTGGCGACCGGGATGCGGGGAGCGCAGACGCCGCATGTGCAGGTACTGTTCTCCCCCAGTGACGACTTCACCTCGCACGACGTGGCCACGGCGATCGTGACCTCGATCAACGGCACCCTGAACCTGGATATCCAAGCCAGCGCCGGGGCGGCCCAGACGGCCGACCAGCGGCGTGTCGAGTTGACCCACACCTCGGCCTTCCCCTGGGACATCCAGTTCACGTCCAACGTGGGCACGACCCTGACACTGGATGCCCGGCAGGACGTCATCAAGCAGGACGAGGATCTGCTGCGGATCATCGGGCAGAGCGTCGTCGATCCGGGCCCGCTGGGCTACGACGCCGTGCACCCGGACGACATCGCCACGATCGACCCGAACACGCACCTGCCAGGGGATGCCTTCAGCGGCTTCAACTCGGCGGCGCGAGGCCAGGACAACGTCTATGAGGGTCTGTACCTGGACGATTTCATCATCGGGTTTGCCGAACGGGGCGAACGGGTGGCCAATGGCATCCCCAGTGTCAACTCCGACTTTGTGGTCAACCCCGACGGCGGGCCGGGAACGGAAGGCGAGTACCAACTCGAAATCCGGCGCGGGCCGGATTCCACTTCGCCGCTGCTCCGCAGCTTTGACACCAACGACCGGATGGGCACCGGCCAGACGCTGATCGTCCAGCGCGGCCTGGACATCGCGGATGGGCAGACCTTTACGCTCAGCGACGGCGTCCGCCACGTGGTGTTCGAGTACCTGGACACGACGATTCCGGACAATCAACCCGAACCGGGCCGGCTGGGCATCCCATTCACTCCCGCCGAGCAGGATTATGTGATCGCCCAACGCGTCCGGGATGCGATCAACGGCCCCGACGCCCAGGCGGTCCTGGACGTGACAGCCTCGATCTCCGATGGGACGCTGGTCGGGCAAGGCACGCCGATGTACAGCACCAATTCCCGGGTGAATCTGTTCGGACCGGTGACGCTGCTTGTGCACGCCACCGACGTGGCGGAGGTCAACGACTCCTTTGCCACGGCGACGCCGACGGGCATCGTCGGCCTCGATTCGCCGTCCTACCTGGGCCAGGGTGAGATCGGCGACAACGAGAACTTCCCCTTGAAGCGCGGCTTCGACGTGGATCTGTACCGGGTCGACTTGACCGCGCGGGAAACGTTGCGGATCGACATCGACGCGTTTGAGATCGGCTCGAACCTGGACGCGTACGTGCGAATTTTCGACGAGGCCGGCAACGAGGTCGCGGTCAGCGACGACAGCCGCGGGCCGCTCGAGTATGCCCGCCGCGATCCGTTCCTGGAGTTCGTTCCGGTCGCGTCCGGCACGTACTACATCGGCGTCAGCGGCGTCAATTACCGCAACGGCAAGTACAACGCGGACGACAACATCGAGTACGATCCGACGGAGCCGGGCAGCGGCGTCGAGAGCGGCACGACCGGCTTCTACCAGATCGAGATCTCGTTCGGCCGGGCGACGCAGGCCGACTACATCCTGTTCGACGAGCAGGGCGATTCCAACCTGTTCCGCGATCAAGGCCAGGTGCTGATCTTTGGGAACACCATCACCGATTCGTCGGGGTACGGCATCACTTCCACCGCCGGAACGCGGGAAGGCCAGGAAGGCGACATTCCGCGGATGGGGCCGGTCCGGATGACGCCCAAGCTGAACACCGAGGATCTGGTCCCCGGCGTGGTGATCTCCAACAACGTCTTGGCCTACAACCAGCAGGGCGGCATCCTGTTTGCAGGCGACCCCAACACGGGGACGCAGCAGACTGCGGCCGTGCCCTTCGGCCGGATCGTGAACAATACGATCTACGGCGGCGTGCAGCCGAATCCGGTGTCGACGGCCGTGGATGTGGTGTTCATGGTCGCCACCTCGGCAGGGATGGCGAACGATATCGTGGAATTGCGGAACCAGTTGCCGGCCCTGGATACCCAGATGCGGGCGGCCAACTTGGACGTTCAGTACGGGCTGGTCACTTTCCCCGACAGCAATCCGAACAGCGGCGCGGAACAGATCCAGGATCTGGTCTCGTACGCGACCTTCACGGCCGCGGGCAGCCCGTTCAACACCTTTGCGACCGCCGGGTCGACTGAGTACGGCAGTCTGGCGGTCTTGGAAGCCCTGAACGCGACGGAGCCGGCGACGACGTTCTCGTATCGCCTGGGCGCGAACATCCTGGTCATCATGGTGACGGACGAGGACGACGACAGTCTGACCACCGACATCGCGGCGGCCCAGACGGCCCTGCAGACCTCGCAGGCCACGTTCTTCGGCATCACCCAGGATCCCAATTCGCCCTACGCCGGCAACACGGCGCAGACGTACGGCGAGTTCGCCCGGCAGTCCGGCGGGGCGCTGTTCAGCATCAGCGCCTTCCGGCAGAGCCCCAGCACGTTCTTCAATGCGTTCTCCCAGGCCATCGTCGGTACGCTCAGCGGCGGTTTGGGCGTCGGCATCGCGGTCCAGGACAACGCCAGCCCGACGGTCCTGAACAACATCGTCGCGGGCCTGAACGTCGGGGTCAGTGTGGACTTCAGTTCCGAGCAGGCGGGCACCGTCGTGGGCGGCACCTTGTATCAGGGGAACCAGGCGAACCTGAACGCCACGTTCCTGAACGAGGACTTCAGCCTGACGCTGAGCACCGCGGATCCGCTGTTCCGGGATGCGGCAAACCGCAACTTCTACCTGGCCCCGCTGTCGCCAGCCATCGACAGTTCGGTGGGCTCGTTGCTGGAGCGGTTCGACATCGAACAGGTCAAGAACATTTTGGGCATTTCGGACTCGCCGATCCTGGCGCCGGCCACCGATCTGACCGGCCAGTTGCGCGTGGACGATCCGGATGTCGAGACGCCCGCGGGCTTTGGCGAAAACGTGTTCGTGGATCGCGGCGGCCTGGACCGGTCGGACTTTGTGGGCCCGACCGCGACGTCGGTCAGCCCGCGTGACAACGACGCGGACGGCTTGGACCAGAACCCGGCGACGACAGTCCTGGAATTCGACGCTTCCGCAGCCTATTCCAGCTTCCGCATCCGGTTGCTCGACGGCGTGCCGCCGGCCGACCCGAACCTGGGTTCGGGCATCGAAGACAGCACGATCGTCACCAGCAACGTGATTCTGAAACGGGATGGCGTACCGCTGGTGGACGGCATCGATTACTCGTTCAGCTACAACAGCACCAGCGACACGATCGTGCTGACGCCGCTCTCGGGGATCTGGCAGCGAGACCGCGTGTACACGGTCGAGATCAACAATACGGACCACTTCCGGGTCGTGGCCAAGTCCGGGCCGGACTTGAGCGACGGGGACGCCTTTGTCGTCCTGGACCGCACCGGCCGCAGCGAGACCTTCGAGATCGACAGCGGCTACACGCTCAGCGTGCCGCAGACCTTGACGCTGGTCGTTCCAGAAGCCGGCGGCTCGCTGGGCGGGATCGCCGATGGCGCCTCGTTCACCGTGCGGCGGAGCACTCCCGGGACGCCGGTCAAGACGGCTGTCTTTGAGTTCGACAGCAACGGCGTCTGGACGGACAACAACCTGGACCGGATCCCGGACAACTACCTGATCTCGTTCAACGTGGCCAGCACGCCCGAGCAGATTGCCGAGGCGATGGTCACCCAACTGGTCTTTGCCGACATCGGCCTGAGCCCGCGGCATATCGGCGACGGCGTGGTGCACCTGGGCGCCGGCGATTACCATCGGGTCGACAAGAATCGGGCTCCGACGCTGACCTTGCTGCCGACCTCGGCGGCCCAGTCCGGGCAAGCCCAGGGCTTGGCGGACGGGGACAGCTTCTACGTGGACGACGGCTCGAAGATCGTGACCTTCGAGTTTGACAACAACGGCCAGCGGATCGACGCCAATGCGGACGGCGTGGCGGACAACCCGGGCGCGACGCTGATCGCGTTTAGCGCCGCGGACACGAACGCCGAGATCGCTGCCCGGATTGGCGCCCAGATCGAATTGGCCAAGCTCGGCCTGGATGCGGTGCCGATCGGCGATGGGCGCGTGCACTTGGGCGGCGTGCCGTACGTGCATATCGTGGACGCTTCGCGCAGCCGGCTGACGCTGGTCGGCCAACCCGGCGTCAGTCCCGCCTTCGGGCTGCGGATTCCCACCCGGGCCGGCGCCCCGCGGTTGTTCGACGACGGCAGCGGGACGGCGTACCTGAAGGACGGCGACAAGTTCACGATCAACGACGGCCAGCGGACCGTGACGTTCGAGTTGGACGACCTGGACGCCGCCGTCGGCGGCGGCCTGACCACGGCGCCGAATATCGTCGTTGCCTACAACAGCTCGCGGTATGGCCTGCGGATCCCGACCAACGCCAGCGGCACCCCGCGCGTGACCAACGACGGATCGGGCAACCCGTTCCTGGCCGATGGCCAGACCTTTGCCATTACCGACGGCACGCGGACGGTGACCTTCGAACTGGATGACATCGCCCGCAGCCCCGGAGTGTTCGGCGCCAACGTGCGGATCCAGTACCGCAGCGACACCAGCACGACCAACGACATTGCGGCGGCCATCGTCGCGGCGATCAAGACCACGGCCCTGCAGGGATTGGCTCCTACGAATCAAGGGAGCGGAATCGTGTTGCTGGGCGAACCGTTGGACGGCACCTCGGCGCACAGTGTGGACATCAGCAAGACGGGGCTGCGGACCGTCGGCCAGCCCGGAGTGGAATCCGCCACCCTGGACAACCTGGCCAACGTGATCGTAGCCGCCATCCAGACCGCGCCGCTGTCCGGACTCAAGCCCGTCAATGCAGGTTTGGGCGTCGTTCTGTTGGGTGAAGCGACCGACGGCACCTCGCGGCACACCTTGGACGTGTCCCAGTCGGGGCTGACCAAGTTGGGCGCCGCCGGCGTGGCGGCGGCGATCCCCGTGCCTGTCAAGCTGTACACCGAGGACTTTACCCGACCGCTCGACGAGCAACTGGTACCCTTCGACGGGACGCAAGTCGCCGTCGCGGTCATCAAGGCCATCAACGGCAGCGGACTGGAAGTCACGGCGCTGCCAGCCGGCGGCGACGTGGTCCTGGTCCAGGAAGCGCTGCAGCTGACCGAACTCGATCCCGTGTTCGTCAGCAGCGAGCGGCGGTTGGGTGTCGAGGACCGGGCCGGCAATCCGCTGAAGGCCAACCTGCTGTCCGGCGACACGCAAACGACCATCATCCTGGGCAACGCCAATCTGGACTTCGGTGATTCGCCACAGACGGCCGGCGGCCACTATCCGACGGACCTCGGGTTGAATGGGGCGGTGCACATGGTGACCGAGCCGCCGTTGTACCTGGGCCAGCGAGTGGATGCAGAAAGCGACGGCCAGATCTCGGCGGGCGTCGATGGCGACGACCTGGATTCCAACGGCTTTGCGATTGACGTTTCGGGCGTCCTGAACGTCAGTGCGAGCGCCGCCCAGACCCCCGCGATCCTGCAGTTGCCGCAGCCCTTGACCTTGCTGATCAGCGACGGCGCGACGCTGAGCGACGGAGCGATCTTCCAGGTCACCAATAACAGCCTGACGGTGGCCTACGAGTATGACAGCAACAACTCGCTGGTCGCTCCCGGCTCGACCCGGATTCCCTTTGCCGTGACGGACACCCTGGACGACATCGCTGCTGCGACGGTCTCGGTGCTGTCGGCGAACACCGCCTTGGGCCTGTCGCCGTCCCAGGCCGGCGACAACGCCGTGCACCTGGGCGCGGACGGCTTGAGCGTCCTGCCCGGCCGTGGATTGAGTTCCGCGGGTCTGGCCAATCCCATCACCGACGGCGAGAAGTTCACCATCGACGTGCCCGGCGCCGGCGGCCCGACGCGCTATACGTTCGAGTTCGACAACCGCTCCCTGAACAACGGCGTCACGCGCGGCAACCTCCCCGTGGTATTCGACAAGAGCACCACGCAGGACGGCTACGTCGCAGCGGTGCGGGCCGCGATCCTGAGCGCCCGGCTGGGAATCGGGGCCACGGATCTGGGGACGGGCCGGTTGGAACTGAACGGAGACGACGATGACGGCGTCGTGATGGGGGCGTTCAACCGGTACACCGTCACCGAAGTCATCGTGACGGCCTCGGCCGACGGCCTGCTAGACGGCTGGATCGACTTCAACATCGACGGGGACTTTGACGACGACGGTGAGCAGATCTTCGCCAGCCGGCAGCTGAAAGCCGGCCAGAACACATTCGAGGTCCAGGCTCCGGCCGATGTGGTCGATGGCCAGTCCGTGGGACGCTTCCGCTTCAGCAGCCTCGGCGGCCTCCGGCCCACGGGCTTGGCTCCGGATGGGGAAGTGGAAGACTATGTCGTCAATATTCTGGCGGGCACTCCGCCGGTGGCCCGCCCCGATAGCTACGGGGCCAGCGAAGACGAAACCGGGACCTCGCTGCTAGGCAGTGTGCTGGCCAACGACTCGACGTCGGGCGGAGCGCTCAGCGTCCCGAGTTATCAGAACGTGACGGCCCTGGGGGCCACGATCACGATGAACTCCAATGGGACGTTCCGGTACGACGCCCGGGCCGCGACGGCCTTGCAGGCCCTGGATGAAGGCCAATCGCTGACGGATACGTTCACGTACCGCGCGTCGGATGGCACGTTCCTGTCTTCGGCCGCGACGGTGACGATCACCGTTCAGGGACGCAACGACGCCCCCGCCGCCGTGACCGACCTGCAGTTCACCGACCAGAACAAGACGATCGACATCAATGTCGTGGGCAACGACAGCGATCCGGAAAAGCACTCCCTGACCGTGACCGCCGTCAGCGGCGGAACGGGCTTGGCCACGATCGATGCGGCCCGCAACCTGGTCGTGTACAACCCGAACGGCAAGTTCACGCACTTGAACACGGGCCAGTCGGCAACGGACACGTTCACGTACCTGGTGTCAGACGGTCGCGGAGGTGTGGCGACGGGCACCGTCACGGTTACCGTGTTCGGCTTGAACGATCCGCCCGTGGCCGTAACGGACCAGAGCCCGGTCGCACAGACCACCGAACAGGCGACGGTCACGATTCCCGTGCTGGCCAATGACCTCGATCCCGAGGGCACCAAGCTAACCGTCACGGCGGTGCAGCTGACGGGGACCAAAGGCACTGCGTCGATTAACAACCTCGGCTCGTTCGACAACACCATCACCTACAACCCGAACGGCAAGTTCGAGTCGTTGGGAGTGGGCCAGACGGCCACGGATACGTTCCGCTATGTGGTCAAGGACGAGGACGGGTACACGTCGGTCGGTACGGTCACGGTGACTATCACCGGCCTGAACGACGCGCCGACCGCCGTGAACGACTCGAACGCCCGCGTGGCGCGCAACGCCACGGTCGCGATCAGCGTGCTGAACAACGACTCGGATATCGACAGCGATCCGCTCCAGGTCACGGCGGTCAACCTGGTTACGCTCGGCACCCGCGGCACCGCCGTCATCAACGCGAACAACACGATTACCTACAACCCGAACGGCCAGTTCAACTACCTGAAGATCGGCCAGGAGGCAACGGACCGCTTTACGTACACCATCGGCGACGGCCGCGGCGGCACGGCGACGGCGGTGGTCACGGTCACGGTTTTCGGGGCCAGCGATCCGCCGGTGGCCGTCAACGACCAGGCCACGACCACCGAGGACGAATCGGTGATCGTCGACGTGTTGTTCAACGACACCGACGACTTCGGTCCCAAGACAGTCGTCTCCGTGGATGCCACCGGCCTGCAGGGCAGCGTGCTGATCAACCCGCTGAACCAGGCCAACAACCAGGTGATCTACAGCCCGGACGGCCGGTTCGACACCCTGCGGGCGGGCGAGACAGCGACCGAGACATTCCTGTATACGGTCAGCGACGGGGTGGGCTCGTCGGTCGGCACCGTGACGGTGACGGTGACCGGCGTCAACGACGCGCCGATCGCCAACATCGACCCGAACGGCTACACGGCCGTTCGCGGCGGCGTGCTGAGTGTCAACGATACGAACGGCTCGACGCCCACTCCGGGCGACGATGGCGTGTTGCGGAACGACACCGACGCCGAAGGCGACGCCTTGCGAGCGGTCGTCGTGACCCGTCCCCAGTACGCCACGGCTGGCGGCTTTACGCTGAACGCGGACGGCACCTTCATCTACCGACACAACGGTGGTCCGTCGTCCTTCGACACGTTT
Source organism: uncultured Planctomycetaceae bacterium (assembly GCA_903927685.1). The sequence goes on from CAIYOB010001649.1 coordinate 8,475, forward strand.
ACCTACCAGGCCGTAGACGCCCTTGGCGCGGTCAGCCAGCAGATCGTTACGGTGGTGATCAGCATCGTCGATTCGGCGCCGGCCGACTGGCAGAACCCGCTGCTGCGGTACGATGTCAATAACGACGGCGCGGTGTCGCCGATCGACGTGCTGCTGCTGATCAACTACATCAACTCGCAGTCCTCCCCGCCTCCGGCTTTGCCGTCGCCCCGCCCCGTGGGCGCTCCGTTCTACGACGTGAACGGCGACGGGACGGCCACCGCCCAGGACGTATTGCTGGTGATCAACGAGATCAACCGGCTGAATTCGCCGTCCGGCGGCGAAGGCGAGGGAGTCCTTGTCGAGATGGATGCGGAGTCGGGGCTCAAGACGGCATCGCTGCTGGCTGCGGCATCAGCCGCGACGCCGTGGGGCGAACTGGTGACGCCGCTGATGCCGGACTTGGCGCCCGCGCTGGAAACGCCGCGCGGCGCTGGCCGCGGGGCGGCAGAGCGAGCCACACCGGCGCGGGAGCGGGCCAGCATCACGCCGGTCTCGGCGTCCCAGCCGGCGACGATCCGCCTCGATCGCTACGACTTGGAAGACGCCTTGGATTCCATCGCCCAGGCGGTCGGCAGCTCGTTCGCGGAAGGGAATGCCATGGACGACGCCTTGGATGAGGTCCTGGCCGAGATTTGGGGGTAATGCGCCGGCCAGATTTCGCGACGGGGTGCAGGGGCGAACACAGTGAGCCCTCAGGTCGCACGACCTGGGGGCTCGCCACTTGTGGCCTGGCGGCTCGATCCGAGCCACCCTGCCATTGAGTTCGCTGTGCCGAACCGCTAATCCACGCCCAGGCGGGTGAAGTCTGGGCAGAGCCGCTTCAGCTGGTCGGTCAGGTAGTGGGTGACCTTGACCGTCGTGTGCAGCTGCAAGGCGTGTTCCAGCATGTGTCGCGCGTCGGCCAGCGACACATGCCGGGCGAATTCCTTGATATACGGAATGAACGCGGGGCTCATGCTAAAGCTGCGGACGCCCATCCCCAGCAACAGGGCGAAAGCCCGCGGCTGGCCGGCCATCTCTCCACACACCGTCACGGCCCGGCCCGCCTCGGTCCCCTTGCGGACGACGTCGGTCAACAACTGAAGTACGGCCGGCGCCAGCGGCTGGCACAGATGGGCGACCTTCGGGTTGTCTCGATCCGCCGCCATCAGGTACTGGACCAGATCGTTCGAGCCGATCGAGATGAAATCCACCTGGGGCAACATCGAACTCACCGTGATGGCCGCCGCGGGAACCTCGATCATGATCCCCAGCGGCAGATCGGCAAACGGTGCTCCTTCCTGCTCCAGTTGCCGCTTGACGGCGGCCACCATCCTCTGGACCCGGTGGATCTCCTCCAGGGTGGTGATCATCGGGAACATCATCCGGACTTCGCCCTTGACGCGGCGGGCATAGTCGGCGGCCCGCAAGATGGCGCGCAGCTGGATATTGAAAAAATCCGGGTGCTCGAAGCACAAGCGAATACTTCGCCAGCCCATGAAGGGATTGGCTTCCCGGTACGCCCGGTCGACAAACGGAACCGTCTTGTCCCCTCCCAGGTCCAGCGTGCGAATGGTCACCCGGTGATTGGGACTCGAGTGAATCATGTTGCAGTACTCTTGGAACTGCTCCTCCTCGCCCGGAACTACGGGGTGCATCAGGTACAGGTACTCGGTGCGGAACAAGCCGACCCCGGTCGCTCCCATGGCCCGGGCCGCATCTGCGTCCGTGACGCTGTTCACATTGGCCAGCAGTTCCAGCGGCGTGCCGTCGGCTGTGACAGCCGGTTGGTCGCGGTTCTCCGCCAAGTGGTCCTTGAAATCAAAGAACTCGCGTTGCAGCTTCAGGTAGGCCGTCCGGGTCTCGTGGTCCGGGTTGACCACAACCCGGCCTTCCTTGCCGTCGACGATGATGGTGTCGCCGTTCTGCACGTTGCGCAGAATATCTCGGACCCCCGACACGGCGGGAATCCCACGGCTCCGCGCTACGATGGCGGCGTGACTGGTCTGGCTGCCGCC
>CAIYOB010001650.1 GCA_903927685.1 uncultured Planctomycetaceae bacterium
CGACCGCCCGGTAAGTGACCGTCAGCGTCTCGACCACGCCGTTGTCCGTGTCCGTGTTGATCAGCGTGCCAAAGTCGAGCGTCACGGAACTGCCGCTGACGGGCAGCGCGGCATTGGCGATGTCCCGCACGTCGTCGAACGTGCCGGCGCTGGTGGTCAGGGCCGCGGCGTTGCTGGCGACGACCGACACCACGTCCACGATCGCCAGTCCGACGTCGGGAGTATCGACCAGGCTGGCGCCGCTCAGCGTGCCTTCGGGCACGGTGATCACCGCCGTGTACGTCACGATCTCGCCGATGGCCACATTCGGATCCACCGTATGCGTCTGGTTGGTCGCCGTCAGCGACTTGGAAAACGTGGGCGACTGCAGCACGATGCTCTCGCTGTCCGTGTCCGTATAGTCGTTCACGCCCCCCGATCCATTGCGTTCTCCCGTGCTTGTCCCGGACGCCCCGGGCGTCGTCGAGCCGGTGGGATTGACCAGCGTGCCGTTGGGGCCGGTCAGACTGGTGTACGTGAGATTGGCGGTATTCACCAGCACCTGGTTCGGCTCGACCGCCGTCTTCAGAACCGCGGTATAGATGATCTCCGCCGACATGCCGACGTCCATGCAGCCGAACTCGATGTCGACCGTGCTGCCCGCCGAGGAATCGACAATCACGCCGCCCAGGCAAGTCGTCGTCGCCGTGGGTGGCAGGAGCAGGGTGTAGTAGTTGGGATCCAGCACGTCCACAACGCGGACATTCCACGCCGGCCCGGCGCCCGTATTGGACAGCGTCAGGCGGTACGTGACCGGGTCGCCCGCATCCGTCGGCAACGGCCCGAGGATCGTCTTTTCCAGATTGGTGATCGCCGGCTCGACAATGGTCACATTGACGATGGGCGACTGATCGACCAGTTCGCCGCCCGTCATCAGATCGAACACGTTCGACTTGATGTCGCCGGCATTCGTGTCGGCTGTGTTCAGGACCAGCGCATTGAACTCGAGCACCACCGACTCCTGGCCGGCGTCCAGGTCGGTATCGACGAGCGTGCCAAAATCGAACGTGATCTGCTGGCCGACGACCGTGATGCGGCTGGCGGGCATCACGAAGGTCGGCGGAATGGGCCCACCGTTCGCGCCCGCCAGATCCGGCGCGGAACCGATCGGCGAATCGGAGATGAACGAGACCCGCACCTGGGCAGGGTCGATGAAGCTCAGCCCGGCCGCCAGCCGGTCCACGAACTGATAAGCCGTGTTGGTGCCTTCGATCAGCGTCGCGTGCAGCCGATAGCGCACAATCTCGCCGATCGAGACGTTCGTGCCGCCGGTCAGGAACTCGGACGTGGCGACGATCGACTTGCCCAGGATGTCCGGATCAACAACCGTTACATCCGCCGGGTCGGCGGCGCGGTAGTCGTTGGCCGCTCCGCCCGGGTCAGTGATATCCCCCGTCCGTTCCGTGGACAGCCCGTTGTGGGTAGACTGGGCGGTCGTCACATCTCCGGGCAGGCTCGTGTACAGCACCAGCGCCTCGTTCGTGAGGACCTGCCCCGGCACCACCGAGCTATCCAAGGTCACGGCGAACTGCAAGAAGGAACTGGTGTTGTCCGGAAAAGTGTTCCAGACGGCGGATACAGTGCCGCCCGATTCGCTCAGCAGCGCGGGAACGACGCCGCCAGTGTGGAGCAGCGAACCGGCCACGTAGGTCATGTCCGCGGGAATCACGTCGCTCAGTTCGACATTGAACGCGTCGGTGTTGCTCACTCCGGCATGCCGGATTTCGATCGTAAAGGTGATCGTGTCGCCCGCCTGGCCGGTGACCGGCGACGCCTCTTTGAACGTGACCAGGGTCGGTTCCACAATCCGCACGTTCGCGGCGCTGTCCTGTACGCTCTGCGGGCCGAAGTCGTCCTGCCACTGCCAGTCCGCCAAGTTGTTCCGCTGGTTGCCCCGGTTGTTGTTGGTGCTGTTCAGAACCACCACCCGGTATGTGATGACCAGGGTTTCCGCCACGGCGTCATTGGTGTTCTCATTGGTGAGCGTGCCGAAATCCAAGGTCATTCTGCGGCCCTGATTCACGGGCGTGGCGGACCCGGAGGGAACGGCGGAAAAGACGGCCCCGCTCAGCACGCCGGCAAAGCTGCCGGCAATGCTCGTCCTCAAATCCGCCGTCGGGAGCCCGCCGCTCAGCGGCTGGATGCTGACGAGATCCACAAAGGCCAGCCCGCTGTCCAGGTCGTCCACCAGTCGGGCGCCACTGGTCGTCCCCTCCGGCACCGTGATCACGGTCTGGTACGTGACGATCTCGCCGATGGCCACATTGGGATCCACCGTATGCGCCTGGTTGGTAGCGATGAAGCTCTTGTCCACCGCCGGCGCCAGGATCGTGACGTCAGCATCGTCCGCAGGCTGGTCGGTCGGGGCGACGTGGTTCTCGCCCCCTTCCACGCCCGCGTACGCGGTCAGGGTCGCCGTGTTGGTGATCGTCTCACGAGGCTGGACGCTGGTCTCGGCAATCAGGTCGTAGGTCAGGACCAGGATGTTCCGCCCGCTGGTCGCGTTGTACTGGTCCAGCGCGCCGCCGTTGGTGCCGTCCGCCGTCGGGGGCGTGGGACCGGGATCGTGAAGCTCCAGGCCGGTGCCAAACAGATCGCCCGCGGTACAAGCGATGATCGTGCCGGTGCCGTTGTCGCAGGCAATCACCGCCCCCGTCCCATCGCGGACCTGCAAGTTCAGCTGAGCCGCACTCTCGCCCGCCGTCGGGATCCGGAACCCGACCGGCAACGTGTCGCCCAGCCGGATGTCGAACGCGCCCGTCCGGCTGCTGCCCGTGTTCTCGACCACGATGGCAAACGTCACCAGATCCCCCGCGTCGACATTCTGCAGATTGCTGTCGATGGGCGTCAGGGCCAGGCCCGCCGAGGTCACCGTGCCCGTCAAGGACAACGCGGATCCCGGCGGGTTGAACGTCACCCCCGCCGGGCCGACCGGCGTGGGGTCGAACAGGGCTGGCGGCGCGGGATGGTCGGTAGCCACCACCCCCTTGGTGATGTTCAGCGCGGGCTGACCCAGTTGGAATTGCACAATCGCGTCGTCTACCGAGTCCGTCAACTCCGAGTCGGACTCCATGGCCCGCACGATGTTGGTCAGGAACAGACCATCCGCAAACGGACGATCGCTGGCCGTAATCGTGAACAGCAACTGCACCGTCTGCGGCGCGTTGGCCGTTGAGTTGAAGCTCCCGTATTCGAAGCTCAAGCTGTTCGCGGCAGCGTCGGTGCTGAGGAGCGGAGGCGAATTGTATCCGGCCACCGGGAACGGCAAGGTGTAATCGTACAGGGTGTCGTTGGGACCTAATTCCACGAAGCCCGCCAGCGGGGGATCGAGCCGGTCGGCGGGGTCGGCCTCGACGCTGAACGTCCACAACGACGGGCCGGCGCCGGTCGGGTCCATGACGTCGAACACGGGCAACGGCAGGAAGTCGTGCAGCGAGAAGTCGACAAAACTGGTGAACGGCAGGGTGTACTCGAGGCTGTAAGTCAGACTGTCGCCCGGCGCCAGGATAAACCCGGCGGGCGGCGGGTAGATGCCGTTGACCGCATAGATTGATTTGCTGACTTCACCGATGGGAAGCGTAACCCCGGCCGCGGTGTCGTCGTCCTCGGCGCCAATCACCGTGCCGGGCGTTGCATTGTCCCGGACCGTGCCTGCGATGGTCGCCTCGTTGCCGAGTGAATCGCCTTGGGCAATGTGGTACTCTCCCGGCGGCGTCGACCACGACACATCGTACTCATCGGGAATCAGGACTTGAAAGGTAATCCGCCCGGTCGCCGCGACAGGCAGCGGTGAGGGAATACCGGGCGGGATAGCGAAATCGTCGGGTTCCGTGGCCAAAGCGCCCTGCAGAACCCCGTCCACGGAGCCTGCGGCAATCATCGCTGCGGAGAGATTGAACACCAGCGTTTCCGTGCCGTCCGGATTCGTAGTGTGGGTCAAGTTGGTTCCCAGGAGGAAGGTCCCCGAAAATGGCCCGCCGCGCGCGTCTTCGACCTCAAATTCCGGGACAACAAACGGCGCCCCCAGGGAATCCAGGAAATCCTGCCCGTCGCTGATGACGTCCGTCACGACGAAATTCCCAAACGTGTAGTAGTCCGAGACCTGAAACTCGAGCGTGTACTCCAGATACTCTGCCGGCGCTGCGTCGCCGCCGCCGACCACCGTCACCGACTTTTGGATCGCGATCGACTTGTCGTCCAGGATATGGTCCGGGTCCACGTCATCCGGCTCGGCGACCGCGTTGTTCACGCCCCCGGCATCCCGCGGATCCAACGGAGTCCAATCGCCCTGCGCGCGGGCGTCGTTCAGCGTCCGCGACTGGACCAGGTCGTCCTCGCCATTGATGGGTATGATCCGGTCCCCGTTGGCATCGAACTCAGGCACATAGAAATCGATCGTGACTTCGACGTCGTCGCCGCCGGTGCCCGTGACCGAGGGAATCGTCGCGACCAGCACCTGGCCGGGAAACAGGAAATTCGCCGGACCGAAGGGCGTGGCGGGGATATTCGTAGGCACCGGGACGTGCGACGAGGTTACCGTGACGCCCGTGACCACGACGTTGTTGTCGAAGCCG
>CAIYOB010001651.1 GCA_903927685.1 uncultured Planctomycetaceae bacterium
CCCATCACGGCGATCACGATGTTGATCGGCTGTTTGGCGATCGCCGGGATCAGCGTGCCGTTTGTGATCGGGTTCAGCGGCTACTACTCGAAGGACCGAATCCTGGAGCAGGCGTTTTCCTTCATGTTGCACGCGGACAATCGCAACTTCCTGGCCAGCGTGTTCTTCTATGCCGCTGCGGGCGGTGCGATGATCACGGCCTTTTACATGTTCCGCATGTGGTACCTGACCTTTGCCGGCCAGCCGCGGAATCAGCATCGCTACGATCACGCGCACGAATCGCCGCGGGTCATGACCGTCCCCTTGATGATCTTGGCTGTGTTTGCGACCGGCGTCGCCTGGCAGCCGCTGGGTGGGCACGGTCCGTTGGGCGATTTGAGCGTTGTGAACCTGCTGGAACAATCCCGTCCGCTGGGAACGCTGGCGGACGTGACCTCGCCGCTGACGGGGATGACTTGGCCCAACGAGCACTTTGCTCACGAGCCGGCGCAGCATGAATCCATCGTGGTCCCGGTCACCTGGCTGGCGACCCTGACGGCGTGGGCCGGCATCGCCTTGGCGACGGTCATTTATTGCCTGGGCTACATTCAGGCGAGCGAAGTGCGGCGTCAGTTTGAGGGCCTGTATCGGTTCCTGCTGAACAAGTGGTGGTTTGACGAATTGTACGATTTACTGTTCGTGCGACCTTTGCACGTGATCGCCCGCTTGGCCGCCGCCTTTGACCGCCGCTGGATCGACGGGTTCATCGACGGTTCGGCGCGCGTCACGCGAGGTTTCGCGGTGGTTTGGGATCGCGTGGCCGATCATCTGGTTGTCGACGGCTCGATCAACGCGTTTGCCGACGGCGTGTATGGGTTGGGCGTCTGGCTGCGCGGCGTGCAGACGGGCCGCCTGCGGCAGTACATCATGTACATCGCCGCCGGGGCGCTGGCGATTTTCGTGTTGGTCAGTTTCTTCAGTGGATTTTATTGGGCAGCTTAGGCGGCGTTACGGCATACAACGATGGCTACAACGTACTTGGTGCTCTTGAGTGCGATCGTGTTCCTCCCAGCGTTGGGCGCGCTGCTGGTGCTGTGCGTCCCCAAGGAAAAGGAGGAGGTCGCTCGGTACATCACGTTGGGCGCAACGATCGCCGTTTTGGTATTGTCGTTGCTGGCGTTTTTCTCGCCCTTGGGCGGTCCGTTCGACTATCAGAGCGAAGCCGCGTCGTACATGCAGTACGTGTTCAACGTGTCGTGGATCCCGTCGTTCGGCATCGAGTACTTCATGGGGGTGGACGGGATCAGCCTGCCGCTGGTCATGCTGACCGCGTTGGTCTGTCTGCTGGCAGCCGGCGCCAGTTGGTCGGTCACGAAGTATCTCAAGGCGTACTGCGTGTTGTTCCTGTTGCTGGAAACCGGCATGCTGGGGGTGTTCCTCGCCCTGGATTTCTTCCTGTTCTATGTGTTCTGGGAAGTCATGCTGCTGCCGATGTACTTCCTGATCGGCGTCTGGGGCGGACCGCGGCGCGAGTACGCGGCGATCAAGTTCTTCCTGTATACGCTGGTCGGCAGCGTGTTGATGCTGGTCGCCATCCTGATGCTGTATTTCGCCAGCGACCTGACCGATCCCGCGCTGGGACCGTACCTGGGCAAGTGCCGATTGACCGAGTCGGTGTTGGCGCAGGCCCAGGCGGGCGCCGCCGAGCGGGCGGCGGGCGGCGACGTGACGCCGCTGCATACGTTCAACTTGCTGGCCCTGGCCCAAATCGGCCAGCAGACGCAGCAATTCAGCCAGAACCTGCAGTGGTGGGCGTTCCTGCTGCTGTTCATCGGGTTCATTATCAAGGTGCCCTCGGTACCGCTGCATACATGGTTGCCGGACGCGCATGTCGAGGCGCCTACGCCGATCTCGATGATCCTGGCCGGCGTGCTGTTGAAGATGGGCGGGTACGGGATCATCCGCATCTGCTATCCCATCTGTCCGCATGGCGGCTACGATCTGGCTTACCTTGTCTGCGGGCTGGGTGTGGTCAGCATGGTGTACGGGGCGTTTGCGGCCCTGGCTCAAAAGGATTTCAAGCGGCTGGTTGCGTACAGCTCGGTCAGCCACATGGGTTACGTGGTTCTGGGCTTGGGAGTCTGGTCGGCGACGGCCGGCACGGGCTTCAATCCGGACTACTGGAATATGGGCGTCCAGGGCGCCATGTTCCAGATGATCGCCCACGGCATCAGCTCGTCCGGCATGTTCTTCCTGGTGGGCGTGGTCTACGATCGGGTTCATCATCGGAACTTGGACGAATTCGGCGGACTGTTTGGCCGGATGCCGGTCTACACGGCCTTGTCGATCGGGATTTTCTTTGCCGGACTGGGGCTGCCGGGGTTGTGCGGATTCATCGGCGAAGTGCTGGTCGTGCTATCGGTTTGGAACTACAGCTATGTCCTGGCTGTGATTACAGCCTCGGTGGTGATCCTGACGGCGGCCTACATCCTGTGGACGATTCAGCGCGTGTACTTGGGGCCGGAGTACAGGGGGCCGCACGGCGAGGCCTTGACGCCCAGCACGCGGCGCGAGAACGCGATCGCCGGCGTGCTGTTCGTCCTGGCGATCCTGTTCGGCGTGTTTCCCAATGCGTGCCTGCTGCGGTACATGGACAAGACGGTCGAGCGGCAGGTCAATGACCTGGCGCAATGGACCAAAGTGGTGAAGGAAGCCCAGGCTCCGGCTGTTTCGGATGCCACCTCGGCGGCGGCAGGCCTTCAGATTGTAAGGGCAACGTCACCGTGAATTTCCACGAAATCGTCAGTCAACTGATTCTGGATACGCGCGGCAGCGTGGCCGGTGGACCGTGGACGTTCTCCACGTTGTCCAGTATTGGCGTGTTCCTGCCGGAAATCGCGCTGTGTGCGACGATTGTCCTGATGCTGCTGGTCCGGCTGGTTTCGCGAAGCCAAGGGGGCCACGTGTTCTCGGTGGCGCTGGCGGGCTCGCTGGCCGCCTTTTTCCTGGCCGCGGTCGATGCGCCCGCCGTGTCGGAACGGATGGAGTTTTTCACCGGCATGCTCGTGTACGACACGTTTGCGGTCTACATGCGCAGCCTGCTGTTGCTGTTCCTGGTCCTCCTGGTCGTGCTGACCAAGTTGACGGGTATCCCCAACCGGGAAGATGCCGCGGACGTCTACACGTTAGTGCTGGGGGCCACGCTGGGCATGTGCCTGATGGTTTCCGCCAATCACTTGATGATGGTGTTCCTGGCGGTCGAGATGGCCAGCGTGCCGTCGTATGCCTTGGTGGCGCTGATGAAACGCCGCTCGCAGGCCAGTGAAGCCGCACTGAAGTACGCCGTGTACGGGGCGGCGACGGCAGGCGTGATGCTGTACGGTATCAGCCTGGTTGCAGGAATTACGAATTCGGCCCATCTGCCGACCATTGCCCGCGAGTTGGCGGCGCGACTGCCGGACTTCTCGGGCCAAGAGGCGATGCTGCTGACCCTGGCCGGACTGATGGTCCTGGTCGGTTTGGCGTTCAAGTTGTCGGCCGTACCCTTTCATTTCTGGTGTCCCGACGTATTTGAAGGCGCGACGGCCGAAGTGAACGCCTTTCTGAGCGTGGCTTCCAAGGCCGCGGCGTTGGCGCTGTTGGTCCGCGTGGTGATCGGGATTGGCGTCGTCGTGCCGCCCGGCCAAACCGCGGCGCAAGTCGCCATGAGTGAGTCCTCGGCGGTGTTGGCGGCCTCGCAGCCACCAGCCGGTCTGTTTGCGGTCACCGACCACGCCGCACGGCAGAGCGATGCGGCGCGTTCGGCCAGCGGCCCCGGCGGCGGGGACACGGCAGCCCGGGCAGCTGGCAATCTGGCGCCGCTGCAAGGAATGCTCGGCAAGCTCATCGCCCTGCTCGCGATGGTGACCTGTACGTTCGGCAATCTGGCCGCCTATGGCCAGACGAACATCAAGCGACTGTTGGCCTACTCGACAATCGCCCACGCCGGCTACATGATGATGGCGATCCCGCCGTTGCTCGCCTTGGCGGCCACGGAGCCCGAACTCGCGGAACGAGCGGTGGCCGGGCTGGGAATCTACATCGCCGTCTACCTGTTTATGAATCTCGGGGCGTTCAGCGTCGTCGCTTTCCTGCGGAACGCCATGCAGAGCGAGCAGATCGACGACTATGCCGGTCTGTTCCGGCACTGCCCGGGTGTGGTCATCTGCTTTGCGCTGATGTTGTTCAGTCTGCTGGGCATTCCGCCGCTGGCCGGCTTTGTCGGCAAGTTTGCGGTGTTCGCTTCGATCTACAACGGCTATTGGGCCACGGGACAGGGGTATCTGCTGCTGCTGCTCGTGGTCGGCTGCGTCAACACGGCGATCAGCCTGTTCTACTATCTGCGCGTCGTCAAGGTGATGGCGATGGACCCGGACGCTCCGACGCGGGGCCCGGTTCGCTTGCCGCTGGTGTCGCTGCCCGGGTTCTACCTGGCGGCGGTGACCTTGCCGACGGTGATTCTGTTCTTCGCCTGGGAATTCCTCAATCAGTTCGCCTTGCACGCGGCGCAGCAACTGCTGGGATGACGCACACCATGACCTCGCTGGATACGAACGCCATTCTCAACCGGTTGCTGATCTTGCACCACCGTTCGCTGCCGGTGTACTTGAACCAGGCCACGCCTTGGCTGCATCGCAACAGCGCTGCGGCACAGGAAGCACTGAAGACAATCTCCGCAGACCACGAGGCGGCGGCGGATCGCTTCGCCGAAATGATTCTCGCGGGCGGCGGCGTGCCGGCCTTTGGGGAATTCCCGTTGCGGTACACCGCTCTGCATGATTTGGCGCTGGACTATCTGGTGACGCGGATGATCGAGTACGAGAAGCTGCTGGTCCAGCGGATCACGGAGTGCGCCGATTTGTTGCGGATGAACCCGGCGGCTCAAGCCGTAGTCCTGGAATCTCTGGGGGCGGCCAAAGCCCATCTGCAATCGCTGGAAGAGATCACACTGAACCCTCATGTTCTGTGACACGCACGCGCATCTGGACGACGAGCAGTTCGACGCCACACGTGGCGAAGTTGTCCAGCGGGCGCGGGCTGCCGGCGTCGCGACGATCCTCACCGTCGGCACGACGGCCGCGACCAGCGAAACGTGCGTCGCGGTGGCTCATTCGTACTCCGGCCTGTTCGCCGCGGTGGGCATACAGCCGAACTATGCCAGCCAAGCCGCGGCAGGCGACTGGAAACGGATCGTACAGCTAGTCGACGACCCGTTAGTCGTGGCGCTCGGCGAGACCGGCTTGGACCGCTATTGGGATTACGCCCCCTGGGACGTCCAGCAGGACTACTTCGATCGGCATCTGCGGCTGGCGCAGGCCCGCGATCTGCCGGTCGTGATCCACATGCGGGACTGTGCCGAGGACGTGCTGGCGATGCTCGGCGAAGCCCGGCGGCGCGGCCCCGTGCGCGGCGTGATGCACTCGTTCTCGGGCGATGTCGAGGCGGCCAGTCAGTGCGTCGAGCTGGGCCTGCATCTCAGTTTTGCCGGCATGGTGACGTTCAAGAAGTCACAGGCCTTGCGCGAGGTGGCTCGGACGATCCCCGCGGAGCGACTGCTGATCGAGACGGACTGCCCCTACTTGGCGCCCGAACCGCATCGCGGCCGCAAGCCCAACGAGCCGGCCTGGATCGTCCACACGGCCGCGTGCCTGGCCGATGTCCGCGGCCTGACCTTGGCTCAATTCGCCGCCCGGACTTCGGCCAATGCGGCCGACCTGTTTCGCTTCCCGGACCGCTGAGGCAACCGGAGTCACACTTATGTTTGGTCGTCTGTCCGCCGCCACGCTCGGTTGGCTGTTGGTCACGTTGCCCGCCTGGGCCGGGGGCGGTCCGGAAAACGTCGCGGTGGTCGTGAATGGAGACAGCTTTGCCTCCCAAGCGGTCGCCAACGCGTTTGTCGAGTTCCGCGGCATCCCGGCCGTGAACGTGGTGCACTTGACGCTCGGCGATTTGCCGGACTTCGAGACGATCGACGTCGAGGTGTTTCGCGAACGGATCCTGAAGCCCACGCTTCAGGCTCTCGAACAGCGCGGCTTGGCGTCACAGATCGACTGCGTCGCGTACTCCGCGGACATTCCTTACGCGATCCGCGTCGGCGCTGACGTCGGGGACCGCAAGCTGCCGCAAATGATCACGCCGACGGCCTCGATCAACGGTTTGACCTACTTGTACCCGCTGGTCCTGGCCAAGAATCCCGAATACCTGGGCCTGGGCGTCAACTTCTACGCTCGCTTGCAGACCGGCACCTGGAGCGAGGGCGACAAGCCTTGGTCGGACGAACAGCGGGTCCGCTACCGGGAAGCCATGAAACAGCTGGCCGACAAGGACTTCGCCGCCGCGGCCCAGACGTTGACCGAGTTGTCGGAAATCCGGCCGAGGATGCCGCACCTGTGGTACAACCTGGCGTGTGCGTTGGCCCGCCAGGATAAAGCGGACGAGGCGATGCAGGCCCTGACGCAGGCCGTCTCGGTCGGCTGGAGCGACGCCTCGCACATCCTGGACGACGACGACCTCACGGCGCTCCGCCCGCGTGAGGATTTCCAGAAGCTGGCCAAGTCCCTCCAGGGCAAGCCGTTGGAACTGCGTCCCACCGTCGGCTTTCGAGGCGTCGTCGGCTGGCAGCCCAATGGCCAGCCGGTGCCCCCGGACCAGGGAATGCGGTACCTGTTGTCAACGATGCTATCGGTGACCAGCGGCCGGGGGCTGAGTGTGCGCGAGGCGATCGAGCACCTCCGCCGCACCTCCGCCGCCGATGGAGCGTTTCCCGGTGGCAGCGTGTACCTGATGGACAACTCGGACATCCGCTCCCGCACACGGCGGCCGATGTTCGAGCCCACGGTGCAACTGCTGCAGCAACTGGGCGTTCGCGCCGAGGTCGTCCAGGGCACGCTGCCCCAGGAACGTGACGACGTGTTGGGGCTGGTCGCCGGCTCGGCGGGGTTCGATTGGCCTTCATCCAAGAGCCGCATCCTGCCTGGCGCGATCTGCGAGCACTTGACGAGCTTTGGCGGCGTGATGCTGGAAGACGCGGGGCAGACGCCGCTGACGGAGTTCCTCCGCCATGGCGCCGCGCTGTCCAGCGGCACGGTGACCGAGCCCTACGCGATCGCGGCCAAGTTTCCGTTGCCCATGCTGCATGTCTTCTACGCCCAAGGTTGCTCGGCAGCCGAAGCGTTCTACCAATCGTTGTCGGGACCGTACCAGCTGCTGATTGTCGGCGATCCGCTGTGCGCTCCCTGGGCACTGCGTCCGGAGGTGAAACCGCCGGAATTGGCGTCACCGTTGAAGGGCGTCGTCGAGTTCCAACCGTCCGCCAAGACATTGGATGGAAAACCCATCGCGCGATATGAACTGTTCGTCGACGGCGTCCGGCGTGCCGCCTGCCGTGAGGGCGAGAAACTGCAGTTCGACTCGGCGAAGCTACCCGACGGCCCGCATGAATTCCGCCTGGTTGCCGTCGTTGCGGATGCGATCCAGACGCCAGGCCGCGCGGCGTGGTCCACGGCGGTCGACAACCACGGAAGCACGGTGCGTTTGGAACGGGACGGAACCGGCGATGTACCG
>CAIYOB010001652.1 GCA_903927685.1 uncultured Planctomycetaceae bacterium
ATTTCGTCCTGCGCGGTGAGGCTCGGAAGTGGAATCGGGAATTGGCCGACCTTGGTGGCATTGGTGTTGGCTAGGTTCGTGGTGCGTTTCCCCGTAGCCTCGAAGTAATCTCGCCCATACCTGGATGCTGTCACGTACGTCAGAAACGCCGGCCGCAGTTTGTGCGGGAAACATCGCACCGCAAAAATGTGGTTCTGATGCAGACACTGCGGGATCTGGCCGTCCCAGACGTAGCCACGCCCGAGCTTGTCCAGGTCCCCGCCTTCGGTCATCAAGACGTCACCGGCGCGAAGCTCGACCCCCGCTGCGACCTCCTCAGGCACCTGAACGATCGTAACTTCATCCAAATCCAAATGGCCATCTTGGACATTGGCCACGCGAAGGTAGGGGCGTTCGACCACCGAGCCTTCGTAAGTCTTGCCGAGCGTCAGCCCCGTTTGGATGTAGGCGACCCGCTTGAGGCAAGTCAGGTTCCATCCGCAAGGAATGTGCTCGATCCAAGCATTTCTTGTCGCGCGAAGCGGTGTGTCTTCATCGATCCCGCGCGTGACTGCACGCTGGATGATCGCCCGACGAAGGGCCTCCAGCGTTTCCCATTGCCTGCGTTTGATAGCCACCGCCGCGTCAATCGCTCCGCAACTGGCATCCAGGTACGCGGCGATGCGATGCTGCTCAGGCAGGGGGGGCAGGAAGAGCGGGGTGTCCTTCACAAGTCGAGACGATACTCGCTTTTGTCCCGCTGCGCCGACCATGTTTTCTGCCGCGTAGACGCGGTAGACAGGATTGAACGTCGCATAGTACAGAAACTGGCCGTCGATTCTCGGACCGGGCCGAAGGACGTGAAACTCCGTGCTTCCAAAGGCGTACCGTGTCGGTAGATGGCGCACGAATGCGCCTTTTCCGTTCTCCATGCACGGGGTGATCTTTGCGAAGAGGACGTCTCCCTGTTCAAACAGCGTCAGGCCTGGTGAGATCTCCTCCAGCAGCTGCTGATTTGACACGTCAAGCCGCCCATCTTCGGACAGCGATTCCATTGGCACCACCGTACACGCCTCGTCCGAGGCGGGCATTGTCCCGGAGTAATGCGGTGAAAGCCATGCAACGTTGCGAATGCGACTGCGGCGCCAATCGCTGGGTGGGCTGCCTAGCCAGATATCGTTTGCGGAGCCGGGTTTCATCTCCCCTCCTCCATTTCCGCCCGCACGATGCCCGCGAGCTGTTTGGCGGTCGGCAGCTTCCCTTTCAACTCGCCCGGCAGTTTCGACTGCAGCTCGTAGGCGGCGACGCCGATCGGGTTGCTTTTGCTGCGGAGGGCGTATTCGACTTCGATGTCGTCCTTTTCCGCGCACAGGATGATGCCGATCGAGGGCTGGTCGTCGGGGGCGCGTTCGGTGTCGTTCAGGACGTTCAGGTAGAAGTCCATCTTGCCGGCGAATTCCGGTTCGAATCGGCCGATCTTCAGATCGAAGGCCACCAGCGCCCGGAGGAAGCGGTGGTAGAACAGCAGGTCGATGTAGTACTCGTTTTCGCCGAGCACGACGCGGTACTGGCGGCCCACGAAACAGAAGCCGTAGCCGAGTTCGAGGATGAACTCCTGCAGACGCGA
>CAIYOB010001653.1 GCA_903927685.1 uncultured Planctomycetaceae bacterium
CCGGAGTCAATGCCGGTAACAGAACTCCGGACTATTGATCAGCGCCCAAAACACGTCCCGCGGGCCGCCCTCGGCCCACGTCTGCTTGACGTGCGCTCCCGCGATCTGCCGTTCTTCCTCGGTCGGCAGCCGCGACAGGACCGTCAGGTAGATCTGCTCGATGTTCTCCGGCCGCTTGGGATCGGAGCCCAGCAGAGCCCGCAGCTTGGGTCTGGTCTCAAGCTTGCGCCGGACATGGCTGGAATTCAGCAGGTGCAGCCGCTGGGCCGCGGTGGGCCGATTGTTGCGGTCCGACTCCAAACCGGTGTCCCGCGACGAGCGGCCGAACTTTTCCAGGAACGGGCTGGTGATGCTGGCGTCCGCCAGGGCCACGGCCCGCTGGTCGTCGGGCATGAACGTGTACGGCTCCGGGATGATGCTCGAGTACTGTTCGGTCGTGCCGGTGATCTGGCACAGGGCATCGATCAGGACCTCGGCTTCCAACCGCCGGAGCGGGCAATAGGCGAAATTCGCCTCGCCGCGAGGATCGTCGCTCGCAGGCACGCAGGACAGCTGGTAGGTGGTCGAGTTGAGGATCTGGCGATAGAGGTGCTTCAAGTCATAGTGGGCCGCGATCAGGTCCTGTTCGAGGTAGGCCAGCAACTCGGGATTGGCCGGCGGATTGTCCGGGCGAAGATCGTCCGCCGGCTGGATGAGCCCGCGGCCCAGCAGCCAGAACCAGACCCGGTTGACAACGTTCCGGGTGAACCACGGATTTTCCGGGCGGATCAGCCAGTCGGCAAACGCCCGGCGCGGGTCCTCGCCGGGTGCCAGGCGCACAGGCGTCCCGTCGGGCAAGGCGGCGACGCGGAGCGATTCCGCGCCCGCCGGGCTGAGTGCCTTGTCCCGGTCGAACAGGACGATCTCTTCCTTCCATTCGATGGTCGGCTTGTAGGCCAGCTGCGAAAAAAAGGCGGCCAAGCCCGACCAGCGCTCGGCGGGCCAGCTCTCCGGCCGCACGCCCATGAACGAGAGGGCCACGGCCTGGGCGAGCGCTTGCGGCTCGCGACTCTGCGCGGCGCGGTAGAAATTCACTTGCGGAACGCGGAAGTTGCTGCCGCTGGCGGTCAGCAGCTCGCGGACGAACCGGTCGTAGGGCAGGTTTTCCTTGACACTAGTGCGAATCCAGCCGTGATACGCCTGCACGGCGTTGGGCCACAGCTTGATGGGAAACTCGGACTTGACGCGCAGGACGTCGCACCACTTCATAGCCCAGTAGTCGGCAAACTCGTCGCGCTCCAGCAGACGTTCGATCAGCTGGCGGCGTTTCTCCGGAGCCGAGTCGTTCAAGAACTGCCCGGCCTCTTCCGCCGTCGGGAGCGTGCCGATCACATCCAGGTAGACCCGCCGCACAAAGACGCCGTCGGAGCAGACCCGAGCGGGCGTGATCCCCAGTTCGTTCAGCCGGCCGAGAACCAGTTCGTCAATCCGGCCCTGGGGCCGCGGCTCGGCGTCGCCTTGAAAGGCACTGATCGGTGACCCGGCTGGCAGCTGTTGGGAATCAGCCGTTGCCGCCACCAGGACAAGAAATACGGTCAGGTTCATGGTACGGTTCCGTGAGGCAGGCGGAGCGATGCAGGCCTGCTATTCTGTCGCGCCGTTGCTCCTGGTGCAACGACCCGTTCGCCGCGTGTTGGCCCGTTGGCTCCCAAAGCGCCCCGTGTTAAGGTTCCGCTTGGCACCGTGCGAGGACGAAGTGAGCGGAATGGCGCTAGCCACCGGTTCCGGATGGAACGTCAGATCGGCAGCTAGCGCCGTGCCGCTCACGGGAGATC
>CAIYOB010001654.1 GCA_903927685.1 uncultured Planctomycetaceae bacterium
AGGATCGTGATCGCGGCATGCCAGTGATCGGGCGTGCCGACGAGCACCGCGTCGATATCCGGCCGGTCCAGGATGCGGCGGAAGTCCTGATAGGCCTCGCACTGGCCGATCCGATTCTTGGCAGCCGCCAGCCGGTCGAGATCCACGTCGCAGACCGCGGCGATTTGGCACCCGGGGTCATTGTGGATGTCCAGCAGCCCCATGCCGCGTCCGCCGCAACCGATCAGCGCCGCGATCACGCGCTCGCTGGCCGGGCGGACGTCGGCGGCCCGGGCGACCGCACCCGGAATCAGGGGCGAGGCCACGAGGCCCAGACCCGCGTTGTAAAGAAACTGGCGGCGGCTGTGCGGACGCGGTGCTCGAGTCATGTCAAATCCTCCTGGCCGTCAACCTAGGACTTCGCCTGCGGGTTGTCAAGCAACGGCCCGCCAGGCTGGCGACATCCGGTCGCCAGCGAGTACAATCAGGGGCCGATTGGATGACAACGCCGGACAAGCACTGTGGGGACCCTTCGATGACGACGACTTTGAACTGGAACAGCCGCCGCTTGACGCACGGCTGGCAACGTGGAATCAATGCGTTCTATTACGGACTGGGGCTGACCGACGACGATTTGACCAAGGCGCAGATCGGCATCGGCGTGCCGCTGTTGGACGGCAATCTGTGCAACGTCCACGCCTACGAGTTGGCCCAACGGATCGCCGCAGGCTGCCGCGAAGCCGGTTTGCTGGGGTTCCCGTTCGGCGTGCCGGCGATTAGTGACAACATTACGCAGGGCCACGAGGGCGGCAACGCCAGCCTGCCGTCGCGGAACATGATCGCCAACGGGGCCGAATGCGTGGTCAGCGCCCACGGCTACGACGGCTTGATCGGCCTGCACCATTGCGACAAGAACGGTCCCGGTTTCGCCATGGCCCTGGCCCGCCTGAACTACCCCGGCCTGGTCGTCAACGGCGGGACGATCATGCCCGGCTGTCATGCGGGTCGCGACGTGACGATCCTGGACGTGTACGACGCCCAGGCGGCGGCGTCCGTGGGCGCGATGTCGCAGGAGGAGGCTGGTCAGATCATCCGCTCGGCCTGTCCCGGCCCGGGCGGCTGCGGGATTGCCGCCTCGTTCAATACCTGGGGGATCGCCCTCGAGGCGCTCGGCCTGTCGCTGCCCTTCACCAGCTCGATTCCCGCCGTCGACGACGCCAAGCGTCAGGAGTGCCTGGCCGTCGGCGCTGCGATGCGGAATCTGTTGGAACGAAATATCCGGCCCCGCGACATCCTGACGCGGCGGGCTTTCGAAAATGCCGCGGCCACGATCGCGGCGATCGGCGGATCCACCAACGGCGTGCTGCACATCCTGGCCCTGGCACACGAAGCGGGAGTGGCTTTTTCACTCCGCGATCTCCAGGCCATCTTCCGCCGCACTCCGGTCTGCTGCAGCTTTGCACCCCGCGGCAAACTGACGATGGTCGACCTGCACCGCATCGGCGGCACGCCCGTGCTGCTGAAGCAGTTGCTGCAGGTCGGCATCCTGGACGGCAGTTGCCTGACGGTCAGCGGCCGGACGCAGGCCGAGAACTTGGCGGACATCCCCGCTCCGCCGCCGGGCCAGACGCTGATCGCTCCGCCGGAAGCGCCGTTCAAGGCCTACGCAGACATGCAGATCTGCTTTGGCAACTTGGCGCCCGACGGGATCGTGTTCAAAGTTTCCAGCATGCAGCAGCCGCAGTTTCGCGGGACGGCCGTCTGTTTCGAGCAGGCCCGGGATGTGGCGGTGGCCGTCGAGTCGCGGCGGATCCGTCCGGGACACGTGATCGTGCTCCGGTACCTGGGGCCGGTCGCCGCGGGCATGCCCGAGGTGCTGATCGCCTCGGCCGCCCTGGCGGTCCCCGAGTTGGACGGCAAGGTGGCGATGGTTTCCGACACGCGTGTGTCGGGCGTCTCGCACGGCGCGATCGGCGTCCACTGCAGTCCGGAAGCGGCCGTGGGCGGCCCGATCGCCTTAGTCCGGGACGGCGACGAGATCTCGTTCGACCTGCTGGCCGGAGCGGTCACGCTGCACGTCAGCGACGAGGAACTGGCCCGCCGCCGAGCCGCCTTGTTGCCGTGGCAAGCCACCTCGTCCCGCGGCTACCTGCTGGACTGGGCCGCCACCGTCGCCCAAGCCCACCACGGCTGCGTCAGCAAGGCCCTGCATCCGGCATGCGGGTGAGACGACCGCCGCTACTGGAAATCCCGCGACGAGACCAGGTGCGTCAGTTCCTCGTGCATGTCCTGCAGATGCTGGACGACCACGTGGATCACGCCGTGGCGGCTTTCCAGCCGGCCGCGGACGAACCAGGCGTTGCTGTGCCGGGCGATCTTGTGGAATCGCTCCCAGATGGGCATGGACACGACCAGGTTGGCCGTACCGGTTTCGTCCTCCAGCGTCACGAACGTGATCCCCTTGGCCGTGCCGGGCCGCTGCCGCAGGATGATCAAGCCCGCCACGCGGACTTGGCGCCGGTCGGGCAGTTCGGCCAGCCGCGCGGCCGGCGTCGCGCCCAGTCGCTGCAGGTGCTCGCGATAAAAGGACACCGGATGCGGCCGCAAGGTCATGCCGAGTGTCTGGTAATCGGCGACCACTTCCTCCTGAACCGTGGTGGCCGGCAATTCGGCGGCCGCGTCGGCGGGCGGATCGGAATGTTCCAACAGCGGTTGAGACTGCCGCTGGCGGGGCTGGGACAGCGCGTCCCACAGCGCGCGGCGGCGGTCGTGGCCCAGCGAGCCGAAGGCGTCGGCTTCGGCCAGGCGGCTCACCGCGCCTTGCAGCAAGCCGGTGCAGCGTGTGAATTGGTCGATCGTTTCAAACGGACCGGCCTCCCGCGCGCGGACGATCGCTGCGGCGTCTTTCTCGGACAAACCGCGGACCAGGCGCAGTCCCAATCGCAAGACGCGCTCGCCTTCCAAGGTACAGTCCCATTGGCTGCAG
>CAIYOB010001655.1 GCA_903927685.1 uncultured Planctomycetaceae bacterium
ACTTGACGGGATGGCTCAACGTGCCCGACGACTGTGTCCGCCCTCTGCGGCGGATCATGTTGCATGGGGCTCGCCCGGCGGGCGTCAACGAGCCTACGGCTGCGGGCGCCGCCGGCGCGGAACGGATCCTCGACCTGGTCCAATCGCTGACGCCGGACGATCTGTGCCTGTGCCTGATCTCCGGCGGCGGTTCCGCCCTGTTACCGGCGCCAGTCGAAGGCATCACGCTGGAGGACAAGCTGGCGGTCACGCGGCACTTGAGCGCGGCCGGGGCCAACATCCGGCAACTGAACACCGTGCGGAAGCAACTGAGTCGCATCAAAGGCGGCGGTCTGGCTCGCGCCTGCCGCGCCGGCCGGCTGATCTCGCTGATCATCTCCGACGTGCTCGGCGATCCGCTGGACGTGATCGCCTCCGGCCCGACGGTCGCCGATCCTTCGACGCCGCAAGAAGCGCTGGCTGTCCTTGAACAGTTTCAGGCTCGGCAGGCCGGGGTGTCGCAGCGCGTGTTCGAGTATCTGCGGCGGGCCGCCGAACGCACCGCCCGCGCCCAGGGCCGCCCGGCCTGCCTGGCCACTGATCACGTGATCGGAAACCTGGCGACCGCCGTCGCCGCGGCGGGCCGGGAGGCGGAACGCCGCGGTTACCAGACACGAACGGTGGCGGGGCAACAGCTGGAGGGCGAAGCCGAGCAGGTCGGCCGGCAACTGGCCGCCGAAGCGTTGGCGATGCGTGCCGCCGGCGGCCGGCAATGCCTGGTCCACGGCGGGGAACCGACGGTCAGACTGGTCGATCGTCGCCTGCGCGGCATGGGCGGGCGGAACCAACAACTGGTATTGGCGGCGCTGCAATACCTGGCGGAAAAGCAGGATGCGGGACACGCCTTGGCCCTGTTATCGGGCGGCACTGACGGCGAAGACGGACCCACCGACGCCGCAGGAGCGGTCCTGGACGAAGCGATCCTGGCCGCTGCGGCCGGCCAGCACTTGTCGGCCGACGACCACCTGGCCAGGAACGACGCGTACCGCTTCTTCGCTCCGCTGGGCGGCTTGCTCAAGACCGGTCCGACTCATACCAACGTGTGCGATGTGCGGGTGGTGCTCACGGCCCCTTCGCCACGCGCCGATGCGCGATCAGGCCCGCCACGTAGCCGGCTTTGAAGCCGGCGTCGATGTTCACCACGGTCACGTTGGATGCACAGCTGTTCAGCATGCCCAGCAAGGCCGCCAGGCCACCGAAAGCGGCCCCGTAGCCCACGCTGGTCGGGACGGCCACGACGGGGCAATCGACCCAGCCGCCGACGACGCTGGGCAGCGCGCCTTCCATCCCGGCGACCACGACCACGGCATCCACGCTGCGCAACTTGTCCAAGTGGGCCGGCAGCCGATGCGGGCCGGCGACGCCCACGTCGTGGATCATGGTCACGTCCAGGCCCATCCAATCCAGCGTCTCCCGCGCCTCCTCGGCCACCGGCAGATCGCTCGACCCGGCCGTGACCACCGCCACCCGGCCCGCGGGCGAGCGGTCCGCTGCCGGAGCCCCGGCCGCGGCAATCCGAAAGGTCCGGGCGGCCGAGTTGTAGCGGCCGGAGGGAAAGTCGACCAGCAGAGCGTCCGCCTTTTCGGCCGTGATCCGAGTCGCCAGGACGTGGATCCCCTCGTCCAGCAAGCGTCGAAAGATCTTTAACAGGATCTCGACGCTCTTGCCCTCCCCGTAGACGACCTCCGGAAATCCGCACCGGCGGGCCCGGTCCAGGTCCAGGGTTGCTTCGCCCAGCGGTGCCGACAGCGGGCGCGCGACCGTCTGGACGAACTCGTCCACGGACAACGCGCCGCCTGCCAACTGCTGGGCCAGTCGCTCCAATTCCGCTTTCTGCATGGCTGCCCCCGCCTCACACCCAGTCCAGGCCCGAGAGCCCACGGACGCGTTCCTCGTAGTCTCCCAACAGCCCGCCGACGACATCCCAGCCGTCGCGCCGCCGCACTTCGATATCGCCGTGCGTATTGACTCGGACGATCGTCTCCGCGGTGATCCCCGCCGCCGCCAGGTCGGCGGCGCGGAGTTCGCCCTCGTTGACAATCCGGGCCAAGGTCTTTCCGGTCATCTCGACGAATTGCATGGTCGGCAACTCCCTGTTGGCACCAGACTCACTTGCCCATCTTCCGGAAATTCTCCAGCGCTCGGCGGACCGCCGCCAAGGCCTCCGGACCCTCTTGGCCTTCTTCCTCGATGATGTACTGCTTGGTTCCGCCGGTCGTTTCGAGGATCCCGAAGACATCCTTCCAGTTGACGTCTCCCTCGCCGAACACGGCCCCCGGCTTGCCGCCGTGGTCCTTGATGTGGATCGTCACGGAGCGTCCCGGGAACCGCTTCAGCATGCCGATCGCATCGCCGCCGCCGCCCAGGCAATTGCCGATGTCCAGCTGCAGCAGGACGTCGGGCTCGGTGGCCTCGCCAAACCGTTCCCAAGCCGTCTTGCCTGCGACCTGCTCGAAATCGCCGCCGTGGCAGTGATAGCCGATTTTCATGCCGCGGGGCTTCAGCCGCGCGGACAGATCATTGAACACCTTGCCGGTCTCCTTGATCGCCGCGACCGATTCCAGGGCCTTTTTCGGCAGCGAAGCGATGATCAGGTACGGGGTGCCGAGCAGTTTGTGGATCTCGATGGTCTTGTCGAACGCGTCGCCCTGCAGCGCGGGCAGGCCCATGTGCATCCCGACGCTCTTCAGGCCGTTGTCATCCAGCAGCTTGCGCCACGCCGCCGCGTCGTGGCCGTAGTAGCTGTGGGCGAGCTCCACGCCTTCATAGCCCATCTTGGCGACGGCTTCGAGCACCGCCGGCAGCTCTTTCTCGCACTGCTTCCGGACCGACCACAATTCCAGGCCGATCGGGATCTTGGCCAGCGTGGCGGCCGCGACGCCGCGTGCAAAGTTGGCCCCGAAAATCGACGCGGCGGCCGCGCCGGCACTGACCTGCAGCAGCTGTCTACGCGAGAGGTTCATACGGTTCTCCTGGTGATTGGTCGGTGGTGTGAAACACGGTCCAGCTTGAACAATTGCAGCCAGCCCTGTTTTCGAACGTGGCCCACGTTGACCCGAAGCGCAAGCGAGAGGGGGCCCTCCGCTCGCACGGCCCCGAGGGCGTCACGCGCGGGCGTTGGCACGGCCGCGATTATAACCAATCCCGCGTGGGTCTGTGCAATGGGTGATGTGCCAATCCAGACGCTCGCTGCCCGCCCGGTCGCCAGCGAGCAGAACAAGGATTGATGGCATCGGGCGCTGGCAGTCGAGGCAGCGGACGCAGGCGAGAACCTGCGGCAGGTCGCCACATCCGAAAAAGCCGGTCTCGGCGCCGGCCCGGTTGCGTCGATTCCGGCCGTGGCCGCGCTGGTCCCGTAGTCAGCGGGTGGAGCCGTGCGGGCCCGCCGTTTTGGAGAATTCAAACGGATTGAGAACGTGAAGGCCAACGGCACGCAAATCTCGCATCACTCTGCCAAGTCAACGTCTCGGATCGACCCTTCGATCCTGGAGAAATCCGCATCCGTTCCCACGTCAGGCATGTTCTTCAAGTAGGCTTCGAACGTCATCGCGGGCGTTTCCCCGTCGTCCACCTGCAGCACATCGTGGAGAATCGCGCGGTGTTCGTCGTCGACGCTGCGGCAGTGTTGGTCAGCACGGCTTTGGAGTCGAGCGACAAGGGTCGGTTCGACGTCTCGCAACAACAAATCCACCATGGTTTGGTACCCCGTCCGGTTTCCGTTCAACCATTACCGCCCATTGTATCGCCAACGCCGGATGCAGACCAGACGAGACGGAAAGTCCACGAGACGGAAAGTCCACCCGCGCGACACACCCGCACGCCGCCCTTGGACAGCGCCACTATTGGTGATTCTGATGCACTGTAACTCCGAAGGACGAGGCGATTTAGGCACCCTGCAGCGGTGCCCGAAGGCGTGGGGCTCGCGGTGGTCCGGTGGCGGAATCGCGGTGGCTGATGCGCCCCCGAGAGCCCGCTTCATCACCCCGGCGGAGGTCGATCGCTACGCCGCCCGGGCGAATCGGATTGTGATCAAGCCCCGCCTTCGGCAGGTCGTGGGCGTGCTGGAAATCGTATCGCCGGGCAGCCGGCAGGAGTTGGAGCGTCGATTCAGTGACGCACCTGATCGCCCGACACTTGTCAACCCGCAGGTGACAATCGTGGGAGTCCGGACCGATGATCTGTTCTTTGCCGAGGTGGAGACGCGGAACGGTTGATGGTATCAGAAGCTGCACCAACTGCTGTCGAACGCCGGAAGCAAGCCACCGTGGCGACCAAGGGATTCCAGGGGACAACCCCCTGATGACGTTGGCATGGTTCTTCGACTTGGAGGCCGTCTGCCAGCAGCCGTTGTTCATGGATGAACTCCGTGGGGCCATGGCTGCGCATGCGATCCACGCGATCATGAGGCAATGCCGCGTGCGTGCCGGCCTCGAAACCGCGGGGGGACAGGGGCGCGCATCTCTATCAGCCGATGTTTCCACCGACTGGTTAGAATCGGGTTCGGCGGGCTTCGGCCTTAAGCTGATCAAGCAGCTGGCTCCGGGCCTCATCGTCCTCCCCGGCTGCCCACCGACAACGAAATCCGCTACGTTTGAGTCCATGAGCATCCAACTTGGCATCACTCCGACGGGCCGTCTGGTGGCGGTCGAGTCGGTTGCGGAAACGGGCGATCTGGCGGGCGTCGCGACGGACGCGGGTTTTGATCCGCGGCTGGAGAAGAAGATCGCGCAGCGGTTTGCCGCCGGCCAGGCGGAGGGCCTGTTTGCACTGGCCACCGAACGACTGGACCGGCCTCCGCATCCGTCGCTGGCGTTCTGGCGGGATTTCGCGGCGCGTTATCTGACCGAACTGTGCCATACGCCGGAGACCGGCGCGGCTGATCTCGCAGCCATCCCGCCACCCGCCTCGGCGGACCTCGCCGCCCTGCTGTGGAATGTGCCCCCGATGCAAGGCGCGGAGTACCTGACGGACGGCGTGATGACGGAGATCTGGGGAGACCTGGACGCCTGGGTCCGGCGCGAGGTCGAAGGACACGCCGAGGGGCTGGCGGGGTTCCTGAAGGACCGGGCGGCCCTCTGGCATCAGGTGGGCCGGGTCTGCTTTCACCTGGCCGAGAACCGCCGCGATCCGGACTATCCGTTCGCGTTCCTGGCAACCTACGCCCCGGGGCTGACGGGGGCCGCCCGCGTTCAGTACTTGCCGCTGAGCAAAGCGCTGCGCGAGTACGCGGGAGCCAAGGACAAGAAGACGCTGATCAAGCTGCTGTCGCCCGTCCAACTGGCCGCAGAGAAAAGCGAGCTGGCCAAGGAACTGGTCGAATCGGGCGACCTGTACCAGCCCCTGGCCTGGACGCCCCGCGAAGCGTACCGGTTCCTGCGGGACATCCCCGTGCTCGAAGAGAGCGGCGTGCTGGTGCGGATGCCCGACTGGTGGAAAAAGCGGCCCCGCCCCCGGGTCAGCGTGACGATCGGCGACCAGAAGCAGAAGAAGTTCAACGCGGACGCCATGCTGGACTTTCGCGTGCAGCTGGCCTTGGGCGACCAGGAGTTGAGCGAAGCGGAATGGCGGGAGTTGATGGCGGCCGAACAGGGGCTGGTGTTCCTCAAGGGGCAGTGGATCGAAGTCGACCGCGACAAGCTGGCCGAAGCGCTGGATCATTGGAAGCAGGTCGCGCGGGCCGCCGAGGACGGGATCTCGTTCGTCGAGGGGATGCGCCTGCTGGCCGGC
>CAIYOB010001656.1 GCA_903927685.1 uncultured Planctomycetaceae bacterium
TGATCCTCAGCGGTCAGACTTCGTTGGGCAGCGCAACCATCAGCGACGGTACGCTTCAGGTGGCCGGCTCGGTGACGGTGACCGATCCCATGGTCAATGAGGCCACGCTGCGGGTGGTTGGGTCCGGCGCATTCACCCACGCCGGCAAGCGGGTTTCCGGACACGCGGCGGCCGTTTCGGCGGGCGAGGTATTCCTGACCTCGACGGGATTGGGAACCGAGAGCACGACCTTCGAGTTTGAGATCTCGACGGATGGGGTCAGCTACTATCCGATCGCCACGGGTGGAGAGACGGACGCCCAGACGCTGTTGTCCGGCCTGCAGCCCGACACCAACTATTACCTCCGCGGCCGGGCGACACACGAGAACGGAAGCGAAGAATTCTATGACGGCGGGATGGTGACGACCTCGGAGGGGCCCGGTCCGGGCGTGGCCGATACTTCGGGCTGGTATCGAGTCCGGGTCATCCGGTCCGACGAGATGTATTACGACGTGTTGTCTCCTGCTCCCGGTTCGACGGCTTACGTGGAGCCGCGCGTGCTGCCGGAGGGCACGGCCGAGGCGCTCCTGACGCGCGATCCCCAAGTCCAAGTGTTCGGCCAGACCGGCTCGCCGCCGCCCGCCTCGCAACACATCTTCAACCTGGACCGTTCGTGGTTCTTCGCGGAGTCGCCGCAGGCCGCGGTTCTCCAGGCCGTGGTGGGCCTGGTTCAAGACCAGTCGGTGCCCACCATCACGGACGGGGCCATCCAGGTCTGGCACGTGTGGCATGAAATCCACTACCTGGGAACCGTGTTCGAGACCTGGACCTTTGACGAGGGCCGGTATCCGGTGGGCGGGTACAGCGACTTCTGGCTGAGCGACCCGTACACAATCGAGGTCGAACGGCTTGATCCTCCTGTTCCCTGCCTGGATCCCAGCGGGTGCTGCGGCGCCACAGGCGATGGGGCAGCCGCCAGCGGCACTTGCGGATTGCCGAGTCCCTCCGGCGGTTCCCTGATGCGCATGCCCGCCGTCACCAACACCGGGGCCGCGCCGGCTTGCGGCTCGGGCGTGGCCGGGCTGACCTACGCCAGCCGCGAGGGGTCGCTGGACACGGGCTTCGGTCCGGGTTGGAGTGATGCCGATGAACTGCCCGTGCTGGTGGGCGGCGTGCAGAACCTGGTGGCCCGTTTCGGGGCCGAGCAGACCGTGTGGTTCGACGCCCAGGAAGACGGCAGCTATACGGCCCGCTACGGCGCTCAGGACACCCTGGTCCACGATGCCGTCA
The DNA here is from genome assembly GCA_903927685.1 of uncultured Planctomycetaceae bacterium. Next base: position 1,270 of record CAIYOB010001656.1, read on the forward strand.
ACCACCTCTTCCTCCTCACCCGGCCGGACGGCACGCGCGTCGAATTCTTCGACATCGAGCAGACGAGCCACCCCCAAGGCGGATTGTACCGCTGGATGCAGCCCGGCGGGGCCACGATCGAGGTGACCGCCTGGACCGAAACAGGAATCTATGGCCAAGTCGCGGAGGTGCTGGAGAAGTCCACGCCCACCGGGCAGGCGCACCTCAAGCGAGCCTTGACCTATGTCAGTACCTACGACGGGCGCTACCATGTCCAGACGCTGACGCTTTCGCAGTACGATGCGAACAGTTCCGCCTGGAGCGACGTCCGCAAGCTGACCTACGACTACTACGCCTACAATGCTTCCTATGGCTTGCCGGGCGATCTGAAGACCATCGTCACCCAGCAGTGGGACGCCACGGCCGAGGAGTGGGTAGGCGACGACACCAACTACTTCCGCTACTACACGGGGACGAGCACGGCTCACCAACTCAAGCGGGTTGTCTTGCCCAACGCTTACGCGGCCTTCGTCGCCGCCTACGGCGATCCCGACGACCCTTACAACTCCAACGCGGGCGACGGCCCATCCGACCCGCTCGCCAACTACACCTGCTTCTACTACGAGTACGATGTGGACGGCCGGGTCACCAAGAGGCTGGTCTTCGGCAAGAGCAACGAAACGGAAGATGCCGTCACGCTCAGCACCCACGCCCGCGGCGTCAACAGCTGGTACCGGAAGACGGTCGAGACCCGGCTGGACGGCAGCACCAACACGGTCTATGCCAACTTCCGAGGGCAGGCGATCCTCACCGACCTGGCCGACTCCTCGGCAAATCACTGGATCACGTATCACCGCTACGATGCCGACGGACGACAGGTGCTGACCGCGGAGCCTTCGGCGTTTGTCGCCCAGAGCGGCTTGTATTATGACGAAGACCTGCCGGATCTGATCGACTACGCCGACGGGGACTCGCCGTACCTGAGCAACACGGCCGGCCTGTTCCGCGAGACCGTGTACTATGCCAGCGACGGCGGCGGGGCCGCCCAAGGCTATGTCTACCAGACGGCGGTAGCCCACGGCGAGACGGCGGCCCGGCTGACGCCCGGCTCGACAGGCGGGCCGATCGTGCTGGCCAGCTACGAGTACGCGGCGCGCACGGTCGGCGACGTCACGATCCA
>CAIYOB010001657.1 GCA_903927685.1 uncultured Planctomycetaceae bacterium
CCTCCCCGGCCGCTACCGCGTCCGACCCTCCCGCGCGCGGGCGGGTGAAGGTTGCCCTGCCCGGCCGATACCGTGTCAGGCACTGCCGGGGGCGGGAGGGTGAATGGGGCATGGTGTCAACGTTCGGGGGCGCGGTTCCAAAACTCGTCTACATCGGCAGCGATGCTGGCTAGAGTCGCTTCCAGTTCATCCGCCCAGGCGGCGCTGTCGCTCGTCAGAGTGGCCGGACGCAGGGGCACGGCCTTGGGCGGAGCGGATGAAGGCGATCCCAGAGCGGGCGGCACGGTTCGCTGGGCCACGGTGGGCGTCCGAGGGCTTGGAGTCGGGGACGGCCCAGCGGCGGCGGCTTGGCCGGCATCCGGTACGGTGGCCGCTGGTCCGGTGGGCGGGGCAGCGAGCCACGCGCCTTCGCCCGCGCCCGACGCGGACGCCGTCTCGGCGTTCAGGTAGGTGATGATCCGCAGCACGTCCTGCGGCGTGACCCAGCCGTCGCCGCTGACGTCGAAATAGCGGGCGACCGCCCCGGGCTCGTCGGCGACCGGGATCGCGGTCCCCCAGGTGTTCAGCAGGTTGATCAACGTCAAGGCGTCCAGCGGCGTGACTTCGAAATCCAGGCTGACGTCCTCACGGGTCTTGTGGATCAGGTACTGCCCGCCGGCGACGTGGGTCCGCCACGTGCCGACTTCGAGCGGGATCCCCGCCGCGACCGCCAGCTGGGCTTCGTCCGTCAAGTCCAGCCCGACGTAGCCCTCGCCGATTCCCGTGGCCACCCGGATCCGGTATCCGTCTTCGACCTGGCGGACGTCGATGATCTCGGCGCCCGTCATGCCCACCGCCGACACGACGAAGGCGCTGTCCGGCAGGGCCAGCCCGGCGGACGTGTTGAAGGTCACTGCGAACTCGACGACCGCCGCCTCGGTCACGGGAAAGTCTGCCGGTTCGATGGCGGAGACCACGGCCGGCGCCAGGGCCGCGCCTACGGCGGGGCTGGACAGCGGCGTCGGCGACAGCTCCAACGCCTGGAACACGATCTGGTCGGGATCGACGTCGCCGGGCAACGTCAAGAACGTGACGGCATGTCCCTGCTCGTCCGCGGTCAGTTGCTCGACCAAACGGGGTTCGGTCATGTCGAGGCTGATCCCCGGAGCGACCGCCGTCTGGCCGCCGCCCAACCCGTACGCGAGCAGCACCTTGCTGCCGGGCGTCGCGTTCGCGACCTCTAAGCGATAGACGCCCGGGGACACCAGCGAACTGGTCAGATCCGGGCCCGCGTCCGGGTGTTTCTTGAAGTCATACAGGAAGTACCACCTGTAATGCCCTGCGTAGTAGTCGATGTCGACCGTGTGCTTGCCCACCGTTTCGTGAACGTGCACCTGCTCGCCCGTGGTGTTCAACATCAGCTTGGCCGTCCCCCTCCGGTGTTCGGGAAACGGCGTAATCACCCACTGCTCGACATTGGCGTCGCCGGTTCCGGCGATCCCCTTGGTCTTGCCGTCCAGTGGCACCGCGTAGTCAAAATTGCCGTTGGACATCCAACTCCAGCCTGCCTCGACCGGAGGGTTGTAGAACGGATACGATCCGCTCACGTTGGACGCGGACAGCAAAAGCAAGCTGTCTTTGCCGTCCTTCTGGTGTTTCTCGATTTCGATGTCACCCTCCAACCCGACCACCCAAGCGAACTGCCATTGCATGTGCCCGGCCACATGCTGGATATGCTCGGCGGTGGGGAAGTTTAAGATCACGGTCTTGTTCCCGGCCTGGATGGCGTGGTTGCTGATCGCATGCCCGGTCGTGTTTGCCAAGGCCGAGAAGTCGCCACCGAGGTTGAAGCCGGGGATGCCGGTCATTCCCGCGCTGCCTTTGCCGGCCAGCGCATAGCCTTGGCTCACCACTCCCGCGACCTGCCGCTGTTCGAGCAGGAGCCCCAGGTCGACGTGCTCGATCTTCACGCCCACGCCCAGTGCGCCGAGGAATACCGTGGTGTCGGCCAGTCCGACGTCGACGGTCGTGGTCCGGTCATTGCCGTTCACGGACTCCGTTTTGCGCACGCCCAGATTGCCCTGGAACTCGACGAAGCCGCCGATCGCCACGCTGCCGTTGAATGCGAACGCCGCCAGCTTGTCGGGCTTGTCGAATTTGACTTCGACCGTACCCTTGGGCAAGTCGATGATCTCGTGGACGACCTGGCCGGTCTGGTTGGAGCGGACCGTCGCGGTCCCGTGCAGCGTGAACCCGGACACGCCCAGGACTTGGATCGTGCCGCTGACGCAGGACAGGGCATAGCTGGCCGGGGTCGCCTGCGGCACGTACAGCACCAGCCCCAAACTGGCGTCGGTCACTTGGACGCCGGTCTGCCGGCCGGCGAACGACGCCCCGAGGAACAGCGAGCCCTGGACGCCGGCCTTGATCTTCACGTCCCCGTTGGCGGACTGCTCGCTGTGGAACAGCCACGAGCCGCTGACGTCGATGAAGCCCTGGACCGCCAGGCTGGCCGTTCCGGACAGGTCGGTGACGTTGGCCGGCCCCAAGTCGATTTCGATGGTTCCCCGGGGCGTGACGATCGATCGCCGGACCGCCTGGCCCGTCCGGTTGACGTGCGTCTGCAGGCTGCCCGTGAACGTCAAGCCGTCGATCCCGGTCATTGAAGCCGCGCCTTGAGCCACCAGGGCGTACGTTCCCGCGGGCAGGACGACCAGTCCGAGGTTGGCGTCGCTGAGCAGTACGCGCCGGTCGCCGAGCCCCAGGGACACCGTGGCCTCGGACAAGGCGGCCTGGACTTCGCCGTTGATCGTCTTGAAGGCGGCCCCGCCGACGATGTCCACAAAGCCGGGAACGTGCAGGTTCAACTGGCCGCTGATGTCGGCGTCCGCGGGCCCGTCGAAGTGAATCCGCACGTCGCCCCGCGCCGTCTGGACGGTGACATCCAGCGGCTCGGAGAAGGTGTTCCAGTGGGCGGCAAGGGGACTCTGCCGAGTGTCCAGGCCGTTGATCGCGGAGGTCCCGTCGGCGACGACCGCGAACTGGTTGGGCGCGTCCGGATTGAGGAGCAGGCCCAGTTTGGCGTCCTGGATTTTGACGCCCGTCCCCAAGACCACGTCACCCACCATCGCCGCCGCGACGGCCGCGTGGCCGTTGACCTGGTGGTGTTGGAACGTGAACGCACCGCTCAGCGCGACCCAGTCCGTGAAGGCCAGCCGGGCATTGCCGCTCAACTCGGCGGCGTCGCCGGCGAACTGGGCGCGGAGCGGATCGCCGCCGGGGATGGGCACCGCCTGGTCGACGGCTCCGCCGGTGTTGTTGAAGCGGGCTTCGAGCTGGCTGGCTTCCAACGTCAGCCGGTTGACGCCCACCAGGGCGGCATTGCCCGTGGCGCGGAAGGCGTAGCGGGAGTCTTGATCCGACCGGGTGAACACGGCCAGGCCGAGGCTGCCGCTGGTGACCTGGACCGCGACCCGGTCGGCGTTTCCCAGGACCACGCGGGCGTCGGCCACGCCAACCAGGAGGATGGAGCCTCCCGCCGTGTCCTGCTTCTGGAAGCCGAAGCGGCCGGAGGCAGCGACGAAGTCTGCGACGGCGAACTGGGCGCTGCCGCCCAGCGTGGTCACGTCGCTGGAATCCGGGAAGGTGAACGGGGCGCTGCCGACCTGGACGGTGGCCTTGCGCCCGGTCCGGTTGATTTGCGTTTCCAGCCGGTCGGCCCGCAGTGTCAGGCCGTCCACGCCGATCAGTTCCGCGGCGCCGCGGGCCACCAGGGCATAGGCGTACTTGTCGGCGTCGGGATACAGGACGAACCCCAGATCGGCCTGGGTGACGCGGATCCCCGTTTCGTGCTGCGTGCCGCGGTTGGCGCCTAGGAAGACCTCGACGCCGCGGGTTTCACAGGCCACGACGGACTGGTTGGCGGCGTCGGTCTGGTTACGGAACGTGAACGCGCCGCGGACTTCGACAAAGCCGGCCACGGTCAGCGCGATGCTGCCGTCCAGTCGCGGCGAATCAAGACCCGCGGGGATATCGATCTGCTTGCTGCCGCCCGGATACCACACGGTCTCCTGGACGCGGCGGCCGGTGTTGTTGAACAGCGCGGCCAGCTGTCCGTCCAACTGCACCGTGGTGTCGGAGACCCCGACTAGCCGAGCTTGACCGTCGGCCTGCAGGGCATAGGTGGTCTTGTCGTTCTCGCGGTACAGAACCAGCCCGAAGCCGGCGTTCTCCGCCTGGACGCCCACGCCGTCGACGCCGATAAAAGCGCTGACGTTGGCGCAGCCCGCGATGATCTTGGGGACGCCGTTCTCGGTGGTGGACTGGAACGAGACATCGCCCTTGACCTCGAAGAACGAGCCCACCTTCAGCGCGACCAACCCCGCGAGCTTTGGTTCGGGCGAGCCGTCGGGGAACTCCAGTTTGACGCGGTAGTCGGGTTTGCCGGCCCGCGGAATGACGATCGTCTCGCTGAACGCAGCCCCCGTGCGATTGACGCCGACGCTCAGCCCCAGCCCGACGCTGATCGACAGGTCGTCCCAGCCCATCACGCCGTCGACCAGGCCGCTGCCCTGCAGGGCCCAGGTCTCCCACAGCGCCGCATCTTCGTGGCCCGTCAGGGACGTGCTGAACAGGGCCAGCCCCAGCGTGACATCCTTGAGGCCCACGCCGAACCCCGGGGCCGGGGCGTAGATGACCGAGCCGACCAGCGCGGCCAGGGTCTTGGTGGTGACGAAAATCCCGTTGGAGACAACTTCTTTCTTAAAGGCGATGCCGGCCTGGATCTGGAACACGTTGGGCATGACGACGGCCACGCTGCCG
>CAIYOB010001658.1 GCA_903927685.1 uncultured Planctomycetaceae bacterium
CCGTGGACGGGCAAGATCGTCGAACAAGATACCCAACCACAGCAGACCGTTGTCTTTACAGACGGACAATCTTGATTACGACGCTCGCCTGCAGCGTTTGGTGACCTGACCAGAATCTGGCATCACTACCCTGCCGAATTGCTCCAAGAACGGGTAAGTTATCGATTTCCAGTTGCCTGATGGGGAGGATCTGTCCGCATGCGTTTGGTCTGCATCACTGATTTGCATGGCGATCCGGGAGCGTTGGATCGCATCTTGGCGGATGCCGGCCCGGCGGACGTCGTCTTGTTGGGTGGCGACATCACCAGTTTCGGGACGCCCAACGCGGCGGAGTTCCTCGTGCGGCGTGTCTTGGAGTACTGCCCGCAGGTCGGGGCGGTCGCCGGCAACTGCGATTCGGTGGCGATCGACGAGCGGCTGGCGGCTCTGGGCGTATCGCTCTTTCGCCGCGGCGTCATGGTCCGGGACGTTGGACTGTACGGCGTGTCGGCGATGCCTCCCTGGACCGGCACGATGTACGAGTTGAGCGAAGATGAAATCGCGGCAGCGCTGGAGGCCGGACGCGGCCAACTGGCGCAACCGCAGCGTGAAGTCGTGCTCTCCCATGCGCCCCCGCGCGGCACCCGGCTGGATCGCACCCGCCGGGGCGAACACGTGGGCAGCGTCGCCGTGCGGCAGTTCATCGAACAGGTCCAGCCGGCGCTGGTCCTGTGCGGGCACATCCACGAAGCCCGCGGGATCGACCAACTGGGCGCGACGACGATTGTCAACTGCGGCCCCGCCTTCGATGGGCAGTACGCCGTGGCGGAATTGGACGTCGACGTCCGCGTGGCACTGCACGAGGCCCGGCCCGCAGCGGCGCTCCGCCCCTGATCCCCACGAGGCTGTCGCATGTCCCCGTTCGATCCCCAACTCGCCCGCCAGTTCGCCGTCCAGGTGGTCCGCCGCCTGCGCGACGCCGGATTCGCTGCGCTGTGGGCCGGCGGGTGCGTGCGGGACCAGCTGCTGGGCGTGCCCCCCAAGGACTATGACGTCGCCACCGACGCCCCGCCGGAGCAGATCCGCGACGTCTTCGGACGCCGTCAAACCTTGGCGATCGGCCAGGCATTTGGCGTGATCACGGTCCTCGGCCCGCCCGGAGCGGGACAGATCGAGGTCGCCACCTTTCGCCGCGACCTGGGCTACAGCGACGGGCGGCGTCCCGACCAGGTGGCGTTCTGCGATGCCCGGGAAGACGCCCTCCGCCGCGATTTTACGATCAACGGCATGTTCTTCGACCCGCTGGAGGCCCGCGTCGTCGATTATGTGGGCGGCCAGGAGGACCTGGAGCGCGGCCTGGTGCGGGCCATCGGCGATCCGGCAGCCCGATTTGCCGAGGACAAACTGCGGATGCTGCGCGCGGTCCGGTTCGCGGCTACGTTCCATTTCGCCCTGGACCCCGACACCCTGACGGCGATCCAGGAACATGCCGCGGAAGTTGCCGTCGTGAGCGTCGAGCGGATCAGCGCGGAATTGCGGCGGATGCTGGTCGACCGGAATCGCGTCCGCGCGGTCGAACTGCTCAGGTACGCGAACCTGATGCCCGTCATCTTGCCCGAACTAGGCAACCTCCTTGCGACGACGCCGACGGACGAGCCGACCGTCGCCTGGCAGACCACCCTGGCCATCCTCCGCGCTCTGGCGACGGCGAGTTTCCCCGTCGCCCTGGCCGTCCTGGTGCGCGAGTCGTTCCGCGACTCGTCGCAGGGCGCGGCCGGTCTCGAACGGCTGTGCCGCCGGCTGAAGCTGACGATCGCCGAGCACAAGGAGACCGAGTTCCTGCTGCGGCACGAGGCGGCGATCCGAGCCGCTCGCCGGATCCCGTGGCCCCAACTGCAACGGATCCTGGTTCAACCCGGCGCCGCCGACCTGGTGAGCTATGGCCGGGCGGTGGCCGAGGTCCTGGACGGTCACCTCGACGACATCGCCTCGGCGGCCCAACGCTTGGCCCAGCCACCCGAACAATTGAACCCGGCGCCGCTGATCAACGGTGACGATTTGCGCCGCGCGGGGATCCCGGTTGGTCCCGCGTACCGGCGAATCCTTGACGGCGTGCGGGATGCACAACTGGACGGCCAAATCCAGACGGTCCAGCAGGCCCTGGATTTCGCCTCCCGTCTGGCGGCCCCCGGGCCGGACCGCTTGACAACGGAATCCTAACCCGAAGCTTTAGCGAGTGCGGGCGTCTGCCCCGGACTTTCCGTGTCGGCCCAGCTTGCCTGACTTCCTGCTAGCAAATCCATTCAGTGGACTGGCGCCGAGTTCCTTCCGATAAATCCACTGTCATCTGCAGGAAAGGAAGTCTATGATGCGCAGTCCGCCCCGCATTCGCTATCTGCCAGCCGAGGACATCGCCGAACTGCTAGCCGAAAAAGGTCTTCGTCTGACTCCGTCAGCGGTGGCCGACCTGCAGGCATTTATCGACGAGATCAGCGGCGACGAAGCGGCCGACGAGGTTTTCGAAACGCCCCCCAGGTTGGAGGCGGCGGCCTGACGGCCGCGGGCCGGATCGGGACTGCCGCTATGACGTTATCCAAGCACGATCTGCTCCGTCATCTCCCTTCGGTCGATGCCATCCTCCAGCAGACGGAGGCCGCCTGGCAGGCGGCGGGAGTGCCGCGGCAAATCCTCGTCGCCGCCGTTCGCGGCGCACTGGCCCACGCTCGCCAGCAGGTGGCAACCGAACCGGCAGCCGCTGCGGACCGGGAAACGCTCCGGCAGTCGATTGTCGCTCAGGTCAACCGCCGCGTCCAGGCTGCCGCCGGCCCGCACTATCGCCGGGTGATCAACGCGACGGGGATCATCCTGCACACGGCGTTGGGCCGAGCGGTTCTGCCGGCCCGCGCGCTCCGGCAGATCCAGGACGAACTCGCGGGCTATTCGCTGGTCCAGGTCGATGTCGACACCGGCAAACGCTCGAAACGCGACGAGCGGATCGAGTGGCTGCTGCAGCACCTGACGGGCGCCGAGGCGGCGACGGTCGTCAACAACAACGCCGCGGCTACGGTCGTGGTGCTGAGCACGGTCGCGGCCGGGCGGGAAGTGATCGTGTCCCGCGGCCAGTTGGTGGAGATCGGAGGCTCGTTCCGCTTGCCCGACGTCATGGCCGCCGCCGGGGCGAAACTGGTTGAGGTCGGGACGACGAACAAGACCCATCTGCGGGACTACGAGCGGGCGATCACCGAGCGCACGGCCGCGATCCTCCGGGTCCACCCCAGCAACTACAAGATTACCGGCTTTACGGCCGAGGTGCCGTTGGCTCCGCTGGTCCAGCTGGGGCACGCCCGCGGGCTGGTCGTGATCGACGACGTCGGTGCCGGACCGCTGGTGGATTTCTCGCGGTTCGGTTTCGCCCCCGAGCCGACGCTGCCCGAATCGGTGCAGACCGGCGCCGACTTGATCACCAGCAGCGCCGACAAATTGATCGGCGGTTCGCAGGGCGGGATCATCCTGGGCCGCGCACCGCTTATCCAAGCGGTCCGCAAGAATCCGCTGGTGCGGATCGTGCGGCCCGGCAAGCTGACCTTGGCCGCCTTGGAGGCCACGCTGACGCTGTTCCTGGACGAGGCGCTCGCCTTGCGCGAAGTCCCCACGCTGCGGATGCTCTGCCGCCCGCTGGCAGAGTTGGGCGAACAGGCCGAACGTATCGCCCGGGAGGTGGTTCAGCGTGTGCCCGGCTGCCAGCTGAACGTCGTCGATGGCTGCTCGCAGATGGGCAGCGGCTCGCTGCCCACACAGGACCTGCCCACGCGGTTGGTGGCGGTGACCGCCGCCGCCTCGCCGCAGGAACTGGCCCAGCGGCTGCGGCAGCTCCAGCCGCCCGTCTTCGTGCGGGTCCACAAAGGGCAGATCCTGCTGGACCCGCGGACGCTGCTGGACGGCGAAGAAGCGGTGGTCGTCCAGGCGCTCGTCACCGTGCTGACCGCCGGAGGGTAACCCGCAGATGGCCCAGCCACAAATCAACATCACGTTGGGAACCGCCGGCCACATCGACCACGGCAAGACGGCGCTGGTCAAGAGCCTGACGGGCTGCGAGACCGACCGCCTGCGTGAAGAGCAGGAGCGCGGCATGTCGATCGATCTGGGGTATGCCCCCTGCACGATCGGCGACCTGGAAGTCGGCATCGTCGACGTGCCCGGCCACGAGCATTTCGTCAAGACGATGGTGGCCGGAGCCGCGGGCATGGACGGCGTCCTGCTGGTCGTTGCCGCCGACGACGGGGTGATGCCGCAGACCCGCGAGCACCTGGACATCCTCACGCTGCTGGGCATCCGGCACGGGCTGGTGGCCTTGACCAAAGTCGACCGCGTGTCGGCCGAGGACGCCGAACTGGCGCGAGAGGAACTGGCGGATTTTGTCCGGGGTACGTTCCTGGACGGCGCTCCGATCCTGCCCGTGTCCAACATCACGGGCCAAGGGTACGACGAATTCTACCAAGCCCTGCAGGTCCTGGTCGGGCAGATCACGCCCAAGGCCACCGGCGGCGTGTTCCGGCTGCCCGTGGACCGGGCGTTTTCGGCCCCAGGCTACGGAACCGTCGTGGCGGGGATCCCGATTTGCGGCCAGGCTCATCTGGGCGATGAAGTCGTCGTGCTGCCGCACCAGTTGAATGGCCGGATGAAACGGATCGAGGTCTACGGGCGGACCAGCGAGACCGTGCTGGCCGGCCAGTGCGCGGCTGTCAACGTCGGGCACTGGGAGTCCGGCGAGATCCGCCGCGGCGACACGGTCACGCTGCCGGGGTACTTTACACCGGACGCCTGGTTCGTCTGCCGACTGCGTCTGCTGGCCCGCGACAAGCTGCGGGTCAAGCAGGGCGGCGAGGTCAAGTTCCACACGGGCACGACGGAAGTGAACGCGGCTGTGTACAACCTGGAGGAAGGCGAATTGAGCGAGCCGGGCGAGTACTTGATCCAAGTCCGCACGCACGCGCCGGTCGTCGCCGGGCCGGGCGACCATTTCATTCTGCGTTCGCTGGCGCCGGTCCAGACCATCGGCGGCGGGACGATCGTCGAGGCCGTGTCGCACCGGCTGAAACGGACCCGGCCGCAACTCCGCGAAGACTTGCAGCAGCGGGCCGCAGCCGTACCCGACGACGCCCGCTTCGTCGAGTATTGCATCCGCACGGCTCCGGCTTTGATCGCGGACGAGGGGCAACTGGCGGCCCGCGCCAAGGTCTTGCCGCAGCGGTTGAAGGAGATCCTCGCCCAGCTGACGCGGGCCCGAAAGCTGGTCGGGATGTCCGCCGGACGTTACATGCACCGCCAGACCGCCGAGGAAGCTTGCAGCCGCGTGCTGGAAATCGTGAGCCGGCACCACGCTGCCGCGCCGGACAGCCCGGGAGTCGGCGGGGAGCAACTCAAGCAAGCCACGCACTGGGACAAGCCCGTGCTGGACGGGCTGATCGTCATGTTGAAGACCGAAGGCCGCCTGGTCGAGCGCAATCAGCACTTGGCGCTGCCCACGCACCAGGCGACCTTCGGCCAGCGGGACGCGCAGCATCTCGAAGCGGTCGAGACGCTGTTCCGCGAGCGGGCCTTCCAGCCGCCGGACGCCGAAGAGATCACCCAGGCGACTGGCATTCCGCTGGCCGCCGTCGAGAGGGCGCTGAAGCTGCTCCGCGAGCACGGCCGGCTGGTCTGGGTGGGACAAGGGCTGCTGTTCCACCGCGAGGCCATCGACCAGGCCCGGCAGCGGCTGATCGAGCACATTCGACAAGAGGGACGCTTGGAGAGCGTCAAGTTCAAGTACCTGGTCGACACGACCCGCAAGTACGCCCTGCCGCTGCTGGACTACTTCGACCGCACCGGCCTGCTGCGCCGCGAAGGGAATACGCGGTATTTGAAGGGCTAGAGGTTCGCCAAGGCTTGGAATTGGGGTTGGGTGCCTGGGGTCGAGCCGCGAGGGACGAACGGCGAGCCCCCAGTTTTCCAACTGGGGGCTCGCTGCACTCGACCCCAGGCACCCCAACATTCCGCATTGACGGGCCGACGTGCACCTCCCCGACACACGCCACCCTGCCCGCCACCCCCGTTGACATCCGCGATCCTGCCCGCCACCTTGAAGCGTGGCGGCGGTCGTCTCCAAGCGGGTAGAACGCACACTCCGCAAGAGCTGCGTTCGACCTCTCTGGGGTTACCCCAGGGGCGCAAATCGACGTTGGCATGCCATCGCCCGAGCGGCAGTGCGCCCTGCGCACATCCGCTCCGGCACGACCAGACGGGTTGGAGAGACCGTCGCCGCTTTTGAACTTCGTCACCGGGCTTTTCGCCGCCATGAGCACTCACGACCAGGCCGCGTCGCATCTGGCTGCCGCCTTGACCTACGGGCGCTGGCAGGTTGCTGAATTGGTCGCACACGGCCAGGACGCGTTCGGCCAGCGCGGGCGCTGGCTGCGTCCGCTGGCCCAGCGACTGGTTCTGGCCCTGGGCGAAAACCGCCGCCCCAGCCGGCGGCGGGTGTTTGAGTTCCTGCGGCAAGATCCGGGCTTTCGCCGCGTTTGCCGCCAACGCGACCTGCGGCCCACCGGCCTGCAGCGACGTCGACCCGAGATGGTTCCGGCGGACGGCCCGCCTGCCGAGTGGGACATCCCGCCGCTGGTCACCCTGGGTGAGTTGGCCGCTTGGCTGACGCTGAGGCCCGAGGAATTGGACTGGTTCGCCGACCAACGGCAGCAGGAACGGCTCTTGCCTGCCGGACCCCTGCGGCACTACCAGTACTACTGGCTGTCCAAGCGGCTGGGGGGAAGTGCCCGGCTGGTCGAAGCTCCCAGGCGTCGGCTGAAAGCCCTGCAACGGCGCATCCTGCACGAGATCCTGGACCGGATTCCGCCGCACGCCGCGGCCCATGGATTCCGTCCGGGGCGGTCGATTGCCAGTTTCGTCGCTCCGCATGCCGGCCAGTCCGTGGTCCTGAAGGTCGACTTGAAGGACTTTTTTCCGACGATCGGCAAGCCCCGGATCGTCGCGTTGTTCCGCACGGCGGGCTATCCCGAGGACGTCGCGCAAGCGTTGGCGGCGCTGTGCACGAACCTGGTTCCCGACGACGTCTGGGAGCGATTTCCGCAGTACGGAGACGCGCGCGACCGCTGGCGGCACGAAGACCTGTATCGCCGGCCCCATCTGCCCCAGGGCGCTCCCACGTCCCCGGCGCTTGCCAACCTGTGCAGCTTTCGTCTGGACTGCCGCCTGGCCGGCCTGGCGCGCGCGGTCGGCGGCCAGTACACACGCTACGCCGACGATCTGCTGTTCTCCGGCCCGGACGCGCTGGCGCGAGCCATCCCGCGGTTCCAGGCCACCGTCGCTGTCATCGTCAGTGAAGAGGGGTTCGCCGTCAACGGCCGGAAGACGCGGGTCATGCACCAGGGCGTTCGCCAGACGGCCGCGGGACTGGTTTTCAACCAGCACGCCAACATCGCCCGGGACGAATACGATCGACTCAAGGCCACCCTGCACAATTGCGTGCGTCAAGGACCGGCCAGCCAAAACCGCGACGCACGGCCCGATTTCCGCGCGTACCTCGAAGGCCGCGTGGGGTTCGTCGAGTCCGTGAATCCAGCGCGGGGGGAACGCCTGCGGTTCCTTTTCGAGCGGATCGCCTGGCCGACCGATTGACGAAATGGTCGGGTTGTCCCGCAGTGCCCGGTACTGATTGGTCAAGTGCCCCTGGAACTGTTGGATTTCGCCGTCGATCCGACGGCACAGCGGCTGATCGGCAACCCCGAACACGGCGGCGAACACATGATCGATCTGTTTTGAGCGACTCAGTGCATCTCAATCGCGCACGTGCCGATTCCGCCTCGATAGTAGTTGAACTGGACATTGGGGTGATCGGCCAGCAGCGACATCGGGACGGCCGAGTCGGGGAGCCGCTGGGCGATCATCAGGCACGTCAGGCGTTGGCCGAAGGCGTTGTCGTGCGTGCCGGCGTGCCAGATCGAAACCTTGTCGGCTTTCCATGTTTCGTACGGGCCGACGCTGACCGCTTGGGTGGGGACCAGCGAGATATTGCCGCCGCCGCTGGTGCGGGCATTCTGGGCGACGGTCAGCGGATGGAGATCGACGACTCGCGTGGTCAGCTTGCGGTATTCCTCCGGCGGTGGCGGCGCGTCTTTCCACTTGCCCTTCCGCCGCGGTGGATCGTTGAACGCCCAATGCTTGACGTCGCCTTGGCCGCCCTGCATCACGGCGCAGCGGACGCCGGCTTCCCAGCTGGCCCGATACGCGGCCGTGTCGGCTTTGGGAAAATGCAGATTCGCGTCCGGCATGCGGAGCTTCTTGTCGATGCGGTGAAAGCACATCGCCCGGTCGCAACGCTCGAAGGACAGCGGATGCGTGACCGGCACTTCGACTCCATCCACCACCCACTCGTCCATGCCCCAGAAATGCCCCGCGCGGACGTCCAGTCCCAACTCGTTGACCAGCCGCGCGACCAGCGGCAACTGTTCCGTCGGCCCGATCGGTCCGCAGACGCCGACGGGATTGTCGGCGGTGGATTGCTTCCAGGCGTGAATGTACTCGAGCGCCTCGGCTAGGTAGAAATCCTCGAGCGTGTCGTATAGCACCACCTTGAATCCCGGCCGCGACAGCTTGGCCATTTTCTCCGGCGTCAGCCGTACCGTGTCCTCGATGATCTCCTGGTCCAGTGTCGTGTAGTCCCACCAGTCCGGCGCAATGGCAGAGAGTTTCCGTGGCATCGCAGATTCCTTTTTCGCAGAGGTCCCGACGAACGAATTCGCGAGCAGGGGGCG
>CAIYOB010001659.1 GCA_903927685.1 uncultured Planctomycetaceae bacterium
ATCCGGGTGGACAGCAGCCGGCTGGACCGCTTCGCAATCGCCGCCGGGCAACGCTACGCGGGTCGGGATTATGCCGTCGAGCCGGACGCCTCGGCGGCCAGCTACTTCTGGGCCGCCGCGGCCATCACCGGCGGCCGGATGACCGTGACCGGATTGACTCGCGATGCCCTGCAGGGAGATGTCGCGTTCTGTGAGTGTCTGGCCGAAATGGGGTGCCAGGTGGACTACGCCGACAACGGCATCACGGTCACCGGCGGGATGCTCCACGGCATCACCGTGAACATGAACGCCATCAGCGACACCGTGCTGACGCTGGCCGCCGTCGCCCTGTATGCCGACGGGCCGACCACGATCACCGGCGTGGCCCACATCCGCCACAAGGAGACCGATCGCATCGGCGATTTGGCTCGCGAGTTACGGCGATTGGGAGCCCACGTCGAAGAACTGCCCGACGGGCTGCGGATCGAACCGGCGGCCTTGAATGCCGCCGAAATCCAGACCTACAACGACCACCGGATGGCCATGAGCCTGGCGCTGGTCGGCCTGCGGACGCCCGGGGTTGTGATCCTCGATCCGGGCTGCACGGAAAAGACCTATCCCCGTTTCTTTGAAGACCTCCGCACGCTGTCTGATGAACCGCTGGAGGGGTGAACGTGATGAGCAAGCATCCGGGCCAGGAAATCGAACGTCTGCGGGATGAGATCCGCCACCACGACCGCAAGTATTACGTCGAGGCCCAGCCAGAAATCAGCGACTTGGAATACGACCGGCTGCTGCAGCGGCTGCAGCAGTTGGAAGCCGCGCATCCGGAACTGATCACGCCGGACAGCCCCACGCAGCGGATCGGGGACCAGCCGGTTGCCGAATTGACGCAGGTTCGGCACCGCGTGCCCATGCTGTCGATCGAGAATACCTACAACACCGACGAACTGCGCGAGTTCGGGCGGCGAACCAGCCGCTGGCTGGAAGGCGAGCCGATTGAGTGGGTGGTGGAACTGAAGGTGGACGGGGCGGCCGTGGCGATCGTCTACGAGGACGGCGTACTGGCTCGGGCCCTGACCCGCGGCAATGGCGTCCTGGGGGACGACATCACGCACAACGTGCGGACCATCGGGGACGTCCCGCTGCGTTTATCCGGGGCTGACGTGCCGCCGGTCCTGGAAGTTCGCGGCGAAGTCTACATGACCAATTCAGACTTGGTCGCGCTGAACGAACAACAGCGGGCTGCCGGCTTGCCGCCGTATGCCAACACGCGGAATCTGGCCGCCGGCGCGATGCGGATGCTGGATCCGCGGATCTGCGCGGAACGGCGGTTGCGAGTGTTTTGTCACGGCGTCGGGTATTGCGAAGGCCTGCGGTCCACCAAGCACATGGATTTTCTGGGCGAGATCGGCCAGTACGGATTGCCGCCGACACCGCTGGTCCAGTGCTTCAGCTCGTTCGACGCCGCGGTCGAGCACTGCGACCGGCTGGTTGAGAGCCTGCACGAACTGGACTTCGAAGTCGACGGCCTGGTGCTGAAAGTCAACGACTTTGCC
>CAIYOB010001660.1 GCA_903927685.1 uncultured Planctomycetaceae bacterium
GCTCCGCGGCGGCGGCCGCCGCTGTGGGGCCTGATCCGCCGCTATCATCCCGGGCGGGTGCTGGTCATGGGCGTGGCGATGGGATTTGGCCTGGGGCTGCCGGCGACGTTCCTGCGGACGTTTGCGGCGGAGTTGAGTATCCCGCGGATCGGCCTGTTCTTCACGGTCTACTCCGTGACTGCGATTGTGACTCGCGTCGTGACCCGGCGGATGCCCGAACGGTTCGGTTTGCGTCCGATCGTCTTGGCCGGCTTGGGGTTGGTGATCCTCAGTCAGGGCCTGTTCCTGTTCGTGCATCAGGAGTGGCAGCTGGTCATTCCGAGTGTCACCTACGGCATCGGGCATGCGATCCTGTTTCCCGCGGGATTCGCCGAGGGCTGTTGCACCTTTCCGCCTCGCTATCGCGGCCTGGGGACATCGCTGATGATGGCCTCGTACGATGCGGGCCTGCTGGTCGGAGCCCCGACCGCCGGTTTGCTGGTGCATTTTGGCCAGCTGCTGGGATGGCCCGGCTATCCCACGATGTTCCTGGGGGTCGGCGCCGTGCTGCTACTGGCGACCGGCGTCTACGCCACCGCCGAACGGCAGGTCAAGCCTCGCCGCCGCCGTCACCCCGCCGCGGACCGTGCGGTGTCCGTTTCCACCGCCGCTGAAAGCGACCGGCCGCCGGCGGCTCTCGTCGCTGCGGCTCTTGAACCTGTCAGCCTGCCGCCAGCCGCCGATTCGGATCCCGCGCCCGGGATCCCGGCTCAGGGTGCGGCGTAACTCACTGGAAAGGACCCGAAATGCGCACGCCACGAATTGCCCGTCGTCAATTCCTCGGGGCCGCCGCCGCCTCGTCGCTGGCATTTACCTTTCTTCCCCGGCGGGTCTGGGGAGCCAATGACCGGTTCTACGTGGCCGGGATTGGCGTGGGCGGCAAAGGCGCCGGCGAGGTCAAAGACGTGACGCAGGCGGGCGGCACGTTCGTGGCGTTGTGCGACGTCGACCAGGCCCGAGCGGCTGGGACGTTCAACAACTTCCCGGACGCCAAACGCTACACGGACTTCCGCGTCCTGCTGGAGAAAGAAAAAGGCATCGACGCCGTCACGGTCAGCACGCCCGATCACACGCACGCCGCGGCGGCGCTGATGGCGATGTCGCTGGGCAAGCATGTGTACTGCCAGAAGCCGTTGACGCACTCGATTCACGAGGCGCGGGTCCTGGCTCGGGCCGCAGCCTATTACAAAGTCCAGACGCAGATGGGCAACCAGGCCCACGCGGGCGAGCCGATCCGGCGGGCGGTGGAATTGGTGCGGGCCGGTGTGATCGGGCCGGTCCGCGAGGTCCACGCCTGGACCAACCGGCCGATCTGGCCGCAGGGACAGGCCGCCTTGGACGAACGGACTCGGCTGGCCGAGCAGGCCAAGCCCGACGACTTGGACTGGGATCTGTGGGTCGGCCCCGCGCCGTTGCGTGCGTACAATGCCTGTTACGTGCCCTTCAAGTGGCGCGGCTGGTGGGACTTCGGCTGCGGGGCGTTGGGCGACATGGCCTGTCACATCATGGACATGGCCTACTGGGCACTCGACCTGGGCGCACCGCTGTCGGTCGAAGCCGAATCGGGCGGTCCCACGGCGGAGACCGGCCCCGATTGGTCCACGATCACGTACCAATTCGCGTCCCGCGCGGCGGTCGGCGGCGGCACGCTGGGCGGCGCGGTCGGGCCCCGGTCGGCGGTGGAACAGCCGGCCGTCAAGTTTGTCTGGTACGACGGCAAGAAGGACGACCGGCAGAACGCACC
>CAIYOB010001661.1 GCA_903927685.1 uncultured Planctomycetaceae bacterium
GCAAGAATTCCAAGGTCGTGTACGCGGTCGTGGACGGGGAGAACATCGGCAAGGGCCCCAAGCCGTGTTCCGCCTATCTGGGCATCGTCGGCGTGAACGTGGGAGGCAAGCCGCGCGTCGCGCAGATCCTGCCGGACAGTCCCGCGGCGAAAGCCGGGTTGCTTCCCGGCGACGTCGTGCGCAGTGCGGGGGGACAGCCGATCGCCGAGTTCGACCAGTTGCTGGACTGGCTCCGCGAACGAAAACCCGGCGAGAAAGTCTGCCTGCAGATCGAGCGCGGCGCCGACACGCGGGACTTTGAGTTCGCGCTGACCGGCCGCCCCGGCGCGCCGGATGCACCGCCGGTCTGGCTGGGCGTGAGCGGCGAGACGGACGAAGAGCGCGCCGTGCTGACCCAAGTCATTGACGACGGCCCCGCCGGCAAAGCCGGCCTCCAGGTCGGCGACGCGATCGTCGCCGTGGACGACAAGCCGGCGGCCGGCTTTGACCAGGTGATCGAGTTGGTCCGCGGCCACCAGGCGGGCGACAAGATCAAACTGAAAACCATCCGCGGCCAGCAGGCACGCGAGGTCGAGGTCACGCTGGAACTTCGGCCGGGGCAACCGGCCCCGGCGGCCAAGCCGGCGCCCAGCGACGTGTTCCTGGGAATCCAGGGCGAGGACGTCGCCGGCGGAGCAAAGCTGACGCGGATTACCGAGGGCGGCCCCGCGGAGAAGGCGGGCCTGCAGGAAGGCGACATTGTCCAGGCGGTAGCGGGCAAGCCGATCGCCAATTACGCCGCGTTGGCCGACCAGATCTCGGCTCGCAAGGTGGGCGAGGACATGCCGCTGACGGTCCGCCGCGAAAGCGGCACGTTAGAACTCGTCGCCACCTTGGAATTGCGGCCCGGCGCTAACCGCCCCTACGGCAATTCCCTGGGCGGACAGACGCACAACGTGCAGGACCAGCAGGGCGCCCAAGGCTTCGAGTACGGAGGCGTGTACCGCTCGGACGACGCCGGCGAAACGTGGACGCGCGTCAACAGCCTGAATTCGCGGCCGATGTACTTCAGCCAGATCCGCGTCGACCCCAACGACGCGAACCGGGTCTACGTGCTGGGCGTGGAACAGTACCGATCCGCCAACGGCGGCGTGACCTTCGAGCCGGATTTCGGCCGCGGCGTCCACGCGGACGGCCATGCGCTATGGGTCGATCCCCGCGACGGCAAGCACCTGCTGCTGGGCACCGACGGAGGCGTGTACGCGACCTACGACCGCGGCGATCACTGGGACCACCTGAACCACGCCGCGATCGGCCAGTTCTACCACGTCGCCATCGCCCCCAAGTACCCCTATCAAGTGACCGGCGGCCTGCAGGACAACGGCACGTGGCTGGGCCCCAACCTGGGCAAGTCCGGCACCGGGCCGATCAACGAGGACTGGGTTGCGGTCGGCGGCAGCGACGGCTTCCTGTGCCGCGTCGATCCGGAGGACCCGGACCTGATCTACTTTACGGCCCAGGACGGCGGTATGAGCCGCCGCAACCTGCGCACCGGCCAGACCGCCTCGATCCGGCCGCAGCGGCCGCAGGGTGGCCCGGCCTATCGCTTCAACTGGAACACCCCGTTCCTGCTGTCGGCCCACAACGCGCGGATCTTCTGGACGGCCGGCAACTTCGTTTTCCGCTCCCTCAACCGCGGTGACAACCTGCAGGTCATGTCGCCGGAGATTTCACTCACCAAGCGGGGCAGCGCCACGGCCTTGGCCGAATCCCCGCGCAACCCCGACGTGCTGTACGCCGGCACCGACGACGGGGCGCTGTGGGTCACGCGGGACGGCGGCCGCCAATGGCAGGACCTGACCAAGCGACTGGGCGTGCCACAGCCCCGCTGGGTCGCCTCGATCGAGGCTTCGCGGTTCGAGGAAGGACGCGTGTATGTCGTCCTGGACGGGCACCGCTCCAACGACGACGAGCCCTACATCTTTGTCTCGGAGGATTTCGGCCAGACCTGGAAATCGCTGCGTGCCAACCTGCCCTGGGGCTCGACGCGTTGTCTGCGCGAGGACCTGCGAAATCCGCACCTGCTGTACGTCGGCACCGAGTTTGCGGCTTGGTGCTCGCTCGATCGCGGCCAGACGTGGCGCAAGATGAACACGAACTTGCCGACCGTCGCGGTGCACGAATTCGCTCAGCACCCGGAGAACGGCGAGCTGGTGGCGGCAACGCATGGCCGCAGCTTGTGGGTCTGCAACGTCACGGCGCTCCGCCAGATCCGGGCCGAGCATTTCACCGGCGTGCCTGCGCTGTACGCTCCGGAGCCGGTCGTGCGCTGGCAGCGCGAGCCGGGTCGCGGACGGACCAATCGGCGGTTTGTGGGCCAGAACCCGCCCAGCGGGGCTCAGATCTACTACTCGCTGCCGAAGAAGGCGGAAAAAGTCACGCTGCAGATTCTGGATATCCGCGGCGACGTCGCGCGGGAACTACGCGGCTCCGGCGAACCGGGCGTCCACCGGCTGACCTGGGACTTGACCCGCGCCGGACCCAAAGGTCCAGCCCCGCCGGGCAACGCCAGACCGGCCGGACCCGTGCCCGAGGGCGAGTACCGCCTGGTCCTGACCGTGGACGATCAAGTGCTGACACAGACCATCCGCGTTGAACGCGACCCCGCCGCCCCACCGACTCGTCCCGGCCGCGAGGACGCGGCGGACGAAGGTGGGGCGGAAATCGACGCGGGCAGCGACTATCAGTAGGCGGCCTACTTTCCGGCCGCTTCGTCCTGGATCGCTTTCTCCGCCGCCTGGCGCAGGGCGGAGTCGGAATCCTGCAGGGCCATTTGAATGCCCTGCTCGGCCAACTCGCCGCCGATCGCCTTGGCGGCCCGGACGACCGCGGTGCGGACCGCGGGCTCGTGGGACTTGTAGGCCGCGGCCAGCACCGGCAGACCTTCCTGCTTGCGTTGCACGGCGGCCTTGACGGCGGCGATCTTCTGGTTCGCGTCCCCCTGCTTGGCCAGGGCGTACAGGGCGACCAGGCCGTCGGCGCCCGGGAACTGAACCGCCTTGTCAACCAGCTTGGCCACCACCGCCGGATCGTCTTTTGCGCCCTTGCCGATGACCGCAAACAGCAAGACTCGCTGCGGGCTTGCAGCGGCCAGCCGGATGACGGCGTCCTGGACCGCGGGTCCCGCGCGTTCGACCATCGCGCCCAAGCCGATGATGCACTCCGGCGTCATGTGCTTGGCCAGCAGTTCGGCCAGGAAGATCCGGTCCGCGTCCGGCAAGGTCTCGAAGGCGTAGGCGAACACCGGCGCGGCGTCGACGCCCACCTCGAGGGCCGCCTCCAGCGCTCTGCGCCGCACGGCCTGGTGGCTCGACTTGCCCGCCGCCACGCCCAGCAGAACCAAGCCTTCGTCGCCCCTTGACTTCGCCTGGGCGACCACTTCCAGCTGCCGGGTTTCGTCGCCCGCTTGCAGTACGTCCAACTGACGGTTCATTTCATCGCTGAAGCCGCCCGCTTCGTGCGCGTCCTTGGCTTGGGCAATCCGAGCATCCACGCGCTCCTTGATCGTGGCGGCCTGCGATTGGAGTTCCTTGACCTGGCCAGCCAGTTTCTCCAACGTCTGATCCAGCTCTTCGATCTTCGCCTGGGCGGACTCTTTGGTATACGTCACGTCCTTGGCGACCAATTCGACCCGCACGGCGCCGGCCAGAAACAGCCCGACGGCGCCGGCCAACAACACAGCACGATGCAGCATTCCAGTCTCCTTCTCTGGGGAACTCAATAGAAAGCGAACACGGGCAACCAGCGGA
The DNA here is from genome assembly GCA_903927685.1 of uncultured Planctomycetaceae bacterium. The sequence goes on from CAIYOB010001661.1 coordinate 3,789, forward strand.
TGGGAATGCGCGCACGGTCCCACCGCCTGGACGGGAAGCCGGAACGCGGCCAACAGGGCCAGCGCCCGAGCGTAATTCACGGTTTCTTCAGGGCGGCTGGCGGCCAACTGATCGCACAGCCGTTCGCTGCACTGGTCGAACATCCGGCTGGCCCACCAGGCCCCCGGATGGAACCACTGCGGCCAGACCAGGATCCTCGCCAGCAGCGATTTCCACAGGTCTCCGCGCTGGTAGTGAGCCAGTTCGTGCCGCAGAATCAGCCGCCGAGCCGACGGCGGGAATTCCTGCCACAATTCGGCCGGCACCAGGACCGCCGGCCCGCCGGGCAAGCGGCACAGCATGGGCCCTTCGCGGCGGGTCGCCAGCATCCGGATCTCGCGGCGGACCCGGTGCTGCCGCAGCAGGTCGGTCCACTCGGCCAGCCAGTCCTGGCGGGGCTCGGTCAGGCCGCGCATCGACCGCGCGAAACGCCCGTAGCGAAACGCCGTCGCGGCGCCGAGCGCGAGCATCCCACCGAGCCACACACCCACCGCCGCCCACCCCGCGCGAACGGCCCACCGCCGCTGTTGCACTCGGCGGGCTGCGGCTGCGTCTGCCGCGCCGGTCGAAAGACGGTCCGCCGTCGCCGGCAGCCAGCCGGTGGACGTCAACCAAGCGGTTTCCGGCGAATCCGCAGTTGGCCGGCCGGTTGTCGCCTCGCCCGCCGAAGCCGGTTCCCGAGCCTCGGGAACCGAAACGTACCAAGGAATTGCGACGGTCAGCGGGGCCGGGATCCAGCCCTGCAGCAGCACCAGCAAACAGGCTAGGCGGCCCAGCTTCGGCTGGTCCTGCCAGCGGCCCCGCAGCAGCAGCGCGATGACCGCTGCGGCGACCAGTTGCATCGCCGCCGTCCGCGCCAAGGCAGCCAATAGCGCCAGCGGTAATGAGTCCATGCTCATCCTCCTCGCGACGCCTTGCCACAGAGATTCTGTTCGGCCTGGGCAATCAACCGCCGGATCTCTTGCAGATCCTGCGGCGTCAACGATTCATCCTGGAGCAACTGGGCGACCAGGGGAACCGGCCCGCTGACGCGCTCCACCAGCAGACTCAACAGGGACTCACTGACATCCTCAGGCGAGACGAGCGCCGAGTACCGGGCCGGCCGCTCCTGGCTCTTGGCCACCGCGCCCTTCTGGACCAACCGTTCCAGCCGCGTCTGGACCGTCGTGTATCCGACCGGCTGGCCCTGTCCGACCATCGCCTCGTGCGCTGCCGACAACGTCGCCGCGCCCAGTTCCCACAGCATGCGCAGGATCCCGATCTCCCCGCTGGAAAACCGAGCCTCCGACCGCCGCTTTGCCATCTTCGCCTCCTTTACGACGAACGTCGTAAAGTCAGTTTATGACAGCGGTCGTAAATAGTCAAGGGCGTTTCTTGACGGCGATTTTGTTGACGAGCGTGAGGTCTTTCCCGGCGGTCCGCCCGCTACAGTTTCCAACCGTCGCGGTAGGCACGACGGAGGAAGGCGTCGGCTTCGGGACAGTTGGTTGCCTGCAGTTTCTGGGCGTCCCACTCCAGCTTCTTGCCGGTCCGCAGGGCCACGTTGCACAGCAGGGCGGCTTCGGTCAGGGCGCCGGAATAGGCGAAGTTACAGGTCGTCGGCCCGCCGGTCTTGCAGGCTTCGGTCCATTCGCGATGGTGGCCGATCGAGTTCGGGATGAACGGCTCGGGACGCTGGTAGTCTTTGAACCGGGCCTCGGGCAGCAACTGGTGCCGGCCGTAGTCGGCGATCAGCATCCCGTCCGAGCCGAGGAACAGCACGGCGCTGCCCCATTGCGGGATCTGCTGTTCCTTGACCAGCGCCGGGTAGGGGCCGCCGTTGTACCAGTTCAACGTCACCGGGGGCAGGTCGCCGCGGGCGGGATACTCCTGCTTGGCGATCGTCCAGCGGGACGCACTTTCCGGATGCACCGGGCCGCTGGCCTCAACCGTCAGCGGATGCCGCAGATCCAGGGCCCAGAACGCCAGGTCGCAGTAGTGGCAGAAGAAATCGCCCAGCTGGCCGTTGGCAAAGTTCCACCAATAGCGCCACGCGAACGGCGCGTAAGCCGAATGGTAAGGCCGATAGGCGGCCGGACCGAGCCACAGGTCCCAGTCCAGGCCCTCCGGAATCGGCGGCTGGTCCGTGGGCGCGTCCGGCTGAGACTTGTCCGTCGGCACGGGCGGGCCGCCGAAATTCGCGCCCAGCCAGACGTGCACTTCGCGAATCGCGCCGATCGCGTTCCTCTGGACCAGTTCGACCACGCGGCGGTAGTTGTTCTCGGCGTGGATCTGCGTACCCATCTGCGTGACCAGCTTGTTCTCGCGGGCGACCTCGGCCATCACGCGAGCTTCGTACACGGTATGCGTCAGCGGCTTTTCGCAATAGCAGTGTTTACCCAGCTTCATCGCCATCACGCCGGCCGGAGCGTGCGTATGGTCAGGCGTGCCGACGACCACGGCATCGATCTGGGCGTGCATTTCGTCCAGCAGCTTGCGGAAGTCCTTGTACCGCTTGGCCTGCGGGAAGCGGTTGAACATCCCGCCGCCGCGCTGGTCGTCGACGTCGCACAGGGCCACGATGTTCTCGTGGGCCACCCCGTTCACGTCGTCGCCGCCGCGGCCGCCGATGCCGATGCAGGCGATGTTCAACTTTTCGTTCGGCGATCGGGATTGGGCACGGGCGACCAGGCCGTGCGCCGTCCAGACACCGGCGGCTACCGCGGTCGTACGCAACATGTCACGGCGGGTGATCAGAGTCGACATGGCAGGTTCTCCTTGGGGGAATCAGGTGGAACTCGGGGGCAGCGTCTCAGGGGCAGCAGCGGCGCTGCCGGTCCGAGGGCCGCGGGATCTGGGCCTTGATTTTACCGGATGCGAAGTGCACTTGTCTCGTGGCCTTGCTACGGCTGATGCGTCTGGGCGTAGCGGGTCAGGGCGCGCAGGTTGTCCGGGGCCGTGCCGCGGGGGATTTCGCAGCCTGCGCCGAGGATGTACCGGGGGCCGGCCTGCCGATGGCATTCGGCAATCGCGGCCGTAATCGATTCGGGCGTGCCGTCCCGGACGACGCGGACCGGATCGAGGTTGCCTAGCAGCACCTGGTCCGGCCCCATGGCACGGCGGGCGTCGGCGACGGACACGAGGAAATCCAGATCGACCATCTCGCAGCCCAACCGGCCCATGCCTTCCAGGATCTTGGCGGTGTTGCCGCAGATGTGCAACCGCACCTTGGCGCCCATCGCGTGCAAGCCCTCGACCAGTTTCTTCTCGTACGGCCAGACAAAGTCGTAGTACAGTTGCGGGCCGATCAGCGAGGCCGCCGCGTCGCCCACCCCGATCAACTGGGCGCCGGCGTCCACCTGGGCCTTAGCGAACCGCAGGCCCATTTCCAAAACGAAATCAAACAGCCGGCGGACAAAGTCCGGGTCGTCGTAAAAGTCGAGCATCAGGGTGTTGATCCCCCGCAGGTCGGCCGATTCGGCGCACGGGCCTTCGATCCAGCCTTCGATCAGCTTGTCGCCGCCCACCCGTTCCTGCAGCAGACGCACGCCGTGGACGCGATCGAGCATCCGGCTGCCGGCAGCCTGGGGGTCCGGCAACTCCAGTCGATCCAGCTCGCGTTTGTCGTCCAGACGGGCGTTGGTTTCATTGATCGCCGGCGGCTGGTTGTCGAAGTACTGGATGTCCGCGCCGCAGTCCGCGGCTTCGCGGGCCGGATCGGAGATCGCCGAGACGTAATCGAAATCGTAGTCCCGCGCGATCGCCACCTGGGCTTCGGCCAACCGCCGATAGTCCGTCGCATATTCTCCGTAGCGGAGGCCCGCATGGTCGCCGGCAAACATCATGGTGATCGGCATCAGCGGCACGCGGTCCGCGGGCCGGCCTTCGAGCATGGCGAGGATGCGTTCGTGACCATTCATGGCAAACTCCAGAATCTATTGACGGAACAGCCAAACCAGGTAAATCCAGATGCCGACCAGCGCAGCCAGCACGAGGAAGACGGCCCCGATGACGCGATAGTTGACGGGCTGCTCGTCCACGGGTTCCGCATCCGGCCCACTCCCGAAGTCGTGTTCGCAGTGGCGGCAGCGGCGAAAGAAACGCGGCACGAACGCTTCGTCGCAGGTCGGGCAGACCAGCATCACCGCCGGACCGCCAGACGCCCCGGGCAACGTGTCGTCGTCTCCCGGATCGTCGACTCCCGGATCGTCGGCGTCAGCGCAGCGCATCGACCCGCCGCCATCACAGCAACCGGCATGGTCCGAGCGGCAGCCTTCCGCGTGTCCGGCAGGGCTGGCGGGCGTGGGCAGCAAGTCCGCCGCCGGATCGAGTTCAGCCAGGGCAAAATCGGTGCCGGGGACCGCACAGTCGGGGCACGCAGTCTCGCGGCGCGTGCCACAGCGCGGACAGCGGGGCCAATCGGCCCAGGGACGCGCGTCCGAGGCGGAATCGTCTTGCCAGCCGAATCGGGGAAAGTCGCTCATGCGGCACAGTATAACGCTTGCCGTCGGCGCTGACACTAGTGGTTTGCCTGGCCGCGTCACCCCGCCGCTACCACGATCAAACGCTTCGCGGTACAACATAATCCGGCGTCGTCGCTCGCGAATCGCGCGCGACTCGCCCGGTTACGGTTTCCATGGGTCACGTGACCCTACGCCAAACACCACACCTTTCCCACCACCAGCGGCAGCTATGATGAACCGAAAACCAACCACGGTCTTGCGACGAGCGGAACTTCCTGCGTCGGCTCGATGTTGCGCCCTGAGCGGAATCTTCCGCGTGCTGCCGCGTTGCGCTGCCGCGTTGCTGGCGATCGCTGGGGCGGCTGCCGGCGTGAGCCAGGAGCCGGCCCCAAGCCTGGTTCTGCACGTCTCCCCGGCCGGCAATGACGCCTGGTCGGGCCGACCGGCGGCGCCGAATCCGGAGCGGACGGATGGCCCCTTGGCGACACTCGACAAGGCCCGGGAACGTGTCCGGGAACTCCCAGCGGCAGCCGGCGGCCAGCGGGGGCCGGTGACCGTGTTGTTGCGCGGCGGGACGTACCCGCTGAGCAAGACGCTGGTGTTCACCGCGGCCGACTCAGGCACGTCGTCCGGCCCGATCACCTACGCGGCATATCCCGGCGAGAGCCCCGTCCTTTGCGGCGGCGCACCCATCCACGGTTGGCAACTGGATGACAGCCCCCACAGCCGCACACGCTGCGACGGCAAACTGTGGCGGGTCGATTTGCCGAAGGAACCCGCGGGTGGCGCCTGGCGTTTCAACCAGTTCTTCGTCAACGGCCAGCGCCGGCCGCGTGCCAGGATCCCGAACCGGCGCGAGTTCCTGCGCACGGAGGGGCCGGTGTCGAAAAGCGATTCCCGATCGTTTTACTTCCAGGAAGGCGACCTCCAAGCGTGGACCAATCCCCACGACATCCTGCTGGTCGTCTATCACTCCTGGGAAACCTCGCTCCACCACATCCAGTCCTTGGACACCGCCGCGAACCTGGTCACGCTCCGGGAACCCGCGCCGTGGGGGATGGGGGAGTGGGAAAAACAGCAGCGGTACTACGTCGAGAACGTCTTCGAGGGCCTGGACAGTCCGGGCGAATGGTACCTGGGCGAGGCCGCCGGCCGGCTGTACTACTACCCGCTGCCTGGCGAGACCATAACGGGCGTCGAGGCCATCGCTCCCCGGGTGACCTCGACGTTGGTCGAATTCCAGGGCGAACCCGGGAAGGATGCCTTTGTCGAGCACCTGCATTTCCGCGGCCTCGCCTTTCGGCATACCAATGCGCAGCTGCGCTGGATTCGCAACCCGGGACAGGGCGAGATCTACCAGCCGGGGCTGATCCAGGCCCGAGGCTTGCGTCACGCCAGTTTCGACAGCTGCGAGGTCTCCCACGCGGGCGCCCACGGGGTCTTCCTGGCGGATGGGTGCTCGGACGTGCGGCTGCAGCGCTGCCACCTGCGCGACTTGGGCGGCGGCGGCGTGTACATCGGCGGCGGCTGGGGGATCCACGAAGCGGCCCCCACCAGGCAGATCACCGTGGACAACTGCTTCATCCACGACGGCTCGCACCAATTCCACGGCGCGCACGGCGTCTGGATCGGGCGGAGTTCCGGCAACACGGTGACCCACAACGAAATCGCCGACTTCGACTACTCGGGCATCTCGTGCGGCTGGTCCTGGGGCTTCCAGCCCAGTTCCGCCAACCATAATGTGCTCGACTATAACCACATCCATCATCTGGGGAACGGCGACGGCCTGAGCGACATGGGCGGCATCTACACCCTGGGCATCTCGCCGGGAACCACGGAGCGATACAACCACATCCACGATGTGTTCAGCTACGCCCACGTGTCCCACGGCTCCGGCATCTATCCCGACGAAGGCAGCTCGGAGATCCTGATCGAGAACAACGTCGTGTACCGCGTCCGGACCTGCCCGCTGTTCCAGCACTACGGCAAAGACAACACGATCCGCAACAACATCTTCGCGTTCGGCGGGCAGGGGCAGCTCCAACGGTGCCGGGAAGACATCCCCTGCCATTACGTCGCCGAAGGCAACCTCGTGTATGCCGACATCCCGCAGATGCTGGGCGGCGTCTGGAAGAACGGCGACTGGAAGCTGGGCAGGAATCTGTACTGGAGCACGGCCGGGGCGCCCGTGTTCGCAGGCCGGGATTTCGCAGCCTGGCAGTCTCAAGGCAACGACGCCGGTTCGGTGGTGGCCGACCCGCGGTTCGTGGACCCGGCTCGGGGCGATTTCCGCTTGCAGTCCGACTCGCCGGCCTTGGGTCTCGGCTTCCAGCCCATCGACCTCGGCCAGACCGGCCTGTACGGCGATCCCGCCTGGGTGGCCCTGCCGCAGCAGTTTTCCAACCGCACGCGCCAGGAAGTTCCGCCGCCGGCCGAACTGCCCTTCATCGCCAATCTCGACTTCGAGGCGGACGTGCCCGACGCGGTGCCCCTGGACGGCGACTGCATCGAAGGCGACCAGGGGGCGGCGCTCCGCGTGTCCACCGACACGGCCGCCGGCGGCCAGCAGAGCTTGAAGTTCACCGACGCCCCCGGGCAGAAGAACGGCTGGACGCCGCATATCTATTACCGTAAGACGTACACCCGCGGCCAAGTCAAGCTGTCCTGGGACATGCTCAACCGCCAGGACGCTCCGGCCCGGTTCACCGTCGAAGTGCGCCAGTACGAAGGCAGTCCCTACCTGGTTGGCCCGACCGTGACGGTGGCGCCCGACGGCACCGTGACCGCCAGCGGACGCGCCGTCGGCAGGATGCCACTGGGCGAGTGGGTGCGGGTCGAAATCGCCATCGCGCTGGGCGAAGGGACTCCGGGAACCTACCAGCTCACCCTGCGCGGTCCCGGCTTGGCCGCCGAGGCTCGGGACTTGCCGTACTCGAACAGCGGTTTCCGCGAGGTCCACTGGCTGGGAATCTCCAGCTCGTCCGACGCCGCCAGCACATTCTACATCGACAACCTGCGGCTGGGCACGGACGAGGAACTCGCCCAGCCGCCGAAACGCCGGCCTCGAGCACGGCCGGCGGCGCAGACGCAGGCCCGGCCGATCGCCAACGACCAAGGGCTCGCGGCCAGCTGGACGTTCGACGAAGACGATCCCTACACGGCCTCGGACCACTCCGGCTGCGGCAACGCTGCCGACGTCTGGACGAAGCGAGCCAAGGGCGAGTTTGGCACGGCCCTGTTGTGCGATCCGGTGGCCCACAGCGCGATCGTCAAGGACGCTCCGAGCCTGCAATTCGGCACCGGCGATTTCAGCATCGAGCTGTGGCTCTGTCCGACGGATCTCAAGATCGATTCCAGCGACGCGCGGCGGCGGTTCATGAGCAAGGACGGCTTTCCGGACAGCGGCTGGAATCTGAACGTCACGGTCGACGGTCGGCCCTTCATCGAAATGCGGGATGCCAACCGGGTCACGTGCGCCAACCGGCCCAGCGGCGCGATACCGGAAAACGCCTGGACGCATCTGGTGGTTGTGGTCGACCGCGCCAACGCCCAGACCCGGTACTATTACAACGGCGTCCTCGACAGCGCCGGGGTCATCCCAGCGGAGTTCACCGGCGCGCTGGACGTCGCGGGCCGCGACCTGTCCCTGGGCTCGAGCTGGCAGCCCTACGTGGGGCTCTTGGACGAAGTCCAGATTTACCGCCGCGCGTTGAGCCCGGCGGAGATCCAGGCCGGGTATAGCAAGCAGCGGGACCGCCGCGGCAGCACGGCCTATGAAGTAGTGGAGTGAATCTTGAACCTGGCGTACTGTCCTGGAGCGAACCGCCTCGTTCTCGCAGGCGGGCCTGTTGCCCGGCTGGCAAACGCGATTTGCAGGGAGAAGACATGTTTGACAGACGCATGTTCGCCGATATGCGGCGAGCGGGGATGGCAGTGGGCGTATCGAAATCCAAGTTGTCCCAGGCGATGCTAGAGATCCTCGTTCAACTGCCCACAGGAACGGTGGATCTCAAAGAGACGATTGTCGCCCATCTTGGTTTGCTGGGCCAGATGTCGGCCACACGCGACATCAACGCAGTCTGGAACGAAGTCAAGAAAAAGGCCGCCAAGGAGTATCCGGACAAGTTCATTCTGGACGGCCGTGGCGTCCTGCACTGGAACGACGGTTCCGTCGCGGTTCTGGACAGGCATCTGTCCGCCGCGAACTACAAGAAGCTCAACGAGCTGGCAGCCGCCGAGAACTGCAGTGTGGACCGAATCGTGTCGAAACTGGTCCGGCATTACAAGGGCACGAAATGAGTCCCGGACGCTTTCCAGGTGATACCGGCCCAGGCTGGCTTGTGGTCCAGCGGAGTTGTGATCAGATGCCGTACTAATAGGGTGAGCCCGATTGAAATTGCCAGTACGTGCCGGTATCGTGACCCGGTTGTGTTGGCGGCGTATATCCGCATCTACAATGCAACCCGCAGAC
>CAIYOB010001662.1 GCA_903927685.1 uncultured Planctomycetaceae bacterium
AGGTTGGACAGGCACACCAGTTGCGAAACATCCGCATCGTCCCGGATATTTCCTTTCCTGCCCGGATTGTTGTCGCGCCAGTCTTTCGCCGTCATGCCGAAGAGGGCCATGTTCAGCACGGATGAAACTGTTGAGTCCGGCCATCTTTCTAATCCCATCGAATTCGATGGGATTGAAACCCGGATTGTTCAGATGCTCCCAAATCCCCAGGAACTCGATCGTGTTGCGGTTCCGCAGCCAATTGTGAATCAGATAGTCGGTCCGCTCCGCGTCTTTGTAGCGGGCAATATCGGTGAGGCTGATATAGTCCTCTTCGTGCTGCGTCTGGATCGTGATTTCTTTGCTCAGCACCTTGATCTTCGCCATCACTGCCTCCCTCCACTTGATCCTTGTTAACCCTCGCTCCCAAGCAAAGTCAGAACCCGAAAAACGCCAGACCACTCATATCGGCGAATCATCTTGCTGGCGTCCGCAGAATGATCGCTTCATTGCTTTTTCCCGCCGTTCTTCCCTTCGGCGCGATGTCGATCCCCTTGGCCCGCTCCGCGTCCAGCACGTTGGGGAACTGCCCCATCGCGAACTCGAACCCCAGGATGTCTACCTTGGTGATGTGCTTCTTCCGGCATTCCAGCATGAGCTATGCTGTCTTCATCGATACCTTCCCTTGCGCGGGCCGTCTCCCTGGGTGAGTCACGCAGCCTGTCGCCCGTTTCGGCCTCTTCTACGGCCGGATTGTCGCGGCGATGCGACGGATTGTACCATTTGGCGTAGGGACACGACATTCGAGGGGGCGACTTTTTGTTTTGGGGCGCTGGGGGACAGGCATTTCGTACGGAGACGCCGCCATTCGCGGTGCGCATGGGGGGGACTACGGCGGCGATCCCAACAGCCGGACCGCCTCGTCGTTGGCGCTCAGGGCCGCTTCGGCCACCGCCTTGTGCTGGGCGGAGGGCGTGGCCTCGCGAGCCGCGGTTAGCAGTGTTTCGCCAGTCAGTTCGGCAGCCGATTCGTCGAACTGTTCGAGCAGCCGCTCGGCCGCCTGCAGGGCCGTTGCCGCATCGCCCGTCCCGGCCACCACGTCGCGGGCAGTCTTCAGCGAGACGTACTGGTCCGCGGAACCGGCCTGGACCTTGGCCGCCGCGTCCATCATGTCGGTCGCCAGAGCCGTTTTCTCGGCAGTCGTCTTGGCCTGCTGGAAACGCTCCGCGAATAACTCGCCCGCCGCCCTCTTGGCCGTCTGTTTAGCCTCGGCGTCCGGGACAGGCGTCTTCGGCTGGGCCGCCGGTTCCCCTGCTGCGCCGACAGGTGTTACGGCTAGAACGAAGGGAACGAGGGAAACGTGCCGGCTTGGTGCATGAGGCATCTCCCCGCAATCGGTTCGTATCACTTTGTCGTCGCTTACGCCGTCGAATGCGATTCTGGCGTTGCTCCGTTGTTGGCCGAAGGCCATATTCAACGTTCTCCGTGTGAGTATGGCCTTCGGCCAAAACCGATCTGGTTGCACCGCAATCCTGGGGCGTTGCCCCAGGCTACGGTAAGGATGGCCTTCGGCCAACGGAGATGTTCCTCAGCGGACATCTTGCGGGGCCAAGGCGGTCATGGTTCTTGTTCAAAGCCAGACTCCCTGGTTCGTCGAAGATCATCCGATTCCGATTTCCGCGCAGCCGCCAAGGCACGCTCGACGATTCGCTTGGCCAGTTCGGTCTGTGAATCGAGAATGGCCTTGTCTGCCAGCGACAGCAACTCCCGGCGACCGCTTGATGCTCGGCCGAGGACGAAGCCTGCTCGGCGGCCGCCTGCAGACGCTGGTCGGCTTGCTCCGAAGTCTCGACGGGTGGCGTCGCCGGTGCCGTGGTCTTCGCATCTGGTGCAAGCGATGCACGAGCAGCACGGCCGTTCTCAGCCGTTCGCCCACGCTCACGGCGACGATGTCGAAATCCGCGATCGCCAGTTCCTCCACCGCCGGGCGGTCGCTGACATCGGTCACGGCCGCCTTGGTGACCTGGGCCAGAATCTGCTGCAGCGTGATCAGACGGAGGCCTGCTTGACGTTCTTGCGAGCTACGCTTACCAGGGCACGGAGGACCGTGTTCACGGACTCCGAATCGGGAAAGAATTCGGCCACATCCGGGGCCAGGATTACGATGTTCGTGCCCTCGGCATACCGTTTTGCGTACTTGCCGCGAACGCCCTTGGTGAAATCGTATTCGTCGAGCATCTCCGCTGCCGGTGTCTTCTTAACGGCCTTTTTCATAGTCCTTCCTCTCCCTGCGGGTTGCTATCCGTGCGCTGATGAGGCGTATTCGATCACCCCGATCGGTGAACACCACCACGAGCAAGCGTCGCCGTTGCGATTCTCCCAGGGTGATGTACCGACCTTCGTCATCCGAATGGACGGGATCGTAGATCGTGACTGACCGCGGATCCGCAAACACGGTACTGGCCTCTTCACAGGTGACGCCAGGCTTCCGCGTGTTCACCTTGGCTTTGCTTTCGTCCCATTCAAAGGCCAAGCCCATCGCTGCACCCGCTCGCACTTGGCGTTTCGTTCAGTCCGCTGTGTCGTTCCACGACAGTTTAGCGCGCGTGCTCTGGTGTGCCAACCGGACCTTCGGTTTGCGTTGGCATCCGTCCCAGGCGGCCGGAGGACGGCGTCCGCATCGCGAGCATGGGCGCGTCCCAGCGCAGCTCGAACAGCGTCCAGTTTCACTGGAAGAAACCGCAGGTTACGCGCCCAGTGCGCGATCCGGTTTGTCGGTTTCGAGCCGGTGTTCTGATTCGTGCAATCCGTGTCATTCGTGGTTTCGCCGGGCTGTTTCTGCAGTGCGTTTGGGTCATTGGATGCGGGATGAAGGGGCGCGGGGAGGGGGGCTTTGAACCTAACTCAACGATTTGGTCAACAAGCGGGACTTTGAGCCCGGCGTTCTCTTGCCTCCCAGAATCGTCAACATTTCCGGCGCAACAGCAGCGCACAAGCCGGTGCGAACAGCAGCGAAAATGGCAGTCCTCATTCGTACCGGAGCGCCTCGATGGGATCCAACCGCGAGGCCTTCCAGGCGGGATAGAA
>CAIYOB010001663.1 GCA_903927685.1 uncultured Planctomycetaceae bacterium
GTCACGGCTTTGTGGTGCACACGCCTCGCGCACAGGCACGCGGTCTCGTCGTTTGGTCTCCCACCGCGTGCTGTGCGTCGAGGGACTTGAGGGACGGCTGCTCCTGAATGCGGACGCCTGTGGACCCGTTGCTGACGTTCCGGCAGAGACCGGTTCGGCCGGCGCGGAAACGGTCGTCGGCTCGCCTCTCGCGAGCCAGTCAGCGGACACGAACGCGGGCCAGTCGACCGGCCATAAGTCGACGGGGCTTGTTCTGAACCTCGGCCATCTCAAACAGTCCGAACACGATCACGCCGGTTCGAGACGGTCCAGGGGCGAGCGAGGGGAAGGTGAGGATCGAGGCCGGAACCGGCGTTGGGAGGCTCCGCAAGCCCTGCGTGGATGGCGGGAGGGGCGCGGCCGGGATAGGACGGAGACGGACGTGACGCAGCGAGCTGACGCGGTCCGGGCTGTCGTCGCAATCTTCGCGGAACTTGGGCGGACTCTTGGGCTTGATGCGGCTTCGGGCGAGGTGACCCGTGGTTTTCTTCGGATCCTCGGAGGCGAGTTGTCCCCCGGGACCGTCACCGTCTTCGGGCCTTTTCTGGGTGCGAATGACTCCGGCGAAAACTCGGACTCCGGCGGCGATTCCGGTGGCAGTTCCGGAGACGAGGGCTCTGGCTCTGGGGGCTCCAGCGGCGAAGGCGAGTCGAATTCCGGTTCAGAGCCCTATCTCTTGACGTTTGACGCCTGGGGCGGAAGCGACGAAGTCTGGATCCTCGAAGGATCGGTTACCTACGAGGATCCGTCCGCGCTGACCATCGTGTTTCAGGGCGCTGTGACTGGCTCCACCAGCGTGGAAGCGAATGGTAGCTTCTCGTACTTCGCGACCGTGCCCGAAGGAACGAACGGGATTGTGACTGCACAGGCGTTCACTTCTGCCGGAGTCGGTTCCAACGTGGTGTACGACTGGATCGCCTGATCCCAGGGCTCTCTTCAGGGGCACCGACTTACACACCCGTTTTAATGGATTCAGAACCATGTCGCACGCATCATGGAGCTTTCGCGATATCACGCTCGATCGCGGCTGCCTGGACACCTCGCGTGCCCAAACGCCCGCCCAGGCGAAGCCGCCACGGCCGTCGGCGGGGACCCTGCAGCGGATTGTGCGGCGGATCTTGCGCACGCAGAGCCGCCGCACGGGGTTCGAGGCGCGGGTGCTGGACGAGGCGCGACGACTGATTGATGGTCAGCACGTCGAGGTGGCCTGCGAGACGCTTGAACGGCTCGTGGTCAGCCGGTTGCTTGGGGAACGCCACAGCGAGTGGTCCGAGTTGGCCGCCCAACCTGCCGACCCGGCTTGCCCGGCAACGCAACTGAGAGTCTTCAATTCGACGTTGGCTCTGCAACCTGCACGCTAGTTACGACACCAGGGCTGGATAGGGATTTGCTGTGACTGCCACACATCCGAACGAATCTCACGCGGTAGCGATCGGGCCGGAAGTTCCAGGTTCGCTGATGGCGGGCCCCGGGCTCTTCTCGTGGCTCGATGGCTGCCAACCGTACTTGGGTCGGGGCCGCCTGAGCGGCCGGATTGTCGAGTGGTTGACGGCGGACCGGGTGTTGCCGGGCCTGCTCCTGGTCGCCTTCGCACTGGACCTGCTGGCCCCCCAGGGCCTGGCTGCGTGGTTGCTGTACGCCGTCCCGCTGGCGTGGTCCCATCGCGGCTCACGGCTGTACTTGCCGGTGCTGCTGGCCGCGGCCGGCACCCTCTTGATGGCCTTGGCTTGCCTGCACTCCCCAGCGGACACGGCGTGGCGACTCGAAGTGATCAACCGGGCTCTGTTTGCCGGTGCCCTCTGGCTGGCGGCCGTGTGGATGGTGCGTCATCGGCGGGCTGCGGAAGCCTTGGCGCAGAGCGAGGTCCGTTTGGTGCAGATGGCGGAATTGCTGGAGCAGCGCGTCCGGCAGCGAACGGCGCAGCTAGAGGCGGCCAATCGCGAATTGGAGGCTTTCGCGTACTCCGTGTCGCACGACCTGCGGGCGCCGTTGCGAGCGGTGGACGGCTTTGCCCGCGTCGTGGAGGAGGAGCAAGGCGTGAATCTGAACGAAACAGCCAGGCACGCGTTGACGGTGATCCGGGACGAAACCAGCCGGATGAGCCGGCTGATCCATCACCTACTGGAACTGGCGCGAGTCGGACGGCAGGCCGTGCACGCGATCGACACCGACATGTCCGCACTGGCCCGGGAAGCGTTTGCGCGGCTGCCGAACTCCGAGGCGGCTCCGGAGGTGGATTTCCAAGTCGGTTCCCTGCCGGCCGTCCAGGGCGATCCCACGCTGCTGCGCCAAGTCTGGAGCAATCTGCTCGACAACGCCCTCAAGTACACGCGGCGGAGGCCGCGGGCGGAGATCCGGATCGAAGGCTGGAAACACGAGGGGGAAATCGTCTACGCCGTCCGCGACAATGGTGCCGGCTTCGACATGCAGCAGGTGGACCGGCTGTTCCGAGCCTTTCAGCGCCTGCACAGTTCCGATGAATTCGAGGGCAGTGGCGTCGGCCTGGCGCTGGTCCAGCGGATCGTGCACCGCCACGGCGGACGCGTTTGGGCGGAGTCTTTCCCTGACCGAGGGGCCAGCTTCTTCTTCACCCTGCCCGTGACCGCCGACTCGGCGCCGTAGCAACGCTCACGAGCTAACGCCCCCATTTCGGCTCCGTTCGTTGACGCCGAGCCGGCAGGCGACGGCGGATCAGCGGGATGCGGCCACCCCAGCCGTCGCCTGCCGGCTTGGCGTTCAACGAGGACGCTATTTCGTGAACGATGCTAGAGCGTCCGCGCACCTTTCTGGGTCGCGGTGACAGAATCGCTGCTGGCGCGGTGACACTCGGCTCCGGATGCACTACAATCGCCGTCAGCGGTTTCGACCACACCCGATGCGCGCGAGGTGCCTCATGGGTCCGCCCAAAGTCCTGATCGTGGATGACGATGCCGTCATTCGTAGCTTGCTGCGCCACACACTGGGCAGCGAATCGTACCTGCTGTTGGAGGCAGTCGACGGCCGTCAGGCGATGGAGCTTGTCGAACGGGAACGGCCCGACCTGATCCTGCTGGACATCATGATGCCCGTCATGAATGGCCTGGCCGTGTTGCGGAGGCTCAAGGCAGAGGACCGCACCCGCGATATCCCGGTCATCATCATCACGGCCCTGACCTCCGAGACCGATGTCGCAACCAGCCTGGAGGAAGGCGCCATCGATCACATCTCGAAGCCGTTTTCGGAGCTGATTGTGCGGACTCGGGTGCGGGCGGCACTCCGCGGCCGCGTGGCGGTTGCGGCAGTGCCGCCCGCCGTCAAATGCGGCCGGCGAATCGGCTTCATCGGCGCCAAGGGGGGCGTGGGCGTGAGCACCGCGGTGGTCAATACCGCCCTCACCATGATGTCGCCGCAACGGTCCGTCGTCATCGCTGAACTCCGGCCTTACCCAGGCACGCTCGCAACCCAACTCGGACTTCCTCCGGTGCGGCACGTGGCGACACTGCTGGACCTGCCGCCGGGGAAAGTGGATGCCGCCGCCGTCCGCAAGTGCCTGACTCTTCACCGCAGCGGCCTCCAGGTGCTGCTGGCGCCGCCGCAGGTCGACGAGCAGCGCGACCTCGCTGCCCAACAGGCCGAGGGCATCCTGAACGCGGCGGCGGAAGTCGCGGATTTTGTCCTGGTCGATCTGCCGTCCGCGCCATCCAGGGCGACTCGGACGGTCTTGCGGTCCTGCACCTTCGTCGTCGTGACGGTCGAGTTGGAAGCAACCTGCCTGGCGGCGGCCAAGTCGCTGTTGGAGGCAATTGCGGCGTGGGAGATCGATACGGATTCCGTCGGTGCCTTGCTGGTCCTGCACCATGCGTCGGCAGGGACCACGATCACCGTCAAGCATGCCTTGACCCTGGTGGACTGCGGCCTGATCGGCGTCATTCCGCCAGCCGGTGAAGCGAACCTGGTCTCGCTGAAAAGCGCCAAACCTCTGGTCTTTTCCTCGCCGGACAGTGTCGTCGCGATGGCCTACACCGAATTGGGTGCCCGGCTCATGGCGGACAACGTGGCCACAATGAAACTGAAGCTCTAATAACCTCGTGCCATTCGGGCCCAGCCGCTGCCGGGCAGCCCGAGTCAATCAGCCAGTCGCCAGAGAGTGATCTTGCCGCCCGTGGTTCCGGCCGCCAATCCGTGCACGTCCGGCAGGAAGGCCAGGCAAGTGATCGGATCACCGACAGCCGCGGCTGCCGCTGGCGGCAGTTCGTGCCGTCGGCCGGTCGGGACGTCCCACCACAGGATCTGCTCGCCGGCGCCGCAGGCCAGGCGGCGCCCGTCCGGCGAAAAGGCGATGGCCCGGACGGTTTCGACCGGAAACGAGTGCAGCGGCTCCGGCGCTGGGATCTTCCAGACGCGGATCTCATGCTCCGACGCGGTGGCCACGTGCCGGCCGTCGGCCGACAGGTCGATGGCGATGATCGGCCCCGGTTGGGCAGCGGCTTCCCACTCGCTCGCTCCCGTCCGCCGGTCCAGGATTCGCGTTTTCCCCTGCCCGTCGCCCGTGGCGATCCGGCGGCCGTCCGGCGACAGATGCAGGGCGCGAACGTCGTCTCCGAACTCGAGCCGGCCGCCCCAACGATTCTGCCCCAGATCCCAGACGAACAGCCGGGGCGGCGGGGAGCGAGCGCCCCAGATCAAGAGCCCGTCACGCGTCAGGCATAGCCCAAGCGGCGGTCCAGGCGAGTCCCCCAGGTGACGTCTGACCCGCCCATCGAGGGTTTGCAGCTCGACAAACTGCCGGTCGTCGAAGTTACTGAATACGGACTTCAGATCCGGCGTGATGACCAGGCCTGTCAAGCTGCGAGTCTTGGTCTCGTGCTTCCAGACCTGCTCGCCCGACAACCAGTTCCACATCCGGACAGTGCCGTCTTCCGCCGCGGAGGCCAGCAGTGTACCGGTGGGCGCGACCGCCAAGGCCGTGATGGTTCCCGCATGCCCCTCGAGGACGCGGACGTCTCCCGACCGATGGTCCAGCCACGGGACGGTGAGCGACGGATTGGATTGGGCATCGCTCAGGGCGCCTGTCAGCTCGGTAATCCTTGGCTCGAGCCGCCGTTTGTCCGCCGGTGACAACCTCGGGCTGGCTCGCCGATACCAGGTGAGGGAACGAAAGTAGGCGTCCAGCCTCTCCACCTCGTTCGCTTTCCGCCCCCAGGCGTACCAGGCATCCGCCAACGCGAGCAGTTCGGCGGGAGTATCCGGCCGACTCGCTTCCAGTGCAGCCAGTTTGACCAACTCCGCGTCGCTGCAACTCGACAGGTGTCGCAGACCCGCACCCCAGTCGTCCTCGACGAAGCACTCGTACTTGCCGAGCGAGGTTCGGGCCTCAGGGTCTTGGGGGGCTTCGGCCAGGACGCCCCGGGCCCGCGTTACCTCCGGGGGTTCCGAAGTTCGCCGGTCGCCCAGGAACTTCCGTCGCCAGCTCAGGAGCAACTCGTCAAGTTCGCTCTCGCTGCCCGGCACCGGCTCGGCGGTCCGGCCCGGCGATGGCTCCGCCTCCGCTTTCGCCCCCAGAATCAGATCGACGAAGGGCCTGATATCGAGTGGGCGGGACGAGTCCGAGGCCGGCGAAGTCTCCGCAACGGGGGCCGTGGGACGGGATGGAACAGCTTCTTCTGAGGGGGGCTGGACAGACGGAGCGTCACGGGACTGGGCCGCAGCGTCCGGCGCCGGACGCTCCCGATTCAGGAGCCACACGAGCAGGTATGCGGCCAGCACCGGCACGAGCAGCCCGCCACCGACGAGCAGGACGTCTCGGTACAGCCATCCTGGGAACAGCGTCCGCGGACGAAAGCTGGGCCGAATGTGGAGCGACGCGTCATACGCCGCCCGAGCAGCTTGATCCAGGAGACAAGTCCGAGCCGCTTCGATTTGGTCCAGCAATCGCGGCACATGATCTCCGTGCGGACCGGATGCACAGGTGCCGACGATGACCGCCTTCCAGTGCGCCGCGTCGGCGATCACTTGCGGATTGTCCTCCCCCAGCCGGAGTCCCAACAGCCGATAATGGTTCGGCGGCTGATCCCGAGGCGGAATCGCGAGCCATTTCTCATAGGGATCAAAGTCGTCTGCCATGCCGGGCTCCCGTCTATCAAGCGGACGTTGTACCCGATCCCGAAAGTTCGTCAAGCGATCTTCGGGGCTGCGGTTTGGCCGCTTGATCGGCCTTCGCCGTTTGGTATAAACATTCGATCATCGCCCGTCGCAGGGCATAAGCAGGCGTTTATGGTTCCTTCAAAGGCCAGTTACCTGTCGCTGAAGCCCCAAGCGGTCGCCCTCGTGGCGGTTGTGTGGACGTTGCTGGTCGCCGGGTCGTTGGGATCGGTCCTCTGGAGCCATCGGGGGCGGACGACGGAGTTGGCCCGGATCGAGGCGGAAGCGGGCTTGGCCCGGGATTTGGCGTTTGTCCGCTGGGCAGGCAGTCACGGCGGCGTGTACGTTGCGGCCACCAGCCAGAGTCCGCCGGACCCGCGTTTGGCAAACGTCCCGGAGCGTGATATCACTGCGCCCTCCGGCCGGCAGTTGACCCTATTGAACTCCGCGTGCATGCTGCGTCAGATGCACGAATTCAACGCCCCGTCCGCGGGCACCAAGGTCCGACTGACCAGTCTCCAAGTGCTGCGTCCGGAGAACGCCCCGGATGCCTGGGAGACGCACGCTCTCCAGGCCTTGCAGGACGGCCCCGCCATCGACCAAATCAGCGAGGTAGTTCCCGTCGATGGCCGCCCTCATCTGCGGCTGCTGCGCCCGCTGCGCGTCGAACGGCAGTGCCTGAAATGCCATGCGGAGCAGGGCTATCGCGTCGGGGATATCCGGGGCGGGATCAGCGCGGCCGTGGACCTGACGCCGCATGCCCGGACTGAGGCGGCTCTTACTTGGCCACTGGCCATGACGCACGTCGGCATCTGGCTGCTGGGCCTGCTGGGAA
>CAIYOB010001664.1 GCA_903927685.1 uncultured Planctomycetaceae bacterium
ACGACAACACGCTGTTCCAGCAGGCCCTGCGCGCGGATTTCAATCCGAAACTTCAAGAACTTCACCAGCGCGGGATTCAAGACAAGCGGGCCGGCCGGGACCATCTGCGGACGATGCGGCCGACTCAGCGGAAGATGCCGGCGCGGAGCCAGAACGAGCGGACGCTGCAAGCGGTCGAGACGCTGCTGCAGCAGCGGGGCCGGAGCCTGGGGCCGCCCAGCGAGGAAGCGATGATCGACGGGTTTTGAGTTCGAGCGGGGGCTATCAGGGACGGCTCGGAGAGCCATCCTACGGTTTGGGACGGCTCGGAGAGCCATCCTACTTTTTGCGGAGCAATAGAAAGCCATGACGATTCAAGCGAGCGACATTCCCGATATTGTCGCGACGACTCGGAAAGAGGAAGGGGCCCTGCGGTTCCAGCAGATCGCGCAGAGCTTGCCCTTCTACGAAGTGTTTTCCCGGATCTTCAAGCGGGACAAGGTGACGTTCCAGAGCGGGCGGGCGATCTCGCGGACGCTGATGACGAAGCTGCACCGGGCGGCGGCCGACCACGTGGGGTTCCTGGAGCCGGACGTGGTGGACATCATCGACGTGCTGGAGACGATGACCGTCGAGTGGGTCCACGCGCGGACCTACTGGGGGCTGGTCTATCAGACGGACGTGCTGATGAACAGCGGCCCGGAGCTGATCTTGAACATCATCAAGCCGCGGCGGCTGGCCTCGGTGCTGGGCTTGGTCGAGGAGTTGGAGGACGCCTTCTGGGCCGACGCCCCGGCGTCCGGCAACAAGACGGAGCCGTGGGGGATCAACTACTGGCTGGTCTCCAACGCGACCGCCGGGTTCAATGGCGGGGCGCCGTCGGGCCATTCGACGGTGGGCGGGATCAATCCCACGGTCACGCCGGCGTTCAAGAACTACACGCTGACCTACGGGGCGGTGTCGTTCATGGACTTGATCAAGAAGCTGAAGACGGCCTTCCGCGCCTGCCGGTTCGTGAGCCCGGTCCAGCATCCGGACTATCGGAACCAGATCCGGGATCGGTACCGCGGGTACGTGAACGAGGTGACGATCTCGGCGATGGAGGACTTGATCCGGGCGCAGAACAGCGACTTGGGCAAGGACCTGGCGGCGATGGAGGGGCAGGCCTACATCAATGGCTATCCGATCATCCAGGTGCCGAAGCTGGATGCGGACACGACGAACCCGATCTACTTCCCGGACTTCGCGACGTTCTATCCGGTGTGCCTGAAGGGCGACTACCTGCGCGAGACGGGTCCGATCATGTCGAAGGACCAGCACAACGCTTGGAACAACTTCGTGGATCTGACCTACAACTTCATCTGCATCGACCGGCGGCGGAATATCCGGGCGTATGGGGCGTAACGTGGCGGGGTGAAAAGACTTGAACAGGAGGAAACAGAGGGAACGGAGGTGAGTGACTTCTCTGTTGCCTCTGTTTTCTTCTGTTCAAAACTCCCCGGGAAAACGACGGAAAAGCAAGCTCTCACATGGAGAAACGATAGATGTCCAGCACTTATTTGGCGGCGGAGGCGCGGGGGAACAACCGGTTGCTGACGCCGGAGATTTGGGCTCGGTTCCTGGCCAAGCGGGCGCACGATCCGAGCCGCGTGGGGTTCATTTTCGACGACTTCGAGAACGTGGCCCAGTGGGCCGACGGGGACGCCGTCAAGTTCGGCGTGCACCTGGACGGCGGCTGCACGATCAGCCAGTACACCGTCGTGGACTTGTCCGAGGGCGAGTTCGGCGTGATGCGGTTCACGCAGGACGGGACGGACAACGACCAGATCTCGATCCAGTGGGGCGGCAACAGCGGGGGGATCGTGAAGCTGGATCCGGTGAACGCCGGGGAGAATTTCCCGGTGGCGTTCGAGTGCCGGTTCCGGGTGTCGAGCGTGGCGAACACGCTGATCTCGCTGTTCGTGGGCTTGGCCCAAGAAGGTTCGTCCGCGGACAACGGGGTGATCGCGGACGCGGCGGCGACGATGGCGGACGTGGACTACGTCGGGTTCCTGACCGACGAGGGCGACGGCGACGACCTGATGTTCACGTTCCACAAGGCGAGCGGAACGAAGGTCGAGACCCACGATATGGCGGCCTTGGAGGCCAACACGTGGGTCAAGGTCGGGTTCCTGTACGACCCGAACGCGCCGGCGGACCGGCAGATCCGGGTGTTCGTCAACGGCGAGGAGGTGGCGGCGGGCCGGGTCAGCAACGCGGCCGACGGCGGGACGCGCGATACGACGGATTTTCC
>CAIYOB010001665.1 GCA_903927685.1 uncultured Planctomycetaceae bacterium
GCATCGGCGACACCATCATCGGCTGTGGGACGCTCAGCTTCCTTGTCGAAGGGCAGCGCGTCACCCCGATCAGCCCGCTGGGATTCTCCGTCGCGACGGGCGGAGCCTTCATTATTCTGGCCTTTTATCGCTTGTTGGCCGGTTATTGGTTTGTCGAGGGCGAGCATCATCCGCGGATGCGGCTTCGTCCCCAGCCGCGTCGCCGGCGGCGGTACGCCGCATACTCTTTTGACGACGAGTGAGCCGTCGGAAAATCGCCGATTTTACCACGGCAGTCCGTTGACCACCGCCAATGCCTAAGATAAAGTGGGCGAAACCAGTAAGGCTGGTACGGCCCGCGAAGACGGGCTTGGGTGAAAGACGCTGACGGCACGGTGCCCGAGGGCGGTCTTCCCCAGCCTTGGCCTAGGATCGGTTCCTACCGGCGTGAAGCCCCCTCCTGACAATCGTCCCCCGCTAGCTGCGGCGTTGGAATGGGTCTCCCAGATTACGGCGATTGCGGTGGAGATCGTCGGCTGTATCTGGTTGGGGCGATGGCTCGATAGCCGGTTGGGTGCCAGTCACTGGGCCGTCGTGGGCTTGGTTGTGGGGCCCTTGTTGGGCTTCTATCATCTGTTGACGGTAACTGGTGTGTTGCGAGGCAATGTCAAACGCGGGAACGGAGACGATGGCAGGCCGCCTTGAGCGGCCGCAGAAGTAACGTGTTGTCGCACAGTCGTTCCACGAGTTTATGGACCGCGTTAGCCCTGTTGACGGTCGTCATCGTCGTCGTGTTTCCGGTGTTTGCCGGGGTTGGGCATTCGCGGGCGGGTTGGTTCGGTGTTGCCGCGGCGGGAGTCGCTGCGGGAGTGTGCTGGACGAGCGGGCTTCTGGCCCTAATTGCGGCCGGGCGGTTTCGTTCCAGCGGGAACGCCGTGAATGGAATCCTGGTGGGGATGGCGTGTCGCACCGGGATTCCGTTGGTGGCGGGCGTGATGTTGCACAGTTCCGGCGGAGCACTGGCTGCCGCGGGCGTATTTGGGATGATCCTCGGGTACTACTTGGTGACGCTGGCGGCGGAAACTTTGTTGGCGATCCGCGTCACGGCGGACTCGAGACGAGACAGCGAAACTGAAGTTATGTAGAAGCTCACGTAGAAGCTATGGCCTCGACCGTACTGCACATCAAAGACGCCTACTACTTCGAAGTTCCGAAGCTTCTCTGGCCGTCCCATCGCCAGGGGAAGGCCGCGTTCCCTGACGTCTGGGTCAGCTTGGATCCGGAGTTCCAGTTGTGGGAAGCGGAGCGGATTCACGCGGGGCTGGCCAAGTCTGTCAGCGAAGTCCCGGATTGGCCGGTGCTGCGCGACGAGTATCTGACCTGGAAACAGGACCCCAGCAACGTCGGCAAGCCGCTGGATGTCATGCTGGAAGCTCGGTACGCCGAGGCCAGGCAGGCGTACGAGAAGCAGTTTCTAAGCAGCCATCCGGATTCGCCGGGTGCGGCTCCTGCCGGACCCGCGTTCGACGCCTATGTCCAGGCGAATTCCATGCCGGACGCTTGGTTTGTGCGGCTTTTCGCCAAGTCCGACTTCGCGGGCCAATGGGCGGAGATCAAGCAGCAGGGGGGCGATGTCGCCGCGTACAAGCAGCTGCCGCAGGAGTGGTCGTCAGAGAAAATCGCGGCCTACAACCAGCGGCTGAGCGGCAAGATCCTGATTCCTCAGCCCTTGGGCCAGCTGCGTAATCTCTACGAGCCGGAAGCGGGCTTTTGCATCTCCAAGTTCCTCGTCATCGAACTGACCGTGGCCTTGGTACTCCTGCTGGTCTTTGGCCGGCTGGCCAGGCGCGTCGCCTCGGGGGATCCGCCCCGGGGGCCATTGGCGAATCTGCTGGAGATTTTTCTGGTCTACATTCGGGACAATATCGCCCGCCCGGCGATTGGTGCCCACGACGGGGACAAGTTCGTGCCCCTGTTGTGGACCATGTTCATGTTCATCCTGGTCTGCAACCTGTGCGGCCTGCTGCCTTGGGTTGGCTCGCCGACGGCTTCGTTCAGTGTGACCACATCCTTGGCTTTCGTCACGTTTTCGACGGGGGTGATGGGCGGGATCAGGAAGTTCGGCCCGTTGGGTTTTTTCGCCAATCAGATCCCTTCGATGGATCTCGCGTGGCCAATGGCGATAGTCATCAAGCCGATGCTGCTGGCGATTGAGTTGTTGGGGCTGTGCATCAAGCACTTGGTCTTGGGCATTCGTCTGCTCGCCAATATGGTTGCCGGGCACTTGGTGTTGCTGGGCGTCATGGGGTTGGCGTTCGGAGCCGCCGCCGCGGCGCAGTTCCACGACGCCCCGGGTTGGCAATGGGGGTTGACCGCGCTGATTTCGATCGTGGCGTCCACCCTGTTCAGTTGTCTCGAGTTGTTTGTAGCCTTCTTACAGGCTTACATTTTCACGTTTCTCTCTGCGTTGTTCATCGGGGCCGCGACGCATCACCATTAGCGCGGCGCCCGCCGGGCAAACCATACGACGTTGTCTCGTTTTCAAAGGAGAAAGGTTCCGTGAACAAGTTTGCGAAATTGTTGTTCTGGGGTTTCGGTATGACGCTGGTGTTGGCGGTTCCCGCCTTGGCCGCCGAGGGCGGGGCTGGGGATGCGTCCCTGGTCTTCACCAGGTATTTCGGCGCGGGGCTGACCGTGATCGGCGCCGCGTACGGGATCGGCAAGCTGGCCAGCAGCGCCTACGAAGGAATGTCGCGCCAGCCCGAGGTCGCCGGTAACATCCAGACAGCGATGATCATCGCCGCGGCGTTGATCGAAGGTTTTACGTTCTTTGCGCTGTACATTTGCATGAGCTAGGCATACCGGCCAGGCGACCAACGGGAGGCGATGGTGGTGCAACGACGAACCTTCTGGAGACTGGGGGCAGCGGTCACGGGCGCCTGGCTGGCGTTGGCTGCCGGATTGCTCCCGAGTGAACGCGTTTGCGGAGCAGACGAAGCTGGAGCGACTGTTTCGGCTGAAGCGGAGCCAGCCGCCGCCGAAGCCGCAGCGGCCGGGCATGGGCACCACGATCCGTACGATCTGACCCATGCCAACGCAGGTCCCAAGCTGGAGGACCCGACGGAATGGCGCTACGACATGGCGTTGTGCACGCTGGCCGTCTTCCTGTTGCTGCTCGGTCTGCTGGGAAAATTCGCCTGGGGGCCGATCATGATGGGCCTGCAGCGCCGCGAGCAATCCATCCTCGCTCGCATCGAAGCCGCTAAAGCGAGTGCGGACGAGGCTGCGGCGCAACTCGCCGAGTATCGGGCCAAGTTGGCCTCCGCAGGCCAGGAAGCGCAGGAATTGTTGGCCAAGGCGCGCCGCGACGGCGAGGCGGCGGCCGACGCGATCCGCCGCGCTGCCCAGGATGCTGCGGCTCGCGAACGGGATCGCGCGATCGCCGACATTCAAGCCGCCAAGAATGTCGCGGTCACGGAGATCGGCCGACACGCGGCCGATCTGGCTGTCAAGCTGGCCGGACGGATCGTGCGCCGCGAACTCAGCCCGCAGGACCACAACGCGATGATCGTCGAAGCCATGGAAAAGTTGCCCAGCCAGAATTAGCTGCAGCAAGAGTCAATTCGTAGCGGATGAGCAGTGATGAGCGAACCCGTCCGGCAAGCCACCATTTTTGATTCCGGCCAAGAGCACGTCGGGGCCGTGTACGCCAAGGCACTGTTGGGCGCGGCCGCCGCGGCCGGCCAAGCAGACGCTGTGGTCGAGGAATTGGACTCGTTCGTGGCGGACGTGCTGGACCGCTTGCCGGTGTTGGAAGCAACCTTGGCTTCACCCCGGGTGCCTATGGAGGCGAAGCTGGCGTTGCTGGACAAGGGATTGGGCGGGCGGATGTCGGACACCTTGCTGAATTTCGTCAAGGTGGTCTGCCGGCACCAGCGGTTCGACTGTCTGCGGGCGGTCCGCCGGGCGGCCGAACTCTTGTGGAACGAGGCGCAGGGGCGAGTCGACGTGCAGGTTCGGACACCCGCCCCGCTGGACGCCGGACAGTACGAGCTGGTCACACGGCGTTTGGAAACGCTGCTTGGCAAGCAGGTGAACCTCGACGTCCAGGAAGACGAAAGCCTGATCGGCGGGCTGGTGGTTCGCGTCGGAGATATGGTGTATGACGCCAGCGTGGCCAACGAGCTGAATCGGCTGCGCGACTCGGCAACGGATGCGGTGGTTCATGCGGTGCGGAAATCGTCGAATCGTTTCGCGGCGCCGGGATCAAACGCGTGAACAGATAAACTGGGGGGATTCGAAAAGATTCTTTCGGACCCCGGGTTGTGAGGACTCAGATGAGATTTAATGCAGACGAAATCGCCTCGGTCTTGCAGAAGGAGATCGAGCAGTTCGAGAGCCGGATCGATGTCCGCGAAGTCGGCACGGTGTTGGAGGCGGGCGACGGCATCGCCCGCGTCTACGGCTTGTCGGGCGTGATGTCGGGCGAGATGGTCGAATTCCCCAACGGCGTCCAGGGACAGGCTTTCAACCTGGAAGAGAACAGCGTCGGCGTGATCATTCTGGGCGACTACCTGGGGATCTCGGCGGGCGATGAAGTGCGAGCCCTGGGGCGGCTGCTGTCGGTGCCGGTGGGCGAGGCCGTGGTCGGACGCGTGCTCGACCCGTTGGGCAACCCATTGGACGGCAAGGGACCCGTGGACGCCCAGGAATTTCGTCCGGTCGAAGTCATCGCCACGGGCGTCTCCCAGCGGCAGCCGGTCTGCGAACCGCTGCAGACGGGAATCAAGGCCATCGACGCCATGACGCCGATCGGACGCGGGCAGCGCGAGTTGATCATCGGTGACCGCCGCACCGGCAAAACCGCGATCGCGCTGGACGCGATCATCAACCAGCGGCAGTCGGGCGTGAAATGCTTCTACGTCGCGATCGGCCAGAAGGACTCGTCCGTCGCCGGTGTGATCGCGGAACTGGAAAAGCACGGGGCGATGGATTACACCACGGTCATCGTCTCAGGTGCGAGTTCACCCGCGCCGCTGCAATACGTCGCGCCCTACGCGGGCACGGCGATGGCCGAGCACTTCATGTTCAACGGCCAGCATGCCCTGATTGTCTACGACGATTTGTCGAAACAAGCCGTCGCCTATCGCCAGCTGTCGCTGCTGATGCGGCGCCCGCCGGGACGGGAAGCCTATCCCGGTGACGTGTTCTACTGTCACAGCCGGCTGCTGGAACGGTCGGCCAAATTGTCCGCCGAACTGGGCGGCGGTTCGCTGACCTCGCTGCCGATCATCGAAACGCTCGAAGGCGAAGTCTCGGCGTACATTCCGACCAACGTGATTTCGATTACCGACGGCCAGATCTACCTGCAGCCGGATTTGTTCTTCGCCGGCCAGCGGCCCGCCATGAACGCCGGGATTTCGGTCTCCCGCGTCGGCGGCAAGGCCCAGATCAAGGCCATGAAAAAGGTGGCTGGCGGGTTGCGTCTGGACTTGGCCTCGTTCCGCGAACTGGAAGCGTTCGCCCAACTGGGCACGGAACTGGATGCGGCCACCCAGGCCCGCCTGGACCGCGGCTACCGGATGGTCGAACTGCTGAAGCAGGGCCAGTACAAGCCGATGCACGTGGTCGACCAGGTGCTGATCATCTACGCCGGAACCCGAGGGTACCTGGACGACGTGCCGATCCCCGAAGTCCAGGCTTGGGAGCAAGGGTTCCTGGACTTTGTGCGCCAGCACAAAGCCAACATCTGGAAAGCGCTGGACGAGGTCAAGGACGTCAGCGAAGCCGTGGAAAAGGAGATCATCGCGGCGATCAAGGAATTCAAGGGCCGTTACACCGCCGGCAAGAAACCGGCGTGATCTGCGGCCGAAGACCGCCTTTCACCGTACCCCGTTTTAGCCTGAGCCCGACGCATGGCCAACGCCCGCAAACTGGATCGAAGCCGCAAGTCCATTGGGAATATCCGCAAGATCACGCGGACCATGGAGTTGATCTCGACTGCGCGATTCCGCAAAGCGATGGATCGCGCTACGGCGGCGGCGCGATTCACCGAGCGAATCACGCGGTTGGTGGCGGATCTGGCGGCTGCGGGACTGCAGGTCAAGCACCCGCTGTTGGAGCCACGGGAGTCGACGAAGAATGCCGTGCTGCTGGTTTTGACGGCGAATCGAGGTCTGTGCGGCGGGTACAATTCGGGAGTCCTCCGGCTGGCGTTTCCCCGGCAGCAGGAACTGCAGGCCGAGGTGCCGGGCACATGTCTGGAGGTCTCCGGCAAACGTGGCATCTCGGCATTTCGCTTTCGCAAAGTTGCGATGGCGGAAACCTACCAGCAGTTCGATGATCAGCCCAAGTTCCTGGACGTGGCGCAAATCGCCACCCGCTATCTGGATGCCTACGCGCAAGGCAAGCTGGACCGACTGGAGGTTGTGTACACCAAGTTCCTGAGCGCCTCGCGCCAGATCCCCGTGGTCGAGACCCTGTTGCCGCTGGGATCGCTGGTCAAGGAGGAGGACGAGGAACTGGTGGACGACGCGGACCGCGTCCGCCCGCAATACCAGTTTCTGCCGTCGGCGGAGAGCATCCTGGAAGAAGTCGTCCCAGCGAGTTTCAAGGCGCGGTTGTTCAAGTGCTTCCTGGATGCGGGCGTCAGTGAACAGATTTCACGAATGGTGGCGATGAAGTCAGCCACCGAGAACGCAACCGGCATGATCCGGCGGTTGTCGATGGCCTATAACCGGGCTCGCCAATCGCAGATCACCAAGGAGATTTCGGAGATTATCGGCGGCGTCGAAGCGCTGAAGAACGCCTGAGGACAGCTTCGCGCCGCAGAACGAGACATCGGATCCTACGATCGAGAGTACAGGAATGGCGACAGCAAGTGCAGAAAGAAACGTCGGCCGTGTCACCCAGGTCATCGGTTCGACCTTTGACGCGGAATACCCCGAAGACCGGCTGCCGGCGATCTACAATGCCGTCAAGATCGTGTCGGAACAGAAAGGCGTGCGGCTGAACTTGACCGGCGAAGTCCAGCAGCATTTGGGCGGCGGCCGCGTCCGTTGTGTCGCGCTGGGCAGCACGGACGGCATGGTCCGCGGGATGGACTGCTTGGACACCGGCCGCCCCGTGACCGTCCCCGTCGGCGACGCCACGCTGGGACGCGTGTTCAATTTGCTGGGCGAGCCGGTCGACGAGCGCGGACCCGTCAAGGCGGCGGAATCGTGGCCGATCCACCGCGAAGCGCCGAAAGTCCACGAGCTGTCCACCAGCACGGAACTGTTCGAGACCGGCATCAAGGTGATCGATCTGCTGACTCCCTTTGTGCGTGGTGGCAAAGCCGGGTTGTTCGGCGGCGCCGGGCTGGGCAAAACGGTGATCCTGACCGAGCTGATCGCCCGCATCGCCTCGGCGCACGGCGGCTACTCGGTGTTCGCCGGCGTCGGCGAGCGGACGCGCGAGGGCACCGACTTGTGGCTGGAAATGCAGGAAGCCCAGATCGGCGACACCGGCCGCAGCGTGATCGAGCAGACCTGCATGGTCTTCGGCCAGATGAACGAACCCCCCGGGGCGCGGCTCCGCGTCGCCTTGTCCGCCTTGACGGTCGCCGAGTACTTCCGCGACACGACCGGCAAGGACACCCTGCTGTTCATCGACAACATTTTCCGTTTCTCGCAGGCGGGCAGCGAAGTCTCGGCGTTGCTCGGACGCATGCCGTCCGCCGTCGGTTACCAGCCCACTTTGGCCACTGAAATGGGCGCCTTGCAGGAGCGGATTGCTTCGACCAAGCGAGGGGCCATTACGTCGGTGCAGGCCGTGTACGTGCCGGCCGACGATCCGACGGACCCGGCTCCTGCTACCGCCTTTGGCCAGCTGGACGCGTTCATTTACCTGGAACGTTCGATTTCGGAAAAAGGCATCTATCCCGCGATCGATCCACTGGCCTCGTCCAGCCGCATCCTGGATCCGCAGTACGTGGGCGCGGAGCACTATGCGGTGGCTCGCCGCGTGCAACGGATCTTGCAGCGGTATCGGGAATTGCAGCAGATCATCGCGATTCTGGGCGTGGATGAACTGAGCGACGAGGACAAGTTGGTGGTGCATCGCGCCCGCCGGATCGAACGGTTCCTGTCGCAGCCGTTCCTGGTGGCCGAGGTGTTCACGGGCAAGAAGGGCGAGATCACGACGCTGCAGGACACCATCCGGAGCTTCCAGGAAATCTGCGACGGCAAGTGGGACCACCTGCCCGAGCAGGCCTTCATGTACGTCGGCCCGATCGAGCAGGCGGAAGAGCAGGCCAAGAAAATGTCGGCCAAAGCTTCGTGATGACCGTATTCCGAGGACCGCTTTGAGATGGCAACCACACTGCAATGCACCGTCGTCACGCCGGAGCGCAAGGCGCTGGATCAGGCCGTCGATTTCGTCGCCCTGCCGCTTTATGACGGCGAGATCGGGATCGCGCCCGGCCACGCGCCGCTGATCGGTCGCTTGGGTTACGGCGAAATGCGCTTGCGTCGCGACAACCAGGTCAGCCGGTTCTACGTGGATGGCGGCTTCGTCCAAGTCGTTGACAACCAGATCGCCGTGCTGACAGCCCAGGCGGTCCCGGCCGATCAGGTCGACGAGCAGGCCGCCCAAAAACGCCTGGACGCGGCCCGACAGCAACCCGCGACGACGCCCGAGCAACTGCAGATCCGCGACCGGGAGATCGCCCAGGCCCGCGGCCAGCTGCGCGTCGCACGGCGCGCGGAATAGCAACCCAGCACGGAGGTAGACGATGAACGGTCCGGACTTTGACAAGCACGAGTTGATTCCCGTGATCGCCCAGGACGACGCCAGCGGCGATGTGCTGATGCTGGCCTATATGAACCGGACGGCCTACGAAGAGACGTTGCAGACGGGCCGCGTGGTGTACTTCAGCCGCAGCCGCCAGAAGCTGTGGCGCAAGGGCGAAGAGAGCGGCAACGTCCAGGAATTGCGGAGCATCTATTTCGACTGCGATGCCGACACCCTGCTGGTCAAGGTCCACCAGATCGGCGCGGCCGCATGCCACGAGGGCTACCGCAGTTGCTTCTTCCGCCGGATCGACCCGGCCACGCGGCAAGTCGAAACGGTCGGCGAACGAGTCTTTGATCCCGCCGTCGTGTACAAGAAGTCCTGAGCCCAGCTCATTCCGTCAGGTTACTCCATGTCCGATCGAGTCTTGAAATTGGGGATTCCCGCCGGCAGCCTGCAAGAAGCGACCGCCCAGCTGTTCCTCCGCGCCGGCTACAAGATCACGTTCTCGTCGCGCTCGTACTACCCGTCGATCGACGACCGGGAGATCGAGTGCTTGCTGATCCGGGCCCAAGAGATGGCGCGGTATGTCGAGCAAGGCATCTTGGACGCCGGGATTACCGGTTATGACTGGGTACTGGAAACCGGGGCGCAGGTCGTCGAGGTCTGCGAACTGACGTTTTCCAAGGTCAGCCGCCGTCCGGTGCGGTGGGTGCTGTGCGTCCCGAACGACTCGCCCGTGCAGAGCGTCCGGGACTTGGAGGGCAAACGCATCGCCACCGAAGCCGTCGGCTTGACCAAAGCCTTCCTGGCCCGGCACGGCGTGAACGCAGTCGTCGAGTTTTCGTGGGGCGCCACCGAAGTCAAGCCGCCGCGGTTGGCGGACGCGATCGTCGAGGTCACCGAGACGGGCAGTTCGCTGCGCGCCAATAACCTGCGAATCATTGACGAGGTGCTGCAAAGCACCACCCGGCTGATCGCCAACCAGGCATCCTACGCCGATCCCTGGGTCCGCCAGAAACTCGAAAATATCTCCCTGATGCTCCAGGCCTGTTTGAATGCCGAGGGCAAAGTCGGACTGATGATGAACGTCCCGCGCGCGGACCTGGACAAGATTCTGGCCCTGCTGCCCGCCCTGCAAAAGCCCACCGTCGCCGCCTTGTCCGATCCCGACTGGGTCGACGTCAACACCATCCTGGACGAGACGGTCGTGCGGACGCTGATCCCCAAGCTGAAAGCGGTCGGCGCCAAAGGGATCGTCGAGTATCCGATCAACAAGATCATCGACTGACGTCCGACACGGCGCATCGCCGGCGCTGTGAACTTGAACCGGGTGCCTTGAGGCGAGCGGCGAGTTCCCCGGACTGACGGAACCTGCATCGCACGCCGCACTCGCAAGACGGTTCACCCTGCCCGCCACGACTGATCCATCATCCCATCCACTCACACATACCCCCATAATGGCAGTAGCCAGCGACTGAGTGTTGTGTGACCTCGCGCCAAGTTCCTGCAGCTTGTTCGCTGGCCCGGATTGTTGACGGACCTCGGGTAACCCGAAGCGTAAGCGACGGCAGGGATGTGAGTTATCTTCGCTGACGCCTCGGTTTGCGCTCGCGCGAGTTGTGGCGAAATCCCGGTTCTGGAACAATTCGGGCTGGTGGTTGTTATGGATCAACGATTCCAAACATGTACAATCATCTATATTGCGGGCGGCAGTGGCGTTGGCTATGATCACGGGCAAACAAGGGGCGTCGCCAACCCAGGGCGGCGACGTCTCCATGACGCAGGGGACACGAGGGTACGGGAATGGTCGCTTCAAGCTCCGACAGCAAGCAGCTGGTTCAGGTCCATCATGCGACGGTGCGTTTCGCGGGGGACTCAGGCGACGGGATGCAGCTGGTCGGCTCTCAGTTCGCCGACATTTCTTCCTTGGTGGGAAACGCGATTCGCACCTTGCCGGACTATCCTTCGGAGATCCGTGCTCCGGCGGGGTCGCTGGCGGGGGTGAGCGGCTACCAATTGAGTTTCGCCGACGACGAAGTGACCACGCCCGGGGACGCGCCCTACGTGCTGGTCGCGATGAACCCCGCGGCGCTGAAAGTCAATCTCCGCGAGCTGGAACCGGGCGGCATCGTGGTCGCCAACGAGGACGAGTTCACGCCCAAGAATCTGGCCAAGGCGGGCTACGATGCCAATCCCTTGGAGGACGGCTCGCTGGACGCGTATCGCGTCATCCCGGTGGCGATGACCCGGCTGACCGAGGAGGCGGTGCGGCACACGGGCTTGCCCAAGACGGAGGCTGCCCGCTGCAAGAACTTCTTTGCCCTGGGTCTGCTGCTCTGGCTGTACGACCGTCCCTTGCAGCCGCTGCTGGAGTGGCTGATGCGCAAGTTCCAGCGCAAGCCGGACGTGATGGCAGCCAACGGCTCCAGTCTGCGGGCGGGCTATAATTTCGCCAACACGGCCGAGTTATTCCGGGTCCATTACCACGTCGCGCCGGCCAAACTGCCCCAGGGGCGCTACCGCCGCGTCACCGGGAACGAAGCTGCCGCGTTGGGCTGCATCGCCGCCGCGCACCGCGCCGCGCGGCCGATGGTCTATGCCAGCTATCCGATCACGCCGGCCAGCGAGATCCTGCACGAACTGTCGAACCACAAGGAGTTCGACGTCCGCGTGATCCAGGCCGAGGACGAAATCGCCGCCTGCTGTGCCGCGATCGGCGCCTCGTACGCGGGAGCCGTGGGTATCACGGGAACCAGCGGCCCGGGGCTGGCGCTGAAGACGGAGGCCATCGGCTTGGCGGTGATGACCGAGTTGCCGCTGGTGGTGATCAATGTCCAGCGTGCCGGCCCCAGTACCGGGATGCCAACCAAGACGGAGCAGGCGGACCTGCTGATGGCCCTGTACGGCCGACATGGCGAGAGCCCGGCGGTCGTGCTGGCGGCGGCGACGCCGGGCGACTGTTTTCAGATGGCGTTCGAGTCCGTGCGGTTGGCGACGAAGTACATGACCCCGGTGATCCTGCTGTCCGACAGTTTCTTGGCGAATAGCGCCGAACCGTTTGCCATTCCGGACCCCGACACCCTGCCGGATCTACGGATCTTCGCGCAGGTCACCCCGCAAGAGTTCGCTCCGTATCGCCGCGATCCGGGCACCCAGGCCCGGGCCTGGGTCGCTCCGGGTGCGGAGGGTCTGGAGCACCGCATCGGCGGCTTGGAGAAGCAGGACGTCACCGGGGTCGTCACGTATGACGCGGCGAACCATGCTCAGATGGTACGTCTGCGCTCCGCAAAGATCGCCGGGATCGCCAACGACATTCCAGCAGCGGAGGTGACGGGCCCGTCGGCGGGGCGCATCCTGGCCGTCGGCTGGGGCAGCACCTATGGCGCGGTGGCGGCCGCGGTCAGCGGATTGCAGGACCAGGGCCACGCCGTGTCCCACCTGCACTTGCGATACCTCAATCCCTTGCCGAGGAACATTGGCGAGATTTTGAACGCGTTTGAACGCGTGCTGGTCATCGAGAACAACTCCGGCCAGCTACGCTCGGTGCTCCGCAGCCAGTTCCCGCTGGCGATCGAGGGGCTGAACAAGGTCGAAGGGCGTCCGTTCCTGATTCGCGAAGTTCGTTCTGCGCTCGAGGAGATGCTGAATCATGACTAGTCTGCCGACGATTTCCCCCGCGCCGGTTGCGGCCTCCGGTGCGGACTGTCTCCGCGAATTGACGCGGAAGGACTTTCAGACCAGCCAGGAAGTCCGCTGGTGCCCGGGGTGTGGCGACTATGCGATCCTGTCGCAAGTCCAGAAGCTGCTGCCCGAGCTGGGCATTCCGCGGAAGGATTTCGTGTTCGTCTCCGGCATCGGCTGTTCGTCCCGGTTCCCATACTACGTGAATACCTACGGCTTTCACACCATCCACGGCCGGGCCCCGGCGATTGCCACGGGGGTCAAGTGCGCCAATCCGGAACTGTCGGTCTGGGTGGTCACCGGCGACGGCGACGGGCTGTCGATTGGCACGAACCACCTGATCCATTGCCTGCGGCGGAACGTGGATATCAAAGTCCTGCTGTTCAACAACCGCATCTACGGCTTGACGAAGGGCCAGTATTCGCCGACCTCCGAGTTCGGCAAGCGGACGAAGTCCAGCCCGCTCGGGACCATCGAACAGCCGATCCGGCCCATCCAGATGGCGCTGGCTGCGGAAGCCACGTTCGTGGCCCGGACTGTCGCCCTGGATCTGGCGCACATGAGCGAGACGTTGGCCGCGGCGGCACGCCACAAAGGCGCTGCCTTTGTCGAGATCCAGGAAAACTGCCGGGTGTTCAACGACGGCGCATTCGACGACCTGGGCCCGCGCGCCGAGGCCGATCGGCGGATCCTGTTGCGGCACGGCGAACCTCTGCGGTTCGGCGTCCAGGGCAGCAAGGGGATCGCCGCCCACAACCTGGAGCCGAAGATCGTTGACCTGGAAAAGGGCGAAGCCCGCGTGGAGGACCTGCTCGTGCACGACATGCACGCGGCCTCGCCAGCTCTGGCTGCCCTCCTGGCGGACCTCGAGCCGCCGAGTTGTCCGATGGCCTTGGGGATCTTCCGGGCGGTGGAAAAGCCCACGTACGATGGGCTGCTGATGTCGCAGGTCGCTGCCACGACCAAACAGCGGGGACGCGGCGATCTGCGCAAGCTGCTGAACGCGGGCACAACCTGGGACGTGGATTGACGCATGGCAGACAGTGCGGTGGCAGCCAGCGACAGCCCCCGAGTGGCAAGCTACCACTTGCCGTTGCACGACGAGCCCGTCCCGTCCCCGGCGACCGCGACCGCTCAGGATGCCGCGTTGGAAGAGTCGCTGCTGCTGCAGCATGCCCGCTGGTTCTGCCGCTTGCGGTGGCTGGTCGTGGCGGTCCTGGCCGCGCTGGGAGTTGCCGGCTGGTTTCCGGCGTTCCTGGCAGGATTGGGTCTCAGGCTTTCGCCGACTTGGCCGCTGGCCGCGGCGGCGGTTCTCGCGGCCTGTAATGGCATCTTCTCGCACCTGGCGTCGACTGTCGCCGACGGCCGACGGCCGCGGTCCGCGCGTCGTCAGCTCGGGCTGCAGATCGCCGCCGACCTGCTGATTTTGACCGCCGTGGTGCATTGCCTGGGCAGCCTGGAGACGGCGGCTCCGTTCATGTACCTGTTTCACGTCGTCTTGGCGTGCATCTTCTTGACGCCTGGCCAAAGTCTGGCGGTCAGCATCCTGGCCAGCGGCTTGTACGTGGGCTGTCTGCTGATCGAGTTCAGCGGCGTGTGGCCGCCGCAGACCATCCTGGCCAGCCCGGGGCTGCAAGCCCGAGCGCTGTTGACGGGCGAGTTCCTGGTGCTGCAGGCGACGTCGGTGGCGGCGATCTGGGCGGTGATCTGGTTTCTCGTCTCCCGGCTGGCCCAGACGCTCCGGCGTCATGAACGCGAATTGGCGGCCACGAATCGGCGGCTGGCGGCCGCCAGCGTCGAGCGTGCCCAGCACATGCTGCAGACCACGCACCAGCTGAAGGCTCCGTTCGCGGCGATCCACGCCAACACCCAGCTGCTGCTGGGCGGCTTCTGCGGCGAATTGCCGCCGTCGGCTCGGACGGTCGTCGAGAAGATCGCCGCGCGCTCTGCCGCCCTGTCGCAACAGATCCAGGAGATGTTGCAGCTGGCCAATCTGCGTTCGGAAGGACAGATGCCGCCCGAGAGCACGGCCGTCGATCTGGCGGTATTGCTCGAGGCAGTGATCGCGCACCTCGAACCGCCCGCCCGCCAGCGGGCAATCCGATTCCAGCGGGAACTGACGCCGGTCACCGTGCAAGCCGTGCCGGATCACCTCCGCATGTTGCTCGACAACGTGTTGCTGAACGCCGCCAACTATTCGCTTCCGGGCGGAGAGGTGAGCGTTGTTTGTCGCCCCGCAGACCGCGATGCCGCAACCGTGGTCATCCGCGACCGCGGGATCGGCATTCCCGCCGAAAAGCTGCCGCGAATCTTCGAGGACTACTACCGAACCGACGAGGCGGCGCGGCATAATCGAGCGTCGACCGGCCTGGGACTGGCGATCGTCCGCGACGTCGCCCGCAAGATGCGGGTCGCAGTCCAAGTGGAAAGCGCTCCGGAGTGGGGCACCCGTTTTACGTTGACCATCCCCTGTGCGTCCGCGGGGGCGCCGTTGGGACCGCGGATCCGTCTGAATTAGGACTCGCAAGCAAGAGGTGAGAACATGGCGTACTTGTTGATCGTCGACGATGATCAGGATTTTGCCGAAGCCGTTGGGACCGTCTGCCAGGCCGACGGCCACGAGATCGCGACGGTGTTTGCCACCGCCGCGGCGTTAACCAGCATCCAGGAGCGGCGTCCCGACGCAATCGTGCTGGACGTGATGTTTCCCGAGAATCCCAGTGCCGGATTTCAGTTAGCCCGCGACGTCCGCCGCAAGTTCGGCCAGATTCCCATCCTGATGCTGACGGCGGTCAACCAGCAATTCCCGCTGGGGTTCAGCAACAAGGACATCGATCCGACTTGGCTGCCGGTGACGGAGTTCTTGGAAAAGCCCGTCGACTTTGCCGTCCTCCGCGAAAAGGTCAAACGGATGCTGGGTGAAGGCGAATAACCAGGCAGGCTCTGAGTTCCCTGCTCACCCGAGTTCCAGGCAGGTGATGCCGCAACCAAAGCCGCGATCGCAACCGGCACGGGGCACGCGAGTTGGAAACGAACGAGACCGCGGTGGCGGCGTCAAGTAGCCGGAAGTCCCCGTGGCCGATCGGCCATCAGCTCCTCGGTTCGCCCCAAGCTTCCCGCGGCTCTGGCTCCCGCAACCTGCCCCGCTGGTCCGCCTGCCAGACGTCGCCGCTGGTCACGTCCAGCGCGGTCAGCCAGCCGCCGCCGTAGATGCAGGTGTCGATGCACTTCAAGTAACCCACGTCCAGGATCTCGCCGCTGCGCTGCGCCGTGTGCCCGACAATCGCCACCTTGCCCGACCGATGCGGCCCCGGCAGTCCTGCGGCCAGCGAGGCCCAGCGGAGCAAGTCGGCCGGCTGCTTGGGCAGTTTCTTGCCCGGGTCGTAGCTGGCGTGCACGAAGAAGTGCCTGGGGGTCTCGTACCACGGCGCAAAGCTCCTCAAGAACTCCAGGTGGGGCAACGGAATCTCGTCGGGGAACTCGCAGCCGTACGCCGCCAACGTGGCTTGGCCCCCAATCGCCATCCAGCGGTCCAGCAGATAATATTGCCCCAGCAGCAACTCGAGCACGACTTCCTCGTGGTTCCCCAAGATCGGCACCAGCCGGCAGTGGTATGCCAATCCCATCAGTTGTTCGACGACGCCGGGCGAATCGGGCCCCCGATCGATCACGTCGCCCAGGACCACGACCGTGTCCAGCGGCCGCGGCTGCACGGCATCCAGGATGGCCGCCAGCGCCGCCGAATAGCCATGGATATCCCCGATCGCAATAATCCGCTCGTTCATCGTTTCAGCTACGCCTGAATGATCTTGTCCAACAGCTCTCGGTACGCCCGGTTCTTCGGCGCCGTCCGGGCCAGGATCCGGGCATGGACCCGCGCTTCGTCCCAACGGCTTTGCTCGCCCAGTATGCCCGGCAGATCTCCAACTGCCTAGCCGCCGAGTCCGGCAGGACGCTGAGCACCACGTCTAGCCGTTGCAGTTCCTCGTCGCCATCGCCCAAGATGTTCTTACCCTTCCTGACCGGAGTACTCGGCCGAAGTTCCACGTTGAGTGGCCGCAAAGAAGTCCCAGACTGCCCGGGTGGCGTCCAGCTTGCTGGTCTGCGGTCCGCTGATGATTCGGGGCAGCGTCCGG
This sequence comes from uncultured Planctomycetaceae bacterium, assembly GCA_903927685.1. The sequence continues at coordinate 16,572 of CAIYOB010001665.1, forward strand.
CGCGCCCCGGGCCATTCGTGCCCCTGGCCTTCGATGGTGCAAAACTGAACTTCACAATTTGATACGCCCGGCCCGTAACGCACGTGCCTCACGCCATCCGAATTGCGCAAAACGTGGGGCTGCTCGGAGGCCCCGATCAAACGGACCCAAGTCAGAATCGAATCCATGACCGGCGGCTTCTGGCGAGTCGCCCCCCACGGCGTCCGCGTCGTGCCGCCAGCCAGCGGGTTGAGTGGATCCGCCAGACCGATGATATAGAACATCGACAAGGGGCGTGCCGGCCGGGGATCCTGCAAACACAGATGGCCGGAAACGGGGGCGATCGCGGCAAGGCGATCGGACAGTTCGATTCCCGCACGAAACGTCATCGAAGCCCCATTGGAAAAACCGGTCATAAAGACGCGTTTTGCATCGATGGCATAGTTGGCCTGCAAATCGTCCAGGACCGCGGCCAAGTACCCGATATCGTCCACGTTGCGGCGCGCGACCGAACTGCGTTTGCTGCCGTCGTTCCAGAGCCGCGGGTTTTCGCGGACCGCCGCGGGACGCTCCGGATCTTCCGCAGTCGCCTCGGGAAAAACCGCCAGGCACCCTTCGCGGTCTGATAAATCCGGCCAGCCGTAGACTTGAGAAACAAACGAGGCGGAACCGCCGCCGCCGTGCAGCACCACGAGGACGGGCAGCCGCGTCGTCGAATCGTAGCGGCTTGGGACGTGCACGAGGTAGGGCCGGCGGTTGCCCCCCGAGAGGATCTCGCGCCAATGCTCACCCGGCCCCACGATCGAATCAGTCACGTTGGTCTCCAGTTGCGCGGCACTCCCCATCTCCGCCGTTGTTTGCCGTCCCGGGATAGTGTATCTTCAGAGGTCCTAGCCGTCTACGAAGGTCGTCTACCCCGCCTTGGCCGCGGAGTTCGCACATGCTGTCCCCCTTTCCTGGTGCATCTCCGCCTGCATGCATACCGGTCTGATCTTCAATATCCAGAAGTACTCGTTGCACGATGGGCCGGGGATTCGCACCACGGTGTTCCTGAAGGGGTGCCCGCTGCGTTGCGGCTGGTGCCATAACCCGGAAAGCCGCTTACCTGAGCCCGAGATTTCCTGGTCCCAGGCCCGCTGCATCCGCTGTGGTCAATGCCGCGACATCTGCCCGCGGGCCCCTGACCAAAGTCCGGAGACGGCGGCGATCGACCGCCAGCAATGCATTCGCTGCGGACAGTGCGTCGGCGTTTGCCCGACCGGCGCGCGGGAGTGGATCGGCCGCCCGCGGACGGTTTCCGATGTCCTGGCAGAAATCCTCGAGGATCGCATTTTCTATGACGAATCAAGCGGAGGCGTGACGTTATCGGGCGGCGAGCCGCTGATGCAGCCGGAATTTGCCGCTGAATTGCTCGCAGCCTGCCGGGCCGAAGGTCTGCACACGGCCGTGGATACCTGCGGGTACGGCCGCCGCGAGGATCTGCTGGCCCTGGCGACCTGGACGGATCTGTTCCTGTACGACGTGAAAATCTTGGACGACAGTCGCCATCGGCAGTACACCGGCGTGTCGAACGGCGTTATCCTAGAGAACCTGCGGGCCTTGTGCGAACGGGGGGCCAAGGTCTGGATCCGGGTCCCCGTGATCCCCGGTTTCAACGACGATCCTGGCGACATCGAGGCGACGGCCGCTTGGGTGGCGTCCCTGGGCAGCGTCCAGCGGATCCATTTGATCCCCTATCACGCCCTGGGAACGAACAAGGCGGAACGGGTGGGCTTGGCGCCCGCCGCGACAGATATCGCTCCGCCGTCGGACGAGCGGATGAGGGCCCTGGCCGAACGGGCGCGGGGCCATGGACTTGCAGTCAAAATTGGTGGTTGAGTTTTATGAATGAAAGAACAGCCCGGCTGCGGCAGGCGAGTCTGGCGGCCCAGCCCCGAATTACCCACGAACGAGCCAGTCTGCTGACGGAGTTTTATCAGGCCCACGACGGCAAGTACTCGATCCCCGTGATGCGGGCCAAGTCGTTTCTGTACTTGTGCGAGCACAAGACAATCTATCTGGGCGACGAGGAGCTGATCGTCGGCGAACGCGGTCCGGAACCGAAGGCCGTCCCCACGTACCCCGAACTGACCTGCCACTCGGTCGAGGACCTGCGAATTCTGAATTCCCGTCCCAAGACGTGCTACGCGGTGGACGACCAGACGCTGCGGGTCTACGGCCAGCAGATCGTCCCATACTGGCGGGACCGCAGCATGCGGGACAAGATCTTTGCGGCGATGTCCGACGAGTGGATCGAGGCCTACGAAGCCGGGCTGTACACCGAGTTCATGGAACAGCGGGCGCCCGGGCACACGGTTCTGGACGACAAGATCTACCGCCGCGGGATGATGGACTTCAAACGCGAAATCTGCGCGGCGATTGCGGCGTTGGATTTCGTCGGCGATCCGCGGGCCTACGAGAAACGGGAACAGCTGACCGCGATGGACATCGCCTGCGATGCGGTGATCCTGTTCGCCGAGCGGCATGCGAAGCTGGCCGAAGAAATGGCGGCAGAGGAAGCCGACCCGGTCCGCAAGGCCGAGTTGGAGAAGATCGCTGACGTCTGTCGCCACGTGCCGGCCCACGCCCCGCGGGATTTTCACGAAGCGCTGCAGGCTTACTGGTTCTGCCACCTGGCCGTGATCACGGAACTGAACGGCTGGGATTCGTTCAGTCCGGGGCACTTGGATCAGCACTTGATTCCCTTCTACCGCCAGGGCCTGGCCGATGGCTCGCTGACGCCGGAGCAGGCTCGCGAGTTGCTGGAAGCCTTCTTCGTCAAGTTCAACAACCACACCGCACCGCCGAAAGTCGGCGTCACGGCGGCGGAGAGCGGGACGTATACGGACTTTGCCAACATCAACCTGGCCGGTCTGCTGCCCGATGGCCGCGACGGCTCGAACGAAGTCACCCACGTGCTGCTGGACATCATCGACGAGATGCACTTGCTGCAGCCCAGCAGTAATCTGCAGCTGTCGCGGAAGACTCCGGACGCGGTCCTGAAGCATGCCCTGCGGGTGATCCGCAACGGTTATGGATTTCCCTCGATCTTCAACGCGGACGCGGTGATCGAAGAGCAGGTACGACAAGGCAAGACGCTGGAAGATGCCCGCCAGGGCGGCTGCAGCGGCTGTGTCGAGACCGGCGCGTTCGGCAAAGAAGCGTACATCCTGACCGGATACTTCAACCTGGTCAAAGTCCTGGAATTGGCCTTGCACGACGGCGTCGATCCGCGGACCGGCAAGCAGCTCGGTCCGCAGACCGGTGCTCCCGGCAGCCTGCGGACGTTCGACGACGTGTTCGCCGCGTTCCGCCGCCAGTTCGAGCACTTCCTGGAGATCAAGATCGCCGGCAACCAGGTCATTGAGCAGATGTACGCCCGCTTGATGCCCGCGCCGTTCCTGTCGGTGATCACCGACGATTGCATTCGCAAGGGCCAGGACTACAACGCCGGCGGAGCCCGCTATAACCACACGTTCATTCAATTCGTCGGCATCGGCAGCTTGACGGACAGCCTGGCGGCGATCCGGCAACTGGCGTTCGACGACAACGAGTTGGGCCTCGAGCAACTGGTCGCCGCACTGGACGCGGATTTCGCCGACCAGGAGCCGTTGCGGCAGAGATTGTTGCATCGCACGCACAAGTACGGCAACGACGACGCGTATGCAGACGAGCTGATGGTCCGCGCGTTCGACATGATCGTGGAGCAGGTGGACGGCCGGCCGAACACGAAGGGTGGGGGCTATCAAGTCGAAATGCTGCCCACGACCTGCCATGTCTATTTCGGCTCGGTGACCGGCGCCACGCCCGACGGCCGCAAGGCAGGGGTGGCTCTGTCCGAAGGCATCTCGCCGGTCCAGGGCGCCGATCGCCGCGGGCCGACCGCGGTGGTCAAGTCGGCGGCCAAGATGGACCACCTGAAGACCGGCGGAACGCTGCTGAATATGAAAGTGACACCCGCCCTGTTGCAGGACGAGACGGGCATCGAGCGGTTGTGCCAGCTGGTCCGCAGCTATTTCAAGCTGGACGGGCATCACGTCCAGTTCAACGTGGTGACGGCGGCGACGCTGCGCCAGGCGCAGGCCCAGCCGGAGGCGCACCGCGACCTGATCGTGCGCGTCGCCGGGTACAGCGACTATTTCTGCGACTTGTCGCTGGAACTGCAGGAAGAGATCATCGCACGCACGGAACATACGGTGATATAGAAAGGCCATCATGGCGGAACTGACTTCGGTCGAACGAGTGTTGCGGGTATTGCGGAACGAGGAGCCCGATCGGATTCCGCACTTCGAGTGGATCATCGATCACCGGGTCCGCGAGGCGATCATTCCCGGCTGCAGTATGGAAGAGTTCACCGTGCGGATGGGCTTGGACGCCATCCTGACCGGCCCGGACTTCCGCAAGCAGCAGATCGACGACCAGCGTTACCGGAACGAATGGGGCGTGGTCAGCCAGTACACGGCCGAGGAGCACAGTGTGCCGGTCGAGGCGCCCATCCAGACGCAGGAGGACTTGGCGCACTACACGCCGCCCGATCCGCACGCGCCGGGTCGCTACGCCAGCCTGGAGCGGTTGGTGAAAAAGTACAAAGGCAAGCTGGCGATCGGCGTGCACCTGAATGACGTGTTTTCCATTCCCCGCTACCTGATCGGCTACGAGGGTGTGCTGATGGCCCTGGCGGCGGACAAGGACCTGGTCCGCAAGCTGGTGGCGATGTCGGTCGAGATCAACATGGAGATGGCTCACGAGGTCGCCCGCCGCGGCGCGGACTTCGTGTTCACCGGCGATGACTACGCGTCGACGACCGGCCCGCTGATGTCGCCCGCCACGTTTCGCGAGTTGTTCGCGGGACCCTTGAAGCAAGTCGTCACCGAATTCAAGCAGCAGGGCTTGCCCGTGATCAAGCACACGGACGGGAATATTATGGCACTGCTGGACATGATACTCGATTCGGGCATCGATTGCCTCGATCCGATCGACCCGGTCGCCGGGATGGACATCGGCCAGCTGAAACGGGACTACGGCCACCGCGTGGCGCTCAAGGGCAACGTCGACTGTGCCCACACGCTGACCTTTGGCAACGAAGAAGCCACGGTCCGCGAAACCAAGGAAGTGATCCGCAAAGCGGCTGGCGGCGGCGGGTTGATCCTGTCTTCCAGCAACAGCATCCACTCGTCCGTCAAGCCGGGGAATTACCTGGCCATGTGGAACGCGATCCGGATGTACGGCAAGTACCCGATCTCGCTGGATACCTGGGGCGGCGATACAGGAAATACGTTTGCGTAAGTGTGGAGGCCCGTCATGGACTACCTCGTCGGCATCGACCTCGGATCGACCAATCTGAAAGCGATCGTATACGACGCCACGGGCCGCGTGGCCGCTCGCGCCAGCCGGCCCACGCAGCGGTTCAATCCGGATCCCCAGCGCCCGCAATGGGCGATCTGGAAGCCGGAGCAGATCTGGGGCGGCGTAGCGGAGTCGCTGCGCGAGGCGGTCGGCCAGCTGGACGATCCCACGCAGATCCGCGGCGTGGCGGTCACCGGCATGGGCATGGACGGCGTACCGTTGGACGAGCAGGGCCGTTGGCTGTATCCGTTCATCTCCTGGCACTGCCCCCGCACCGAGCCGCAGCACAAATGGTGGCTGGAACACGTCGGCGCCGAGCGGCAGTTCGCCATCGGCGGCAACCAGATCTGGGTCTTCAACACGGTCCTGCGGATCCTGTGGATGATGGAAAACGAGCCGCAGATCCTGGCTCGGACGCACAAGTGGGTCCTGATCGAGGACTTTGTCAACTTCATGCTGTGCGGCGCGCTGGCGACGGACTACAGCATGGCGTCGACGACGCTGCTGTTCGACCAGCGGCGGCAGGTCTGGTCGGACGAACTGGTCGCCGCCTCGGGCATTCGCCGCGACCTGCTGTGCGATCCGCACCCCAGCGGTACGGTGTTGGGCCAGGTCCACGCCGCCGCCGCGGAAACGACGGGCCTGCCCGTCGGCACGCCGGTCGTCCTGGGCGGCCACGATTACCTGTGCGGCGCGCTGCCGACGGGCGCGTTCCGTCCCGGCGTGGTCAGCGACGTGACCGGGACCTGGGAGATGGTCGTGGCAGCCATTCCGGAGCCGGTCTTGACGCCCGCCGTCCGCGAGATGGGCATCCTGGTCGACTCGCACGTCGCCCCCGGCATGTGGGCCGTGATGGGGGCTACCGTGGCGGCTGACCAGTTGGAGTGGTTCCGCCGCGAGTACGGCCAGTCGGAGCGGTTGCGGGCCGAGCAGGAAGGCGGCGTCGACTGGGACTACCTGATGCAGGCTGCGGCCGAATCGCCGCCGGGCGCTCACGGCTGCCTGTTCCTGCCGCACATGTCCGGCAGTCACTGTCCGGTCGTCGATCATCGCTCTCTGGGCGCGTTCGCCGGGCTGCGAAACATCACGACCAAGGGCGACATGCTGCGGGCGATCATCGAGGGCTTGGATTACCAGTTCCTGCAAGTCGTCCGCGGTCTGGAGCACGGGCTGGGCGTCCAACCGGAGACGATCGTCGCCATCGGCGGAGCGATCCACAACCAGTTCTGGATGCAGAACAAGGCCGACGTGGTCGGCAAGCCGATTGCGGTGCCGGAGATCGAAGAAGCGGTGGTGTTGGGCGCGGCCCTGCTGGCCGGCATCGGCGTCGGCGTCTACCGGGATGTCGCCGACGCGTACGCCCAGGTGCACCGGCCGGGACGCGTGTACGAGCCCGACCCGGCGCTCAACGCCCGTTACCGCGAATGGTTTGCAGTGTTCGAGACTTTATATCCCGCCCTCAAGGACACCCACGCGGCGATCGCGTCGGCTTGAGTTTCCGTCCGCGCCCCTGTCGCAGCGATCACGAAATAGCTCCTTCGCCCCGGTACTCCGGGGCGAGGTCTGGGGTGAGGGGCAAACCGGCAAGTTGCGAAGTCATTGCGAGGGGAGGGCATGAACAACGCGATGCGCGCGTTCGCTGGCGTTCTGTGGGGCACGCTCTGCCTCGCGGCAGTGACGTTGGTCTGCGCCGCGGAGCC
>CAIYOB010001666.1 GCA_903927685.1 uncultured Planctomycetaceae bacterium
AGGTACAGGCCAGATTTCATCGTCAAGCTCCTTGTTAGCGTCCGCGCAGAAATAACTTGCGCAATTTTGTGTAGGACGGATTGGCAATCTGTCCCTGTTTTTCCGGACGGATTACCAATCCGTCCTACGGTTAGTTGTCCAACTTATTCCTGCGCGGATGCTTAGTCTCCGAAGTCGAACAACTCGCTAAGGAACCCGCCCCGCCGCTTCCGCGGGCCTGCTTCGTTTTCCTCGTATCCCCGGCGCGAGTACTCGTCGTCCCGCCGAGATTCGCCTGGGCGTGAGACATTTCCGCCACCTCGTTCCACGATCTTGTCGAGTTCGCCGCGGTCGAGCCAAACGCCGCGACACTCCGGGCAGTAGTCGATCTCCACGCCCTGCCGCTCCGACATCACCAAGATCTGATTGCACCTGGGACACTTCACTTCAGTCGCTCCTGTGTTTGATTTGCCTGGCGGCTGTCCACAACCGCGTCCGTTGTCTTCCAAGACGTTTTACGGAAATGGCTTGCCATTGACAAATACAATCTTTCGATCGTAAACATCGTCTTTGTAAATGATTGGAGAATTCCGGTCACGGTGTTTTCGAGGGCCGCAGCACAGGGGCTGGGAGTGGACGGAAGAGGGCCGCGTGTTGTGCCGGTACGCGGACGCAGCCCGGTCCTGGAAAGCGAATGCGCGCCGTACAGACGCGGCCTATACAGCGTTACGGCTGGCTGTCAGGGTGCCCGGGGGCGAGTGGAGCGAACTCCCGGATGCAGAACCGGGGTCGGGCCATCCGTACCTCGTGGCTCGACTGCAGATACCCGAGTCCCAGTCCGACGATCTGCGGAATGCGTCGGCGACGACGGCCGCATTGCTGTACGCGGCCGCCGATCGGTCGTTCCTGCAGTTGAGCGGCTCGGTCGGAGACCGGCCACAACGCGAGGTATTGGGGACCGGCCACAGCGGGCGACCGGCCGCAACTTGCTCGGCGCGGGTCTCTGATCCCGCCGAAAAGAACGACCGCAGGTCTTCCCGGCTTCTGGAGACCTGCGGTCGGCTGAGTGGCTCGGTCAGATACCGGCCACAACGCGGCGGTCAGAGACCGGCTACAACGCGAGAGTTCGGGGACCGGCCACAACTCGCGACCGGCCACAGCACGCCGTACCGGGGGATCAGTTGCCCGACTCGGGTGCGGCGGCGTCCGCGGCCGTTGGCGGTGCGTCGATGCTGGCCACGGGGCCGGTCTCGGGAACGGCGGCGGGCGTCGCGGGCTCGGCGATCTCCTGGACGGGAACCAGGCCGGTCAGCTTGCTGACGTCCAGAATGCGATCTTCTTTCGGCGGATCGATCACCGGCCACTTGGCCCGCAACTCTTCGGGCACCGATTCCCGCCAGATGCTCAGCACTTCCGCGACGTTCAAGTGCGGGTTGCCGGGCTCGTTGCCCTTCTCGCGTCCCTGCTTGGGACTCAGCGGGAACCACAGCATGTCGATGATCGCGCTGTTGGCATAGAACACGCCGCCGGTGATGTTCCCCTGTTGGTCCAGGTCCAGCCGATAGCGGAACGTCTTGACGCGCGAGTTACGCGGGCTCTGCTGGTACTCGCCGCTGGAGTCCTTGGCATAGGTCACGTCCAGTCGCACGTCGACCGAACGGTCCGAGCGGCGGCTGGAGGTCATGTTGTAGGCGTAGACCGGGTAATTCCACTTCTCCGGGCCCGGATCCGCCTCCATGCCCAGCGGGTGCTGGCCGCGCCCCAGCCAGTTGGCGATCGCGGCGTGAAACGCCCCGGCGTTCAGTACCTCGCGCTGTCCCACCAGGTATTCCAGGTCATTGTAGATATAGACTTCGGCCAGCATGCCCTTGATGTCGGCGGGGGTGAACGTGACGCCGTTGCGGCGCACGCTGGTTTGCGGTTCCGCGTGCCGGATTGCGGCGGCGGCCCAGCCGTTGCAGTGGCCGTGCCAATTGGGCGTCTCCATCGACGTGACCATCCGCAGGCCCAACAGCCCGCCGCGCCGCGGTGTGGGCTTGGCGCCGCTGGTTGTGTCCCGCTGTTCGTACGCCGCGGCCAGCATCCGGCCGTCGTTGAACGCCATGTCGTATTTCCGCATGGCATTCACTGTTCCGCCGCTTCGATCCAGGTAGATATGACCGGAGTAGGGTATCCGATACTCCGGCACCGAGCCGGAAGCCGGCAGGTCGTCGAATTTCCACACAAAGTCGGTGCCCCAGAACCGCTGGAACATCTGATTGTGCTTCTCAACCGTGGGGGCGGGAATCGTCGCCCCCAAGACCGTCGCCGCCACCAGCGGCAGAAGGATTGTAGACATGCGCTGTGCAACCCCTAGATAAAAGAAGGGCCAGGGTCCCGAGGCGGGATGGCCGAGTTCGCTCAAGAACGACCACTTGAAAACGATACCACCCCGGGAAGCCCTGTCAAATTGCGGGTGCCCTTGAGCCATCCCGGATCTGCGGTTCCGCTGGGCAGACTCGTCACTGTCCGGCTGGGCAATTCTCGTGCACGACGATACAATCAAGTTCATGAGCAAGACTCTGACACTCGAAATCGACGAGCAATTGCTGCAACGGGCCCAGCGTCGTGCGGTGGACGAGAATAAGTCCGTTCCTACTTGGGTTGCGGAGCTTGTTCGACGGGCGCTGGACGAATCAGACCAATACGAACGAAACCGCCGTCACGCGATGCAGCGTCTGGAAACGGGGTTCCATCTTGGCGGGCAACCCTTGAGCCGCGAGGACCTCCATGACCGCGGTTGACATCTTCCTGGATACGAACATTTTGATTTACGCGCACGATGCGGATGCCGCCGACACGGTCTGTCGTTATCTTGCATGGCGAGTCATCGAGAACACCCAGTCGCTGCTGCGACAAGCGTTGGTCCTGCAGCAGCGATGGCAGCTTTCGTACTGGGACGCCGCAGTTGTCGCCGCCGCCCAGCAAGCCGGTGCCGGTGAACTGTGGACCGAGGACTTGACGGCAGGCCAGGATTTCGGTGGGTTGGTGGTGGTCAATCCATTGGCCGGAACGCGGCAGGGACAGCGAAGCGATGCCTGAAGCCACCGACGGACGTAGCATCGCCCGGGTGGGCGACCAAGAAGGAATAACCTACCCGGGTGTTGGAAAACGCGATTCCGGCGCCCCCCTTTCATTTGGCCCCCATGATTCTATCCCCCTCCACGATTCTGCCTTTCCGAGAGAACCTAACGCTCGGCCCGGCAGCGAGCACTTGCGTTAGACGGCGGCCCAGAACCTAAGGTTGCCGGGTTCCGCGGCGGCCGTCATAATCGTGACATGCCGACAATTCAGGATGCTCTTGCGGGCGCAGATGGCCGCCTCCCCCTTGTGCGACGGAAAACGCTTTGCCGAGGAGAACCTGCTGCGAGTCTTGCGAGGCGGCTGGCGGGAGTGGTGTTGCGACGTGGCGGGAGGAGGTTCAGGGTGATGCCGGAAATGCCCACGCTGTCTGAACGTTATCAAGGCTGTCTGCTGGGCTTGATGCTGGGTGACTGCCTGGGGTTCGCGTTTGAAGGCTGGTCCGCCGAGGACATTGCCGCCGAATGCCCTACGGCCGCGGCGCTGCTGCAACGTCCACCGCTGCCTCCGCCGTGGCCCTATACGGACGACACGGAAATGGCGATCGGCGTCGCGGAGGCGTTGCTGAACGACGGCGAGATTCGAGCCGGCACATTGGCCGCCGCTTGGGTGCGGAATTACACGCGCGGCCGGCCGTACGGCGCGACGCGGATGGTGCTGGAAGCCATGCTCGCCGGGCAGGACTACCAGGCAGCCGCCCAGGCCCTGTTCCCGGGAGGTTCGTACGGCAACGGCGCCGCGATGCGGGTGGCCCCCGTCGGCCTGTTCTTTCATCGCGACCTCGATTTGGTCTGGCGCCAGGCCGGATTGTCCGCGATTCCGACGCATCCCCATCCGCTGGCCGTCGAAGGCGCCCAGATCCTCGCCTTGGCCGTCGCCCTGGCGGTCGCTTCGCCCGTGGCCGCCGGCCCGTTCGACCGCGACGCGTTCTTTGACCAGTTGCAGCGTCGCTGTCGGACGCCTGAGTTTCGGGCGAAACTCGCCACGGCCAGGGGACTGGATGACGTCGCGGCATTGTCCGTGCTGGGCAACGGCGTGCGGGCCCTCGAGTCGGTCGTGACGGCCGCGGCCTGCTTTGCCTGTTCGCCGGACGATTGCGTCGCGGCCGTGACCAAGGCGATCTTCCTCGGCGGCGACACGGACACGATCGGGGCCATGACCGGCGCGATCGCCGGCGCCCGCTGCGGCGTGCGCGCGATCCCCCGTTACTTGCTCGATTCGTTGGAGGACAGCGTCCGCGGCAGGACGTACGTGTCGCGACTCGCCGTCCAGTTGGCCGCCGTCCCCTCTTCATCTATACCCCCCCATTTATAACCCGCGTCTTGAATTCAGTCCGATGATCGACATGAGGACAGCCATGATCCGCCTGCACCGCTTGCGATACGTCAGTTCCAGTCTTCTGGCCGCCGCGACATGGCTCGCCGCCGTGGCCGCTGCCGGCGAGCCCGGCCAGGCCTGGAAATTCGCTCCGGAGCAACTCCGACCGTTCTGGCTTTCGAGCACCATGTACGGCGAAAGCGTGCTGTTCTTCCAGGACGATCCCAGCAGCCAACCGCGCGCCGGCCTGCTGTTCCCGCCCGTGCGCGTGCTGGCCGTGCACGATCCGTCCGGCGCGGTCACCTACCGGGAGGGACGCGACTATGTGTGGAAGCCGGGCACGCGGGAACTCCTGCTGCCGCCGGATTCGGCCATCCCGTATCGCCGCCCGCAGGACCTGCGCCGTCCGGCCAACTCGCAGCGATTTGCGCTGACGCATCGGGACGGCAACGGCGAGATCCTGTTCGGCGGCGGGCACGAGTACCATGACATGCAGGCGACCGTCACCTACGAATACGACCCTACCGCCTGGTCCGGCCCCCGTCCGACGTTGGCCGGCGAACAGTTGCCGCGGACGCTGGCCCGGTTGCGAGCCAGGCAGCCCACAACGATCGCCCTGCTGGGCGACAGCATTTCCACGGGCTGCAACGCCTCGGGCTGGGCGGGCGTGGCCCCGTTTCAGCCTCCCTACCAGGATCTGTTGGTGCGGGCGCTCGAAACCGAATACGGCGGCTTGATCACGCTCCAGAACGTGGCGGTCGGCGGGATGGACAGCGCGTGGGGACTGGCGAACATCGATCAAGTGATCCGGCTGCAGCCGCACCTGGTCCTGCTGGCGTTCGGCATGAACGATGTGGCCGGGCGGTCGGCAGCCGACTATCAGGCCAACACACGCGGCATGATCGAACGCGTTTCGGCCGCTTGCCCGGACGCCGAGTTCATCCTGGTAGCCAGCATGCGGGGGAACGAGGACTGGATCCGGCTGCACCACGAGCTGTTTCCGCAGTACCGTGACGCGCTGGCCCAGCTGTGCCGGCCCGGCGTGGCGCTGGCCGACATGACTTCGCTATGGACCGAGCTGCTCAAGGTCAAAGCGGACCGGGACCTGACGGGCAACGGCGTCAATCATCCCAACGACTTTGGGCATCGACTGTACGCCCAGGTGCTGGCGGCGCTGCTGATCGGTCCACGTTAACCGTCGTTCCGTTCTTCCTCGGCGAGCACGTCGTCCGCGTACCCGGGCGGGAACGGGTTGTAGCCGTCGAAGGCATCGTCGCCGGAGCGATCCGGCGGCTCGCGTCTGGTAGCGCGGTCGGCTCCGACCTCGGCGTCGCCATCCGTGGCGGCCGCTGCGGAAAAGGCTTGGATCCAGTAAGCGGACTCGGACTCATCGGGCGCAGCCGGCGGTTTGTCCTCGGCCACGGGCCGCGCGCGTTCTCTGGCCCGGCGCTGGCGGCACAAGTCGTCGTACCAGCGGTCACTGTCGACGGCCGTGGCCCGGCGTCGCCGGGCGGCGCGGTGCAATTGATGATCGCTGGAGACCACAACCAAGCGGCGCGGCGACGAGTCGGCGCGAATCAACTGTTCCAGCAGGTCGTCGGCGTCGGGATGGCCGACGGCGTACAGGACGCGGATCCCCCGGTAGTTCCGTTCCCGGGGCAAGCCCGGCGGCCTCGCCTTGGCGTCGAAGACCACGGTCGTCTCCGCCCGTTCGCTTTCGCTCAGCGTCCCGGCCAAGAAGCCGAGCAACGCGTTGCGCGCGCGTTCCAACGACCCCGGCCCCAGATTCCGGCCGAGAATCCCCACTGCATACAGCAAGTTGTAGCCGTCGATCAGCGTCGCCATGATCCGCCCCGGGCGATGCCCGCCAGTTTGCTGACGCCGCCCGCCACCCCGCAAGCGACTTGGGCCATCCGCGCGTAGTCCAGCGTGTCGGCCCGGTCAGAAGCCTGGTGATAATGCGGGTTTCGCAGGAACGAAGTGTCCGTCAGCATCAGGGCCGGATATCCCTGGTCCCAGAACGAGCTGTTGTCGGACATGCGGATTTCGTGGATGGTCTCAGGCAGGCACACCGAGAACAACGGCAGCGGCGAACCGCGTTTGAATCCCCGGTGAAACCGCCAAGCCAGCGAGAGGGAGCGGAAATTGCCGACGGAGGCCAGGAACCGGCCACGCCGCGGGAACGCCCACCGCAGCCAACGGGGAATTCCGGCGGGGACCTCCTGACTGTTCGGCTGGTCGGTGAAGTAGCCCACCATTTCCAAGCACAACATGCCCGCGAGGCTCTCGGAACGCATCCGGCAGCGCCGGGCGTACACCTGGCTGCCCATCGTGTCGGTATAGTAATGCGGCGGCTCTTCGCAGGCCAGGGCGACGAAGCGGACCGTCCGCCGGCCGACTCGACCGGACAACAGACGAGCCGACTCGATCAGCACCGCGACTGCCGAGGCGTTGTCGTCCGCCCCGGGCGTTCCCGGAATCGTATCGTAATGCGCCCCCAGCACGACGATCGAATCCGGCTGCGTCCGGCCTCGCCGCTCGACGATCAAGTTGGCCACCGTGACGCCACCGGCGTCATATTCCTGACGCTCCACGTCGTCTCCCAACGCGGCGAACTCGCGTTCGATGCAGGCCGCGGCGGAGGCGAGCGCCGCCGGCTTGCCGACATGCCGCGGACCGATCAGTTCGGCCAACACGTCCACGTGCCGCCGCAGTCGATCGACCCGTTGAGCATCTGCGGGCTGAGCTTCCACCGCTTGTCCTCCGGCATGGTTCCCAGTCGATGCAGTTCTCGCTCATTCGGCCCCGGGGCTCTAGTCTCCCGGCTCGAGCGACTCGGCTTGTTCCAACATGTCGGCCTCGGCCAGCAAACGCGACACGGGCAACTCGAATCCGGGCAGCAGAGTCTCACCAGTGTCCCAACAGATCGTTCTGGCTCCGTTCGCCTGCGGACGGTGGTGGCGTCACAACCAAGACTCCCTGGATCAACTGGTAGTCGTACAATTCGTCTGCGTCTTCGGCCGCGTCGAACTCCTCGGCAGTCAACAGGCTGCCAGCCAGTTCGGGACCTAAGTAGAGTACTTCTTGGACGGTGCTCATTTCGCCTTCTCCTAGCGTGGGACCCCCGCAGTCCATCTTACCATCTCCCCGACACGACGTGAAAACTGGCTTGTTCCCGGGCGACGTCGCAGCCCAGCGAGACGCCGGGCGAGGTGCTGGTCAGGGCCACATACGTCCGCGGAGGCCACTCCTCGATGGCGCTGTTCAAGGTCCAGACCAGGCTCTGCTCCAGGATGCCCGTGGCCGCCGTGGGATTGGGCAGATCCTCATCGACGCTGGTCCAGTACCGATACGAGCCGCCAAACAGCGAAGCGTCGAAACCCGGGTGAAAGCCCGGCGGATAGGCGGGCGCATGCCGGCCGTTGGCTTGTGCGAGTTCCAGACGTGCCTCGCCTGGGTTGATCGCATCCAACCGACGGCGCTGGCCCGGTGCCAGTTGCGTCGTCCCCAGGACGCGCCCCTGCGGGTCCTTGACCACCAGGCGATCGATCGTCGCCCCCAGTCGATTCGTCGCCCAGAACTCGGCGGCGTCCGCCCCCGCCTCGAGCGACACCCCACGGGCATTGGGGCCGGATTCCACGACCAGGAACTGGGCGGTCGAACGCGAGCGAATGTAACCGGACGCCAGGTTCTGCGCCGCGCCCCAGACCAGCCACTGCGTACCGAATTCGCCTTGGCGACGTGCACCTGGATACTGGTCGACGGGATACACGGCCGCCGTGGCGGGAAAAGTCAATCCGCCGGAGGGCGCCAAGCCGGCGTAGTACGACTGGCGCGACCAGGACACCGCCCGCCCGGTTCGCTGGTCGAGTTCGGTGAAACTCCGCACGCGGACGCGGACGCCCAGGCCGTCGCTGACCAGGGCGTAGCCAAATAGCGTGATTGTCACGACGGCCGCCCCCAGCGGGACGGTGACCAGCAGCAGGTACAAACGCCGCTTGCGGCGGAGCAGGAAGTAATTGACCGGGCCGATGA
>CAIYOB010001667.1 GCA_903927685.1 uncultured Planctomycetaceae bacterium
CAACAGGAAGCAGGGACAGCGCATTACATCTTTGCCGCGACTTTCGTCTTCGTGGGGGCCTTTTTCTTGGCGGTCTTCTTGACCGTGGCCGGTTTCACCGCCGGTTTCGCGTTTTTCGTCGCCGTTTGCGATGCCCGCGCGGCCTTCGTTACCTTGGCGGGCGCCTTCTTGCGGGTCCGACGCGTCGTGGCGGCTGGCGGCTCGGCCGTGTCCAAGTCGATGCCGAACACAGCCCCCAACTCGCCGCCGTCCAGCCGTTTGGATTTGCCCCGCGACGTGGCGGCCGAGACGGCTGCTTCGGCGTCGGCGGCGATCAGTTCCTCGTGATCGACGCCTCGCAGCTTGAACAGCAACTCGGGTTTCTGATCCAGGCGGGCGCCCACGCCGTACAGGACGGCTGCGACGTGCTTGCACATCACCGCCCAGTCCGGGCAGCTGCACTTGAGCGAGATTTCGCCGGGCAGCGGGAACAAGCCTTCCTTACGATCCGTGACGACTTGCATCACGTGGCTGGACAGCTTGCCCTGCAACAGCTCTATCAGCGAGCCGACCTGGCCGGCACACCGCGACTTGATCGCCGCCCATTTCTTCGCCGGCAGCGTTTCGATCTCGATGTGGATCTCGTACAGTTCCGACCCGGAGACCTTGGCCACGATCTCGCCTTGCTTGACCTCCAGGTGACAGACCGAACCGTTGCGGACGTAGGTCCGGCCGCGCGGCAGCCGGTTCTCGTAGTCGCTGAACGATTCCAGGTGGTCGCACCAGGCCTCGCCCCAAAAGGTCTTGGCGATCTTGCGGCCGTCGATCGTGACGGGCTGAATGTCGACGCCCTTTTTGCGCAACGCGTCCATTTTCGTCCGCGCTTGTGCCCGTCGCTGCCCTACCGAAACGTAGGGCCGCCAGCCGAATCCGTAATAAGCCATCTTGCATCCTCCTTAAGAAGACGATTGTTACACACAGGCCCGGTCGACGTCGAGAGCAACCAGCCGGATCAGTTCCGCGTCGCTCAATTCGGTCAGCATCTGCTCGGCGCCGCCCTCCAACAGATCCGCCGCCAGTTGTGTCTTCTCTTCGATCAAGGCGTCGATCCGTTCTTCGATCGTGCCGCGGCAGACGAATTTATGGACCAGCACGTTGCGGTGCTGGCCGATCCGGAACGCCCGGTCCGTGGCTTGGTTCTCGACGGCCGGGTTCCACCAGCGATCGAAGTGCAGCACGTGCGAAGCCTGAGTCAGATTGAGCCCCGTGCCGCCGGCCTTCAGCGACAAGACAAAGAACGGCGGCCCGTCGTCCCGCTGGAACTGGTCCACCAGCTTCTTACGCCGCGTCACGGCGACCGTGCCGTGCAGAACCAGGCCGGGACGCCCGAAGATCGGAGCCAGGAAACTCGCCAGCGGTTCGGTCATTTCGCGGAACTGCGTAAAGACCAGGGCCTTTTCCTGCCGCGAGGCGATCTCGTCGCAGATCTCCGCCAAGCGAGCGAACTTGCCGCTGTCGCCGGGGGCGAACTGCCCGTCGCCGAGCAGCTGACTGGGATGATTGCACAGCTGCTTGAACCGCATCAGATAAGCCAGCACCAGGCCCCGCCGCTGCATCCCGTCCAGGGTCTTCAGGGCCCTGGCCAGCTCGTCGACCAGCTTGGCGTACAGCGCCGCCTGCCGCTTGCCCAGGGCGCAGAACGCGCGGACTTCGGTTTTGTCCGGCAGATCGGAGATGATCCGCTTGTCCGTCTTCAGCCGCCGCAGGATGTACGGCTGAACCAGCCGCCGCAGCGGGGCATAACGCTGCTGCTCGCGAGCGCTGAGCACTTTGACGAAGTCCTTGAACTTGGCCTGCGAGCCCAGCAGTCCCGGGCACAGAAAATCGAACAGCGACCACAGGTCCGACAAGCGGTTCTCGACCGGCGTGCCCGTCAAGGCGATCCGGGTCTGAGCCTTGAGCCGCTTGACTGCCTTGGTCTGGCCGGCCGCCGGATTCTTGATGGCTTGCGCCTCGTCGATCACGACCAACTGCCAGGGCACGTCCAGCAGCCACGCTTGCCGCTGGAGCATGGCGTAGGTCGTGAACACGACGTCCGTCGTCCGCAACGCCGCCTGCGGCTCGCCGGCCAACTGCGCCAGCTGGTCCTTGGGCGTTTCCGATGGGTGGACGAACAGTCCGCGCAGCCCCGGCGTAAACCGCTGCATCTCGGCTTTCCAGTTCGCCAGCAACGAGGCGGGGACGACCAGCAGCGAAGGCTTGTTGTCTGGCTGCTTCTTCAGCACCGCCAACAGCGCCAGAACTTGAATCGTCTTGCCGAGTCCCATGTCGTCGGCCAGGCAGGCGCCCAGCCCCAGTTGGGACAGGAACCACAGCCAGTCCACGCCCGTTTCCTGGTACTTGCGGAGCGTCGCCTTGAGTTCGCTGCCCGGCCGGACTTGCTCCAGACGTTCCGGGTCCCGCAGGTTTTCGAGCACTTGTCCG
>CAIYOB010001668.1 GCA_903927685.1 uncultured Planctomycetaceae bacterium
CACCCGCAAACTTCTGTACTTGTATCCGGACGGCGAGCTGACCGCGGCAGAAATCGTGCTGGCGACCTTGGCCGAACCGCTGGTCAAAGTGAATGGCGCGAAGCATGTCAAGTTCGTCGGCTTGGACCTCGAGTACGGCCACGGCGACGGAGTTGTCGCCCAACGCACCGAGCAGTTGGAGATTCTGGGGTGCACGGTCGCCAACCTGGCGGGCGGCGGGATCTCGATCGACGGCTCGGCATGCCTGGTGTCCTCGTGCGACGTGTTCAATATCGGCCGAGGCGGCATTTCGCTCAACGGCGGGGATCGCAAGTCCCTGACTCCGGCCGGGAATGTTGCGGACAACAACCACATCCACCACTTCGGCATCTTCCAACGCACGTACGCGCCGGGGATCGGCGCCAACGGGTGCGGCCAGACGGCCCGCAACAACTGTATCCACGACGCGCCCCACAACGCCGTCTTGTACGGGGGCAACGAGCATCGGTTCGAGCGCAACGAAGTCTACCGCGTGGTCATGGAAACGGGGGATGCCGGCGCCTTCTACACCGGCCGGGATTGGACCAGCCAGGGCAACGTGCTCCGGCACAACTACATCCATCACCTCGGCAGCGGCGACGCCGAGCACGTGAACACGATGGGGATCTATCTGGACGATTGCGATTGCGGCGACACGCTGGAGGGCAACGTGTTCTACCGCGCCGGCCGGGCGATCATGATCGGGGGCGGGCGCGAGAATCCGGTGCTGAACAATCTGGTCATCGAGTGCCCGATCGGCCTGCATATCGACTCGCGGGGCATGACGTGGAAGCAATGGAACAGTCCCACGGATCGCAGCTGGTCCCTGGAAGCCAAGGCCACGGAACTGAACTACCTGCAGCCGCCGTGGAGCACCCGGTATCCGCGGCTGGCGGCGATCATGAACGAGTCGCCCCGCGAACCGCTGGGGAATCCCGTGCGCCGCAACGTGTTCGTCGACTGCAGCAAGCAGGTCTGCAGCTTGGACGGCAACGTCAAGAAACTGCTCGACAAGTTTGAGATCGCCGACAACCTGGCGGTGAGCAGCACGGGAGCCGCCGAAGGCCTGGTGAAGCCGACGGAAATCAAGGGCTTTGCCAATCTGTCCGGCGCAAAAGACAAGCCGCTGGACCTCGGGCTGGCCGCAGCCGCCGACCAAGGTTTTTCCCCGCGCTGGCAGGCCTGGATCCAAAAGGAGATCCAAGCGTTCGAGCCGATTCCCTGCGAGAAGATCGGGCTGTATCAAAACGAGTATCGGCGGACACTGCCGTCCCGCTGAGTTCGTCCCCGTGAGTCCGTCCCGCTGCCGCCAGCGGCCAGCGGGCGGCATTTCTTGAGGTGGCGAACGCACGCGAATCGGGAGTACGCCCCCCAGACAGCGCGACGATTGGCCTGGATGGGGCACTGTCGCGCACGGCAACGCGGACGCGACGAAGTTGCGACGAGTCCCGCGCGGGCGAGAACCTCCGAGACTCGCTGCCGATCTCCCGCGCTGTGGCCGGCCTCCCGACCGATCCGCGCCAGCGACCGCAGTTCAGCGGGCGATTCAATCGCGTCCATGCGGTTCTGACGGCGCCCCTACGGTCCGACGTCACGGTTCTGGCCAGGGCGGATGTGAACACGCTGAATGGGGCTGGCGTGTGAGCGCAAATCTCTCTCGCCAATTGGCCTCATGCGCCGACGTCACTATAGTTGGTCGGCGATGCCTGAACGCTGGTAGCTCCTCACCTCTCTCGTTGGGCATGTGCCGCACGGAAAGCGGCGTCACGGGTCAGCTTTTCCGCCAAGTAGATAATTCGGTTTTTGCACGTGATTGTCTCTGGAGTCGGAGATCAGGGAGATGTCGCGCGTTCGCAGCTACGTCGGGCCAGCAGAGCCAGTTGGTAAACGCCGCCGCCGTCACAAGAAGCGGCGCCGGACGCTATGGTTGGAGGCGTTGGAAGGCCGCTTGTTATTCGCGTCCGACTTGACCTCGACCAATTCGCACGAATGGTCCGCCTGGCTCGGCGCGCCAAACGTCGCTGATGACCGTGGACGACCTCCGTCCGCAGAGGCGGGAACGGCGGTTGCGAAGGGCATCCGCACCGACGTATCGGCAGCGATTCAGCGGACCATCGACGCGGCGAGCGTCATCGTCTTCGTCGATTCGGCTGTCGAGGATCGAGACTTGTTGTTGGACAGATCCGCGGGATCCTTGTCTGCCGAGCCGGGCGTACACGTCGTGGCCTTGGCCGCGGATCGCGACGGACTCCATCAGATCAGCGAGGTCTTGCAGGTGGCGCGCGGCGTCGCGGCGATCCACATCGTAGCGCACGGTGCGAGCGGGAATCTAAGTCTGGGCAGCACCCAGGTGGGTCTTCGCACGTTGGACGAGCACGCGGACGAGCTTCGCGCGTGGCGGTCCTCGCTTGCGCCCGGAGCGGATCTGTTGATCTATGGCTGCGACGTGGCCGGCAGCCAGGAGGGCCACGACTTTGTCCAGCGGCTGAGCGCGCTGACGGGCGCCGATGTCGCGGCTTCGGACGACCCGACGGGCGCCGCCGCACGGGGCGGCGACTGGGTGCTGGAGGTGACCGTCGGCGCGGTCGAGCACGCGCCGCTGTTCACGGCGGCGACGCTGCCGGAGTACCGGCACCTGCTGCCGCGGCCGGCGCTGCCCGCGCCGACGCAGATTCCGAAGAACGGGCTGGCGGGCATCGCCTACGTGGCCGGCACGATCGGCACGGCGGGGAAGGATCGGATCACGCTTCCCATACCGAACACGACAGGCAGCCTGGCCGATGGGGCGACGGACGACGACGCCTTGATCGGAGACAATCGTGGGAACACGCTCAAAGGCTCCGCCGGAAATGACACGCTGTGGGGACGGGGAGGGAACGACACGCTGGAAGGCGGTCCGGGCGACGACCATCTCATCGGGGACGCCGGCAATGACACGCTGCGCGGCGGCGAGGGGAGCGACACGTACTACTTCGAGGCCAACTGGGGCGTCGATGACATCAGCGAGACGGCGGGCGGGATCAATACGCTGGATTTCAGCAACGTCGTCAGCCCGCTCACCATCAAGATCAAGAAGGGCGGTGGGGTCGAGGTCTTCGTTTCGAAACTGTCGGATCCGACGCAGCCGCTGAACGCGGACAACAAGCTGACGGTGGACAAAGGGATCGACTCGATCTTGGGCGGCCAGGGAGACGATCTGTTCCTGTTCGAACGCGGGGCGCCAATCGGCACGTTGACCCTGGACGGCTATCGCGGGAACGATCAGCTCGATTTCACGGGCTCGCTGCCGATCCCCTTGCTGTTGAGCAAGGACTTCTCCGGGCCCGTCGAGATCGACCTGACGAAGGACAAGCAGCAGAACCCGCCGTTCAAAACGCTGTCGAGCATCGAACTGGTCACCGGCGGTTCGGGCGATGACCGGATTGTCGGCCAGGACGACGTGGCCAACGGCGTGCTGTACGGAGGAAAAGGCGTCGATGTCGTGATCGGCGGCGACCTGGCGGACGTGGTGCGTGGTGATGCGGTGCGCCGGACCAACACGGGAGATCCGGCCACAGAAGTGAACGTCTCCAGCGGCATCAGCAACACGGACAAGAGCGACCTGCTGGTGGGCGGTCTGGGAGTGGACCAGTTGCACGGCGGCGATGGAGACGATTTCCTGATCGGCGGCCAGGCGCGGGTCCCCGATGCCGTGCCGATCACGCCCGGCACGACGACGGTGCCTCCTGAAAGCACGGCCCGGCCCGGGCCGCGGATCGGCACGACGGAGCAGCTGTATTACGTGACGACGACCAGCCTGGTCCGCGACGGCGACGACGAGTTGATCGGCGGCAAAGGCAACGATACGTACGTCTTTGGCCCGGCGTTCGGCACCGACACGATTACCGAGCTGTTCAGAGAAGGGGACTTGGACACCGTCGATTTCTCCGCGGTCACTCAGAATATGTCCGTTCGCGTGCGGCCGTTCCTGTCCGCGCCGGGGACCCCCGGTCCGGATCACGGGCTGCTGATCGACGCCGGCACGGCGGGCTCGGTCAAAGCCGCGGGCCTGGCGCCAACCGCGGGCGTGGACTACGTGGAACAAGTGGTGGCGGGCAAGGGGGTGAATACCTTCAAGCTTGAACTGCAGAGATATCTGACCGACGCCGCCGTGACGGCATGGGTGCTGCCTCCGCTGTTCCAGCTGGACAACTCCGCCAGCAGCAACGGGACGCTGGATCTGACAGATCTGAAGCGTCTGGCGGACACGGATCAACATTTCCAATTCACGTTCACCGCCTCCAAGACCGACGCCGAGCACCCGGACGCGAGCAACCGGGTGCTGGTGGAGATCGTCAATCCGGCGAACAGCCGGAAGGTGTCCATCGCGGCGTACCACATCCAGCACATCAAGGAAGGGCTCGGGCACCAGACGTACCGCTATACCGACGACGCGATCATCGAGGGCACGATTACACCGCAAGCGTTTGTGCCCGCGCCGCCGCCCGCGCCGGGGACACCGCCCAATCCCGACCCGATGCGACAATTCGACTTCTCGGAATCGGCTGCTGCGGTGCGGCTGAACCTGACGGACCAGGATCAGGTCCTCGGCCCGCAGGCGTTCGCCGAAGTCGTGGATTCCAGCGAAACGTCGGTCAAGGAAGTCTGGACGCTGCGCGTTCCTGCGGACGTCGGCTCGTTCAGGCTGAGTGTGAACGGCAAGAGCACGCCGTCCTTCGTACTCATCCCCAACGGCGGCACGCCCATTGCCCCCGGTCCCGGATTCGACGCCTTGCTCACGGCGATCGCCTTGGGGCTGGACCGTGCGGTGCCGATCCGGCAAACCAAGCCGGCCCCCGGTACACCGCCGTTCAATCCTTCACCCGGACTGCCCTTCCGGGGAAGCGTGGAAGTCGCGGGGACAGCGCTCGGCACGGGAGGGTACGAGTTCACCATCACTGCCCCGTCGGCCGAGATCGGCCTGGTGATTGATGCCGACCTGAAGCTGAAGACCGGAACGGGGGCTCCCACGGGCGTCGCCGCAACGAAACGAAAACACGAACTTTCCAACATCCACCCGACGCGTCAAAGGGATGCCAAGGCCCGGGCGGGAGAAGGCGGCA
This sequence comes from uncultured Planctomycetaceae bacterium, assembly GCA_903927685.1. The sequence goes on from CAIYOB010001668.1 coordinate 5,121, forward strand.
CATGGCGGGTCTGGACCACGGCCGGGACCGGTGCGCCGTCCAATTCCGTGATTACCCGGGCGCTCAACAGCCTGACCAACTACACGCCTCCCAAAGCCACCACGTCGCCGGGCACCTTCAAGCTCGTGCTGACGCTGTCGGACAACACGACGGTCACCACGGACGAGATGTCGGTGAACGTGGATGCCAGGACGCTGCGCTCGAAACTGAACACCAAGCTGACGGCGGCCAAGTTGACGGCGAAGGTGCTCGGCAAGGGCACGACGGCGTTTCCTTGGCAGATCAGTTTCCTGCCGCAAGGCGTGGCTCTGACTAAAGTGGTGAGGACTCTGGAGATTGTACCGGGTGTCGCCAATCCGTTGCGATTTCCCACGTCGGTGTTTGTGGAGAGCGGTTCGGCGGACAACAGCGTGCAGAAGTTCTGGACGGACGCGGCGGGCGGGCAGTTCTCGGTGTCGTACGGATCAAAGCTCGGCGCCAAGACCGTCTCGCTCGATCCCCCCAAGCCGCCGCGAGCGGCGACGCCCACGGCCGAGCAACTCAAGCTGGCCCTGGAGTCCTTGCCAGGCTTCGCCACCGCCATCAGCAGCGTGACGGGCACGGGAACCAAGGCCGATCCGTGGACCGTGACGCTGAATTCGGCCGCGGCGGCCAGTGCGGAAGGATACCGTTTGAGCGGCAAGTTCCTGCTGTTCGGAATCGCGAATGCCAACGTGTACGCGACGAGTGTCACGGTGCCGGCCAACAGCCTGGCTCTCGGACCGCATTTCGTCAGCTTTACGCCAGCGACCCGGCCGAATCTCCAAGACATCTACGGCGGCAAAGCCTTCGATTATATCTTCATGCCTGTGCCGTCCGTGGCCACTCAGGACTATCAACAGCCGTTAAACAAGGGCGCGGACGGCAACGCCACGATCCGCGGCAACACCGGCAGCGACGTGTTGGAAAGCGGTGCCGGCAACGATACGCTGCAGGGCGGCGGCGGCCAGAGGAACGCCGACGCGTTTGCGCCGGGCGCCCGCAACACAACGCCCCCGGGCGACGGCAAGAAGATCAGCGTCAAAACGGGTGTGGATGACTGGCTGTTCGGCGGATCCGGTCACGACACGCTGCTGGGCGATGCCGCGGTGGATCTGGAGGGGCTGGAGTTTGACAGTTGGGACGCCCTGCTGCGCACGCTGACTCTCAAGCCGATCACGACGGCAGGCGGAGACCGGGTGCAGCCTTTCGTCGATCTCTCGCAGCCGTTTGCGGGCACGCTGGTGCCTCCTCCAGCGCCGCCCGCGATCGGCACGCCGAAGCTGGAACTGGCCGGCAAGACCGTGAAAATCCCGATCGTCGTGGGCGGCGTCAGTCAAGTTCTGACGGGAACGGTCGAATCCAACAGCTACTCCACGCTGGTCATCGCCCAGGCCAGCGTCGACACCTGGACCGCTGCCGGGCAGGCGCCTGCGGCCTCGACGACGATTCGCGTCCTGGATGCCCAGCCGCTGGGGGGCCGCGACCGGCTGTACGGCGGAGCGGACGATGACCGCATCGAGGCCGGGGGCGGGGATGACACGGTGTTCGCCGGCGCCGGCCACGACGCGATCCTGGGCGGAGTCGGCGAGGACGTGATCCAGGGCAATTCCGGACGCGACTTGATCGACGGCGGGCTCGGCAACGACCGGCTGGACGGCGGCGCGGACGTCGACAAGTACGTCTTCAAGCCGGGGTGGGGGCACGACCAGGTGATCGAGAGCGGCTTCGACTTTGCCGAGGCGGCACCGGCGACGATCCAGGAGAACATCGAGTCTTCGCCCGTGTTCGGCCCGCTGTACGCGAAGCTCGCGAAACAGCCGAATTTCTTCGTGGTGAACACGCTGGACTTGTCGGAATCGCTCGCGCCTGTGCCCGCGACCTCGCCGCCGCCGCAATTGACCCATGTCTTCAGCGACGGCCGATTGATCACCGCTCAGGGCACGGCCGTGACCGTGGTCTCGCGGCGGCTGGACGCGGCGGGGAACATCGTCTCTCGGGGAACCGCCACGCAGGCCAACGATTACCATGCGGTCCAGTTCGTAACAGTGCCGTTCCCGGCGGCCCCGCCGACCGGCACCGACGCCCCCACGGCCACGTTCAGCTTGACTTATCGCGGCGAGACGACGACGCAGTTGCCGTTCTACGTGCCGACCGGCTTGCCGCCTTTGATCCCTGCGGGGACCGGTCAAACCGAGGTTCCTGACAACCTGCAAAACCGCATCTTGCTGGGCCTCGAGAAGCTCTCGGGCCTGAAGGGCAACGTGAAGGTCGAAGTGGATGCGGGGACGGAGTCCGCGGCGCCGGCCAACTCGCAGACCTTCAAGATCACGTTCCAGAAGCAGCCCGTGCCGGGCCAATCGCCGCCCCCCGCCACGGGCCCGCTGAAGGACGTCGAGCGACTGGTCGCGACCACCTACGCGGTGCCGCTGGAGGTCAGTCCGAGCCGTTACTCGGGGCCGGTGGCCTCCAGCGGCCGGTCGCGTGTGGCGCTGCTCGGTTTTGCCGCCGGCCAGTCGGCCGCGGGGACGGCGGTGCCGCTGGCCGCCGGAGTCTCCGACCCCAAAGTGCTCGACGCGGCCCAAACGACCAGCCTGAGAGCCAAACTCGAAGCCGCCTTTGACGTCTTTCCGCAGGGCAAGTCGCGCGAGTTGTTCAATCCAGCGTTTCTGAACAACAACGTACTGGTCGATTCCAAGTACAACTCCGAAGCGCCGGAGACCGATGTCGCCCTCCGCTTGCTGGCCGATCTGGGAGACGGGGAGAAGGAGTTCGTCCTGAACGTTCCCCGGAAGTGGCTGGACCCGCCACCACCACCGCCGCCGACGCCTCCCAACACCACGCCGGACCCCGCCAAGTCGGGCCCGAAGAGCGTCAAGGAACCCGGGTTCATCCTGCAACGCCTGATCGACACCGAATTCAAGCGGAATTACGGATTCGACAACGAGTACGACGCAGCGAACGCGACGCCCTACGGCTTGCCTGACCACAGTACGCTGCGCGATGTCTGGGGGTTGCCCGCGACGGGGACGGCGCAGCTCAACCTGGGGCTCCGCTACATCACCGTGGGCGTGAGCGGGCAAGCGTTAACCATCGAGGCGCTGCCCATCCCGCTGGGTGCCAGGGGAACGGACCCGTACCGCGTCGAGCCAACGTTGCTGATCAAGAACGACGCGCCGGTGTACCAGCCGGTGACGCGCGAGCCGCAGTTCAGCAAGGTCATCAAGCCGGCTTCGATCCGGATCGTGCCGGGCAATGTCGCCAACACCGTGACGGTCGGAACGCTGGCGGACGAGCGGGGCAAGACCGGCGCGGCGTCGACCTTCACGCAACAGCTCAGCAGCCTGAGCCACATCCGCACGCTCGACACGCCGGCGGCGGATCAGACGTTCGTGTTCGGCGAAGACTGGGGCCTGAAGCACTTGTTGCCGCGCGACCTGGAACCGGACTTCCTGACGGGGTTCCTGAGCAAATGGTCGAACGTCTCGTTGACGATCGACACGAGCAAGGCCGTGGCGGCGGGCAAGAATCTGGTGATCGACTTCCGGAACGTGGCCACGGAACTGAGTTTCTCGTTCGAGCAGGGCGAGCCGGGCCAGATGTCGTTGGTCGTCGAGCGTGCGGCCTCGCTGCCCGAGGGCTTCGAGTTTCCCAACATCTCGTCCTGGCTGGCGGCTTTTGGCCAGGAAATCGAGAACAGCGACCAGGCAGGGTTCCTCAAACTGCTGGAAGACAACATCCTGCCGTTGCTGACGACGTTTCCCTTCGCCCGGATCACCTTCACGCACGTCGACGAGAACACGACGGTGTTTGGCGGGCGGGACCTGAACACGTTCTCTCTGCCGGCCGGGCAAGGCAGCCAGAAACAGGCCTACCAGGGCCGGCTGTACGCGGGCAGCGGTAGGCGGGCGTTGTCCGAGGTGTTCCTGAATCCGACGAACATCCAGTCGATGCTGGGGCTGGAGTTGCCTCCCACGTTCGTCACGAACACGCTGGAATACGGCTTCGACCCACTGGTCGACGGACCCAAGCTGCTGCGGAACATCACGAAGCCTCTGAGTGTCCTGACCGGTTCGGCGGGCATCCGGGTGAATCTGGGGGCGATGCCGCTGCTGCCGATCGAGGCCACGGGGATTCGTCCCGGCAACCTGCGGAATATCGACAACGTGACCGTCTCGGCGGGCATCAACGTCATCTTTGGCTCGAACTTCGGCCAGAATGCATTGAACGCCGTGGCCAGCCGCGTTCCTGGACTGAAGGACTCGTACAGTCAGTCGCAGCAGATCACGTCGGCCAAGTCGTTCCTGGATCAGGGGCTCGACCTGGGCACGAACGTGTTCACGATCCAAGGCTTCTCACCGCTGGACCTCCTCGGCCCGCTGAGCGCCGCCGCGGGGCCGGTGACCACCAACTTGACGACGACCCTGGGCTTCGAGGACGCGGTGCCCAGCCTGGCTCCCGGCTTGCACCTGTTGGCCGGCGGAACGGGGTCCGACACCTACCGCGTGGCCGCGACGTTCTGGGGCCTGGGAGCGGCGTTGGAGTA
>CAIYOB010001669.1 GCA_903927685.1 uncultured Planctomycetaceae bacterium
AACAGCCCGGGACCACCGCCCCACCAGCTGAAGCTGGTGGCAAAGGGCGAGTCGGCTGAAGCCGACTAACCTGCAGGGGGGGGCACCTGTCGGCCCACGGCGCGGAGTCGGACAGCAACCCGCAGCAGATAGCTCACCAGCGAGAAGCCATCCATCAGAACGCTCACCCCGCGAGCCCTGCCGACACCGACGCCGGTCTTCGATCGGGCACAGCCAGTGACCGTCTTCGATCCCTCCCGCCACCGACTGCCCCCCACACTGCCGCAGGCCGTGGGCCGCCGCTTTCAATCTGTGGAGCGACTCCCAAAACGTGCAGAAGGTTGTCCACGACGGCGAAGCCGCAGACCGAGACTGCGATCGCTCCCGAGAGCGTCGGCAAGCGATCGTCGATCCACCGTTTGCGGAAAATGCCTGTTCTCGTCATGCCGCCTTTCCCTTCTCGAATCGCACGTTGACCGTGCGGCTTCAGAAGACAAACGTATCAGGAGTCACGTGGAAGTAGCGGGCCAGTTTGCCGATGTGGGCGCGGTTCAGCGTGCGTTTGCCGCGGAGTACCTCGGAGATGGTTGACACGGCGATGCCCGTGGCCCCGGCGACCTCGCTCTGGCTCACGCCGCGCGCCTCGATCAGATGCCCCAACAGATCGGCATCCGAGACCGGCCCCAGTGGATGCGACTCGGTCTCGTATGCCTCGACCAAGTCCCCCAGAACTTCCAGGTAGTCCTGCTCCTCAGCCTTCAAGGACGGTCGGCTCAAGAGCCCATCGATCACGGCGACCGCGGCATCCAAGTCCTCTTCGCAACGAAGCGGCCGTAAAGGAAAGCAAAGGACCAGCTCCAGGTAGCGGTCTTTGGCCTTACCGGTGTAGTTCAAGGTGGACACAAGCAGTCCTCCTTCCAGGTTCCGCGGTCGTATTCGGCGTGCGTCAGCACGTGCCGGATGTACAACCGATCTCGATTGAAGTGGATGACGACGATCAGCCGGAACTTATTTCCGCCGATGTTGAAGACCGTGCAACGCCCGACTTGATCCGCCTGCGGATAAACCTGTCGCACGTCGGCAAATCGCTCCCACGTCGCGTGTTCGGCGGTGCGATGCCACGCCCGCAGGGGTTGCTCCGCCTCCGGCCACTCTCGCCAGAATTCGCGGAGCTTCTTCTCGGAAATGACGTGCATCCCTCGCCCTCCTCCGCCCGAACCGAACGCATCCAAGTATTTTCGCAAAACGCGAATAAGTCAAGGCCGGACAATCCGGGTTGCCGCTGGGCTTCGAAGTTGCGTCTTCGCCTCCACGGCCGGCGGGCCGCAAAACGAAAAGAACGAACAGGACAGAACGAACAGGACAGGCATCCTTTGTTCCCAAGCGCTAAACGTTCTCGATCGCGTCCGCGTGCAGTTCCTCGGCGAGGACGATGGCCTCCGATTCTCCCGGTCCCAGGGTCTTCTGGAGCGAGGCGACCGCCGTCCGGTCGCGGGGCGAGCGGACGCGGACAAGAGGTAACGGAGTCACGGCGATGGGGGCGAATCTCGGTCGAGGCTGCCGACGGTTTTCGTTAGCCGACTTCAGTCGGCTCCCTGTCTGCCACCGGCTTCAGCTGGTGGGTGGCAGAGCCCCGACTCGCTCTAGCCGGCTTGAGCCGGACTTCTTGTCCGGTCTTCAGACACCCAACGCCCCCAGCGACATCTTCCCCGGTCGCTCGGCCGTCCGGTTGAAACCCGCAGCGAGAAGTCCGGCTGAAGCCGGCTCCTGGAAACAGCCCGGGACCACCGCACCACCAGCTGAAGCCGGTGGCAAAGGGCGAGTCGGCTGAAGCCGGCTGAACAGGACGGAGCCTGCTGAACGGCCAGTTGCCTTTCTGGAAATCAGACCTGTCCTGCCGTCCTGGTTTCCGCCCGCTGCGGTCGAACGCGGCGCCTTGAACCCGAAGGGTTCCCAGAAGGTAGCCGGTGGTCGAGCGCAGCGACACCACCGGACACGGTGGCCCCAACGGTTTCCGCACGCCCGAGGCGTGCCAGACGAACGCCAACGGGCGCGTGCTCGTCGCCGGTACCGCCGGCTCTCGTTAGCCGACTTCCGTCGGCTCCCTGTTTGCCATCAGCTTCAGCTGGTGGCTGGCAGAGCCCCGATTCGCCCTAGCCGGCTTGACCCGGACTTCTGGTCAGGTCTTCAGACCCCCAACGCCCCAAGCGACATTTTTCGCCGGTCGCTCGCCCGTCCGGTTGAAACCCGCAGCGAGAAGCCCGGCTGAAGCCGGCTCCTGAAAACAGCCCGGGACCACCGCCCCACCAGCTGAAGCTGGTGGCAAAGGGCGAGTCGGCTGAAGCCGACTAACCTGCAGGGGCTGTCACCGGTGGCCTCCCGTAGCAGAGTCGGACAACAGCCCGCTCATCGGAGTTGGGTAAGCGAACGAAATTCGAGCTGTCCCGTTTTCTGCCCCCGCATACCGGTGGTCGGCGCTGCGATTGGGGGTTAGGGCTTCTTCGCGGGCGGCTCACCGTTCGCGGCAAGGCGGTTTACGATCTGTTCAAGCAGTCGGTTCGATTCCCGCTGGTTCTTCTCCATGTCCAAGAACAGGTTGATGACTTCTGCACCCAACATCGCGGATATCCCTGCGCCAACCGCCCCCACGCCGAATCCGAACGTTGATGCGTTTTGCTCCGGAATTGAAACGACAATCGCGATGATCCCGACGCAGAACGCTAGAATCGCCACAATTCGATAGAGGCTGGTTAGCGTCGCAAGGAATGGATACTTGCTCCCCGAGTAGTCGCCAGCGCCGCCCGATTTCGCTGCAGCATTGTCTTGCGGGAGCCGCCTTTCGGCCGCTTGGACTTCCTGTAACTGCTTTAGCTGTTCCGCTCCGGGAACAATGTAAGCCGCACCGCAATTCGGACACGTGTCCGTCTTGCCGGCGTAAGTCAAAGGGGACCGCAAATCAGCGCGACATACGGGGCAAGGGTAGATGCCGACGGACTGAGCCCCGAGATCGGACTTCACAAGCCTTGCACTCATTGCACATACCCCCAACATTAGTTCTTTCGCAACAATCCGATATACCTCTAGTCTACCGTACCACTTGCGCCCGTCGGAGTCAACGGCGGCGGGGAAGCGATATCCTTGGCGCTTGCTGCTCCGTCGCCTTTTTTTCGGCGCGTCACTTTATCGCCGCGGACCATAGCGACTCGGGGATCGGCCTGCGGCCCCCGCGCGTCAGCCGCCCCTGCTCAGGACGTCGGCGGATGTTCTCTGGGTCGGCCGGAACGACCGGGATGGTCTTCACGTTCATCGGCTGTCCTCGACAGGCTTCTGCTTTGCCAGACAGCCCACGATCCCAGCCCCCAAAAACATCCACGCACGTGTGCGGATAAGGCACAAAGTTCGCCCACGAATTCGACTGGTGAGGCGGACTTAACCAAATTTTTGCCCCGCAAACCGCTATTGTGTATTGTGAGGAAAAAAAGTCGAACGCCTAATACGTAAGGCGTATTTGACATGTCAAACACTTCAGCCGAGCAGTTCATTTCTGCGTGGCCATTGGCTACTTCAGTCGAGGAGGTATCCCAAACGTTTGGTGCCAACAAAGCAGCCTGTTGTTCTCGTACGACGACCTATCGAGCAAGGGGCATTGAACTCAAACGCTTCCCACGCGGCAGATCGACTGGACGTGACGTCGCTCGGCATCTTAGCCGAATCGTTGAGCTTGTCGAAGGCCGCAAGAATCGATCCACCAGAGGAACTCAGGAACCTCGTCCGAGCCTATGGTCTGCAAATGGCGCCGTGCCGAGCCGCTATCTCGAAAGCAGCACACTCGCCTACGCGTCAGCGAGGAAACCGGCTGAGGTTGCGGGCTAGTCTGCATTAAGCGGGACAGATCTACCAACTGATTATCACGAAATTCGGCCTGTCCCGTTTTCCGCCTCCGATCACGCCATTGACCCAACAAATACTCTCGGTTTAGAATTCACCGCGCGGAGGATAGCCGGCCGCGCCGGTTAAACCTATTCCCAGACGCCGTGGCCGTCATAGGCCGTTCTCGACAAGCAATGGTTTTGACATTTAGATGACCCATCCACTCCAAGTCCGAACCGGCCACAATCTTATGTGCGTTGGCCTTTACACGGTCTGTTTTGAGGCCATGGTTCTATTATGGAGACAGCAACTCTACGAGTATCTTGCCAATCACGAGGTCGAGTCACTGCCGGAGCTGAAGAAAGCGTGCACAACAGCAGACAAGACGATTTCCTTTTGTGCACCCTATTTGCTGGCCGCAGGCGTTGTTGAGCAGGCCGACCTTGACAAACTAAGCGAGATTAGGCGACATCGTAATGTTTTCGCCCATGAGGGGTACAACTGACGTTCCGCAGGTCGTCGAACCAATATCTCCGGGATTTTGCCGTGGGGGAAGGAGCCAGTCAGCGGCCGTAGTCGGCGGGTGAGAGTCC
>CAIYOB010001670.1 GCA_903927685.1 uncultured Planctomycetaceae bacterium
AGCGCGCGTTCGACGACGTTCCGCAATTCGCGGATATTGCCCGGCCAGGGATAACGGCCGAATCGATCGAGCACGTCGGCGGCAAAGCCGGTTACGGTCGGGTTTGCGGCGCCCAGCGCCGTCAAGAAGTGCTGAGCCAGCAGCACGACGTCGGCGCCCCGCTCGCGGAGCGGAGGCAGCTCGATGTGCAGCACGGCCAAGCGATAGTACAGGTCGCGGCGAAACCGGCCGGCGTTGACTTCCAGCCCCAGATCGCGATTGGTGGCACAAATGAACCGCGCGTTCAATTGCACCGTTTCCTGCTTGCCGACCGGCGTAAACGTCTGGTCCTGCACCACCCGCAGCAGCTTGGCCTGCAGGACCGCGGGCAATTCGCCGATCTCGTCGAAAAAGGCGGTGCCGCCGTCGCTCTGGCGCAACAGACCCGGTTCGTCCCGCACGGCGCCGGTAAAGGCCCCCTCGGCATGTCCGAACAGCACGGATTCAAACAGGTTCTCGGGGATGGTCGTACAATCGATCACCAGAAATCGCCGTGCGGAACGGCGACTGTTCTGATGGATTGTGCGGGCGACGACTTCCTTGCCGGTCCCGCTTTCGCCGGTGATCAAGATGTTCGCGTCGGTCGCTGCCATCCGGTCGACGATCTCCAGCACGTCGCGCATGGGCGGACTATCGCCGACAATGTCCGGAAAGCGGCGGGGCACGAGCGGCGGGGCACCGTCCCGCGGCGGCGGCGTGGGACGCTCGAGACGTTCCTCCAGGACGCGGCGGATGCTGGACAGCAGGTCCCGGTAGCTGACCGGCTTGAGCAGATAGTCGGCGATTCCCAGCCGCAGGCTCTCGATCGCCGTCGGCAGCGAAGGGACCCCGGTGATCACGATCAGCGGGACGTCGGGCCACTGCGCCCGCCCCTCGCGCAGCAGTTCGAGCCGGAGATTGCCCGGCATGTTCAGGTCGGACAACACCAGGTCGAACGGTTCGCGGCCCAGGGCGTCGAGTGCGGCGCGGGCATCCGGAACGCAGCGGCACTGATAGCCCGCCTTGGTCAGCAACTCGCCGGTGGTCTTCAAGAACAACGGCTCGTCGTCAGCAATCAAGATCCGGGCCAGCGGTGTCGTCATCGCCTGTTTCCTCCCGGGCTGTCGCCATGCACGTCGGGAACACGGCGGTGAACCGACTGCCGATCGCCACCCGGCTGAAGACCTCGATCCGGCCCCCCAACGCTTCGATCAAACTCCGGGAGACCGACAGTCCCAACCCCATCCCGCCGTGAGGCTCGTCGGTTTTGGTGCTGAAGAAGGGATCAAAGATCCGCGGCAAGATGTCCTCCGGAATCCCCTCCCCGCGATCCTCGACGGCAACCGCGATCTCGTCCACGTCCGCGGCGATGCCGATGGTGACGGCTTGGCCCGCCGGCGAAGCCTGGATCGCGTTCTGGATCAGATTATACAGCACCTGCTTGACTTCGCCTTCGGGCAGGCACACGCGAGGCAAGCGGCCGGACGGCTCTGCCAGCAGCGCGACGCCCCGTTTGCGCGCAACGCGCTGCAACAACTCCAGCACCTCGCGCACCGTCCGGGACAAATCCAATTCCGTGGCGACTTGCGGTGCGCGGCCGTACAACTGGTACATCTGGTGAATGATGGAACCGACGCGCTCGATCTCCCGGTCGATCAACTCGAGCAATTCGAAATGCGGGTGCTCGGGAGTCAGGTCCGCCTTGATCAACTCAAAAGCATTCCGCAGGCCGGCCAGCGGATTGTTGATCTCGTGAGCCACGCCGGCCGCCAACTGGCCGAGGGCGGCCAACTGTTCGATCTTCCGCCGGTGCCGCTCCAACTGCTGGATGCGGTTCGTACGTTCCTGGACCAGCTGTTCGAGATGTTCGGCATGCAGCCGCAGTTGTTCGCGTAGCTTGCGGCGTTCGGTCGTATCGCGCACGCTGGTGCGGAAGCCGAGGTGTCCCAGTTGGGGCGTGGTCATGGGCTGCCAGGACATGGCCGCCCAGCGCAGCGTTCCGTCCCGATGCTGGATCCGGAACTCGGCGTCGTTCCCGCTGGACCCCTGCCGGGCGGCGGCCAAGATCTCGGCAACCTGGCCGCGATCTTCCGGAAGGACCAACGCCAGCGGATAGTCGGGCATCGCGTGGCATTCCGCCACCGCGTACCCCGTCAGCCGCTCGACCGCCGGGTTCACCCAAACCAGCCGCCCGTCCGTTCCGTGCCAGCTCTCCCAATCGTAAGTACAGTCGGCCACGGCCCGAAACTGCGTTTCGGAAATCGGATCCACGGGCTGGCGAGGGGGCAAAGACGAGCTGGCTGGCATGGCGTTTCCGGGCATAAAGAGCGCCGCAACGGCCTGATATCGTCAGGCCGCTCGCTCCAACTCGTCCAGCATGGC
>CAIYOB010001671.1 GCA_903927685.1 uncultured Planctomycetaceae bacterium
AACTTGGACTATCAGTTCGCCCTCCGCGAGGCTGAAGCCGCCCGCCGTCCTTTGGATCATAAGAAGTTCCTGGACATGCTCGTCGACGAGATGGAGGACAAGTACATCGAGTTGCTGGAGGGCACGCGGGCCCATACGGCGAATATCGACGCGTACATCAAGCGGCTGATCACATCGCTGGACGATGACTTCAACACGCAGTTCTACTACCCGACATTCCGCAAGGTCCGCGAGGCCAGTCAGCTCTGGGACGTTCAAATGGGGCAGGTCGAAACGACCAACGTGCTGGCGAACAACCGCGCATTTGCCAAGGTGACGCCCGAAGCCACCATGGAGTTTGATTTGCCGAAGCGGGATATTGTGATCGCCGAGGCGATCGACGGGGCCAAGGCGATGATCGACGACGTGGGGGCCCTGGCCCAGGATCCGACGTTCCTGGCCATGGCCAAGCTGGGCAGCGGCCAGCCGACGTCCACGCTGGTTCCGGGCGCGTCCGGCGGTCTGGCGACAGTCAGGAACGTCCTGCCTGGGTTGTCGACGGACACCGCGGAAGCCGTGCTGGGGCAGCAAGGGCCCGGCGGCTCGCAATTCGGCGCGGCGCTGGAAGGACTCATTCCCGATCCGGCCATCTACAAGTTCGAGACGGGCACCGGGTGGGAGATCCGGCCGGTGATCCAACCCGACGGTCAGGCCGTGGTGTTCCACTTCAACTACATGTACAGCACCAACATTCGCGAACCGGTCCGCGCGGACGAGAAGCACTTGGGGCGCGTCAAACGGCATTTCGTGGACACGGACGTTCAACTAAGCAACTTCGAGTTGCGTGAAGTCAGCCGGTACACGGTGGCTCTGAAAGCGGCGCGAACGTCTCGCGGGGTGCCTTTGTTCGAGGACATCCCGTTGGCCGGCGTGTTGTTCCGGCCGCTGCCCAGCGACGAGTCGTCACTGCAGCAGAACATCATCTTGTCGCAGGCGACGATCTTCCCGACACTGTTCGATCTGATGGGCCTCCGTTGGGCGCCCGTCGTCGCCGATTTGGACCCACTGCGATTGTCCAACGACGAGTTCGTCGTGCGCGGGCGTCGTCAAGCATTGATGAACCGGGTGTTCGATCATTCCAGCTCGCAGGTGGACGAATTCCTGCGAATTCCGGAAGGCGAACGGCGGATGGACCTGTACCGCTCGCAGGAGACGATTCCCAGCGTTCACCCCAACGGCTATTCCGGGCCGGGCGCGAACCTGCGCGACAGCCAGTTGCAGGAAGGCTACGCACCGACCGACCGGCGGCCGACCTATCCCGTGCCGAGTGAGTCGCCCGAAGGCAGCCCGCTGCGGCCCCAGCGTCCGCTGGCCGTCCCGCCGGGCATGCCTTTGAATCCACCGGACAGCGGCTTGCCGTTACCGAGCGATGACAGCGGCGCGGGTTGCATCGAAGAAGTTCCCGCGCCGTCTCCAGCACCTCTGGGCGCGAGGGTTCCTTCAGCCGGCAGTGTCCGGCAAACCGTGTTCTCCGGGCCGGCTGGGGGCGTAGTCTCCCACGTCTCGGACCTGCAGCCGGTTCATGTGTCGACGAGTCCCCGTCCGTCCCTGCCGGTGCGGCAGCCGGTGGTGCGACTGGCTCCGCAGGCCAACGGATATGCCACGAGCAACTGACCGCTCTTCCCGGAGTCCTTGATCATGAGGCGTTTTTTCGGATTGTTATACGTTGCGGCCGTAGCGCTGGTGATCGTCATCGCCGCCGGTCCGCACCGGGGAGTGACGCGGCCGTCGACCTCATGCTCGTTGCCGAAATACGACTATCAGTATCGAGACTTTGCCCAACCTGTCCGGTCGGTCAGTGCGATTGGAATCCTGGTCCGCGAGCCGTTGCCAACGGCCGGGATGAGCGAATTGGAGCGGGAGCAGTTGCGCCGGACAGGAGACGCCGGCTCGCTGCGAGCGGTCAAGGCATTCCAGTTTGTCGAGCAACCTCGCTTGCAGATCGATCACTGCTCGATCTCGCAAGTCACGGTCAATCTGTCGGAAAATGGCGACTGGACCATCAACCTGCGGGCGGACCAGAATCCTATTCAGTTGGAACCGCCGCCGGTGGATCGCGATGTAACAACGGCCGAGGAGATCGTCAAGTTCACCGACCACCTGAAACGCAATCTCTTCCAAGTGCAACTCCGTTGCTACGGCCGCACGGGAGGGACCACGGCCGCCAGCGCCGTGGGCAAGCCAGTCGTCATCCCGTTGGCTGTCAAGCCGTTCTGGGTTCAGCGGCAGCAGCCCCGCTGGTACGTTGATACGGGCAGCGATCCGCAGATCAGGCAGTACTTCGACCTTATCGAGCACGTCGAAGTCGAATTCACCTACGGAAACCGAGCGCCGGTGGGAGCAGAGGAGCTACGATCGTGGCAGAAAGAATGATCCGCAACCTCGTGATCGGCGTGGGGCTGTTGGCCCTGGTGGCGCCGTCGGCCCCGGCCGCTCACCGGCCGCCGGGCAAGGTCCCGCCCACGGACGAGATTGAGGTTCTCGACCCGAACGCCGACCCGCTCGGACGGCCGGCCGTCGAACTGCACCAGGGCGCCCACGGCCTGCAGGTCGATATTCCTCCGGCCGTGCTGGTGCACAAGTACTACTATACCGGCGACCGGTCCTTCCAGGCCCAGTTGCTGCCCGGCGGGCCGTCGATCATCGTCGTCAACCATCCCAAGACGGGCGAACGATGCTATATCGAAGCCCAGATGCTGCCGGGTGCGCCGCGGGTGACGTATACCAGCAGTTGCATCGAATACGACTACGGCGAGAATGGGATCACGGTCCATTTCGGACTGCTCGGCCAGCCGACGATCAAGTATCGCAGCGGTCTGACCTGGGGCTCAAAATTCGGCAACTTGGTTCATGCGGAGCAGGTCAAGGAGAAGGCCCAGGCGGTCACGGCCGGCTGCAAGGCCGCGGCCTCGACGTCCCACACGGCACTGAAAGTCGCTGCAATCAACGGGGCGGAGGTGGCCAAGACGGTCACGCTTCCGGTGCAGAACGTCCTGCGCCTGATGCCCTTCGGAGCCGCCGTGTTCGATCCCGACCGGCCGCGGGTCTGGGCCGAGAAAGTTGCCGAGCACGAGCGACAGAAGGAGATTGAACACGGGAAGAAGAGGGCGGAACTTGACGACGTGACCATCCGCACGAATCGCTAGGGGACTTGGAAAACATGACCCAAGACCTTGCTCCGCTGCCTTATCGCGATACGAAGCCCGTCGGGGCGGCGGACTTCTATTTTGCCATTAACGCGACGTTTCGCTTCATCCTGGGGCGGTTCGGATTGGCCGGGCTGCGCCGCTATTGGACGGACCTGGGGGCACAGTACTACTCGCCCGTCTCGGCCGGCTGGCGGCAGCGCGGGTTGGCGGGCGTGGCGGAATACTGGCGGGCCTTCTTTGCGGCCGAGCCGGGCGCGGAAACGGACGTCACGGAAGACGGCACGGCGGTCGTCGTCGAGGTTCGCGTGTGTCCGGCCTTCAAGCACCTGCGGGCGCACGGACGGGAGATCGTGCCGTGCTTCTGCCAGCAGTGTTATTTCTTGAACGAAGCCATCGCGGCCCCCGCGGGGTTGACGGTGCGGGTCGAGGGCGGCAATGGGACTTGCCGCCAGACGTTCCTCGCCCGCGATGACGGGATACCGCCTCAAGACCTGAACGCAATCCGAGAAGCGACATGCTAGGCGTCTACGATTTCTGCGGGCATTACGACTGGACCTTCGAGTGGCTGCGGCGACAGGGCGGCGAGGCGTTGGTCCGCGAGTATTGGGACCAGGCCATCTCGCAGGACTCGCAGCGGCATGCGGCCGAGCTGATCGTGCCGGGCGGCATTCCCGGGATGATC
>CAIYOB010001672.1 GCA_903927685.1 uncultured Planctomycetaceae bacterium
CAACTCATTCAGAAACCGCGTCCGACGGGGATGCTGGACAAACGGATTCCCTGCTGGCTGGAGCCCACGCCGCGGGTGGTTCCCCTGCGGACGCCGGTGCCTCAGGCCACCGAAGCCAAGCGGAAGAAAGGAGAAGCCTCAAGGGACCGCCGGAGTCCGCGGCGTTAGTGGATCGGCGAGGTCTCGAACAGCCCCTGTGGCGAAACCACGGCCTTCACGATTTCCTGATATTCGGCAGCGGGGCAATCCGAGCGTCCTCGCCGGATCGGGCCCAATCGTGAGTCAGCTTATAGAAAGTCCGGCGTTTCGGCTTGTCCATCGCGATGTCGCCCAGTCGGAAACTGGTGCTGTCGATCGTCCCGGCGACGGCAATCTCGAGCAACTCGAATCGGACGGCTTCAGAAACGGCGATCACGAGGTGCGCGAGGTAGGTTTTGACGTTCCAGTCATTCGGGCTCAGGCGGGGCAGGTTTCTGGCGTCCAACAGCGTGCCGTGCTTGAACTGATAGTCGTTGTGGATTCCCAACGCGTGATAGGAGCCCTCGAATCCCAAGGACAGGGACTCCATACCCGATTCACTCAACGCACAGTCCCGGAAACAACACCAAGCCCGGTCCTTCCGGTAGCCGAGCAGCCAAACATCGGCCCCCCGAATGCCGACGGTCAGACGCTGGTCAACCAGCTTGACGTCAACGTGAAACAGGCCGCCGCGATTCCGGCTGATCGCTTTCGCCAGTTCCTGGATCGTCCGGCAGTATTCCTTCGCTTCATTACAGTCGACGACGGCTCCGACGGCATTCATGGTTACCTCGCGGGGAGATCCCCGGGGCGAACGGCCCCGGGCGGCTGTCTGTCTCTCACGCCTGCCCCTCAGTCTTGCCCTTGACGCGCTGGCTCAGCCGCTGACCGAGCCGGGTGAGGGCGGGCGACGTGTCGTATTTGTCCAAGTCCACGTCGATGATGCTGAACGTCTCGCGGTTCGCCAGGGACGCCTGGAGGGCCTGATCTAAATCCGCGGCCGTCCGGACGGTGAACCCCCAGCCGCCGCCCAGCAATTCGGGCACCTTGCTGAACGACCAGTTGGTAATGTCGTTGAAGGGGCCTTCGCCGATCTGCCGCTCGGTGCCGTAGCCGTGGTTGTTCAGCACAATCACGATCGGGTTCAGGCCCATCCGCAGCGTGGTCGACAATTCCAGGCCGGTCATCTGGAAGGCGCCGTCGCCGACGATCACCAGCGGTCGCAGGGCGGAGTTGGCCAGTTGAGCTCCCAACGAAGCCGGGACGGCGAAACCCATCGAGGTGTAGTAGGCCGGACTGATGAACTCGGTCCGCCGGTGAATGGTCAAGTCCGCGGCGCCGAACAGTGAATCGCCAATGTCGGCGATGACCACCATGTCGGGCGTGATGAATTCGTTCAGTCGCTGAAACAGTGCACGGATCGTGACTCGCGAGTCGCCGGAGGCCCGCTCGCCCCAGGGGGCCTCGCGGGTCGGAATCCGCGGGCGGGCGCGCCGCTTCCAGGCGGCGTCCAACAGTCCTTGCAGGAAGCTGGGCAGCGGGACTTCGCCGAACTGGTGGCGGCGGATCGAGGTCCGTTCCGATGTCGCGTAGATCGTGCGGCTGGGCTCCAAGTTGGCCGTGTAAATGCCCAGGTTAATGTCGGTCATGAAGCAGCCAAGCATCAGGACACAGTCGGCGGATTCCACGTACTGCTGCACCTCGGAGTGCCCCATCGCCCCCTCGTACACACCCAAGTACAGCGGATGGTCCTCGCTGATCACCGACTTGCCGAGCAGCGTCGCCGCCACCGGAATTCGCGCGCGTTCGGCCAATTGGACCAGGGATTCCTGGAGCCCGAATCGATGCACTTCCACACCGGCCAGGATGACCGGCTGGCGGCTGGCGTTCAGCATCGCCAGCGACTCGTCGAGGCATTCGGCCAGCGCCGCCGCATCGGCGGGGTCGCCGGCGGCCGCCGGCCGCGGCCGATGCGGATGCACCACGTCCACCATGTCGCGCGGCAGTTCGAGATAGCCGGGCCGCTTGTAACGTTCCACGGCCTGCAGGACGCGGTCGATTTCGTGGTACGCGGTCACCGGGTCCTCCAAGGCCGCGCTGGCCACGGTGATCCGCTCGAAGACCTCGCGCTGGGTGGAAAAGTCGCGGACGCGGTGATGCAGCAATGGATTGCGTTCGCGTTCTTTCAGGCCCGGGGCACCGCTGATCACGACGATCGGCGACTTCTCCGCGTAGGCTCCGGCCACGGGGTTGGCCAAGTTCAAGCCCCCGACGCAATAGGTCACACAGACGGCGCCCAAGCCGCGGACGCGCGCATAGGCGTCGGCGGCAAACCCCGCAGCGTCCTCGCGGGTCGTGCCGATGTGCCGTAGCGGGCTGTGTTCGATCAAGTCGTAAAAGCGGAGCACATAGTCGCCGGGCACGCCGAAAATGTGCTGGACGCCTCGTTTGCCCAGTTGCTCGAGCAGGTATTTGCCGATGGTCGGTTGTTTGGCCATGGGGCACTTTCTTGAATGGGTATGTGCGAGGATTCCCTCTGTCCAGTTTAAGGCAAGTCGCCACTTCCGCGTAGACCACTGCGGGCCTGCAATCTGCTCGCAGTCACGCAAGTGTTCGCCTATTTGCGGTATAATAATCGTGGACTGTTGGCGATTCTGGGAGGAAAGGAAGTCATGCTCGAAGTGCCGTTTCTGGATGAAATCGTGATGGAGAAGACCCGCGAGACTGTCCGCGAGACGGCCCGCAAGACAGCTTGTGAGACAGCTCAGCAGAACATCATCGCGTTCCTCGATGCTCGATTCGGCGATGTTCCTCGAGACCTCGTCGAAGAAATCGAATCGATCGTCGACGAGAAACAGCTGAGGGGCCTCGTGCGCTCGGCCGGTTCATGCCCAGATCTGGTCGCGTTTCGCAGCGCGGTAGCGAGAAGTTGACCGGGGCGGGTTTTGGCCGTCGGTGTCGGCGCGTCGGATGGGGTCAATAGTCGCCCAACTCGAGAGACCGCATGGATCCAAAAGCGATTCCCTCACCTCCGCTGCCCCCACCGCTGCGTGCCGACGCCGCGGTGATCGCACCGCCGCCGGCAATGCCACCGCCGGTGCCGGGGAGTTCTCCACCGCTGGCGCCCAGCCCAAGGGCCGTTGCGCTGCCTGGGGTGGAGCATAGCTGGCTCCGCCGTTGGCCCGTCTACCAGCTGGGAATGTGGGTCCTTGCCGCGGCGGCCGTGAGCGCGATCCCGGCACTGCTGGACATCGTCGCCCAGGTGCGGCAGGACGAGCCGGCCGGCATTTCCCGCTGGGCTCTGGCCGTGCTGCTGGCGAGCGGCCTGCAAGCGGCTTACGCGGTGTACCTGCTGCAGTTGCCGGACTGGGGCACGGCCTGGGTGGTGTCGTTCGTGATGCTGGCGTTCGCCGCCGGCTATGCCGCCCTGCTGGGAGCCCTGACACTGGCCAGCCAGCAGAGCCAACTCGTGCAGGCCCTGGAACTGGGCGAGACGCTATCCGGCGGCGGGGCAGCGATCTGGTGCCTGGCCATGCTGGGCACGTACGCCCTGCTGGCTTACTTCAGCGGCCGTGTCAGCTTCCGCTGGCGGCGCGTCTATTGGCGGTCCGCTGGCGGCGAGTTCCGGGCCTGATTCCTCACCCCCGGTCCTGGACGGGCTGTGGGCTCGCTGCACTCGACCACAGGCACCCGCGGCCAATGCGGGCGGCAACTAGGTGGGACGAGCGTGCGTCCTTCACCCCAACCCTCGACCCGGAGTACCGGGACGTGGGAGCCATTTCGCGCGGGTGACGCTACCGGCCCTGCCCGAGGAGGGCGTCCATCTCGGCAGCGCACTGGCCGAGGTGCTGGCTGACGGCCCAGAAGTCATTGCCCCAGGCGATCAGTTGGGCACCCAGGTCGACGATCGCCTTGGCGTCCTTGGCGTTGCCCACCGGCCGCCCCCACGCTTTGCCGTGCCGCTGGACAGCCTCGGCCAGACGCTTTTGAGCGCCCAGCATCACGGGGTCGTCGACGGCAGGCGAACAGCCCAGCCGTAGCGACAGATCGCCTGGCCCCAGGAACAACAGGTCGACGCCGGGTACGGCCGCGATCGCGTGGACGTTCTCCAGGGCCTGCGGCGTCTCGATCTGCACGACCAGGAATGTCTCGCGGTTGACCTGGTCGGTGTAGTCCGCCGGCTTGCCCACCCAAAAATCGGCGTCCAGGCCGGCGCCGTCCAAGCCCCGGTCGCCCAACGGCGGAAACTTGACCGCCTGGACCAGTTCCTGGGCTCGCTGGGGCGTCGAGACGTGCGGGATCATGAGGCCGGAAGCGCCGTCTTCCAGCAAACGGTACAGGCCCGTCTTCTCGATCGTCGCCGGCCGCCACAGGCAGTCGATGTCCGCCAGGCGATGCATCGCCATCATGGCGGCGATTTCGCCCGGATCCCAGGCGCGATGCTCGGCATCGACCCAGATCGCGTCGTAGCCGAACTCGGCCGCCAGGCGCGGAAAGTAACGCAGGAACCCGCCGACCGAGCATACGCGGATGACCTGGCCGGCACGAAGTTTGGCGAGTGCTTTGGAGCGTCTGATCATGGCAGCTGGTTATAGCGTTTCCGTTTGAGCTTGACGAGCCCACTCACAGGACCGACTCACTGGACCGACAGCGAGAGACTCTCCGAGTGGCTGTTGAACTCCGGCGCGTACATACACTGGATCTGGGCCATGCCGGTCTGGTACTGGCCGCGGTGCTGGATACGGACGGAGTATTCGAACACGTAGACGCCTTTGGGCAGATAGTCGATGAAAAAGTGACTGGCGGCGTCCCGCGTGCTCTCGTAATAGTACAAGCCGTCCTGGAACTTGTACTGCGACAGCACGCTGACCGGCTCCGTGCCGCTGCCGCGATGATCCTTCAGGTGCACGTACTCCATGTCGCGGTCGGTCCGCAACTCGATCCGCACCACCAATTCGTCCCCGACCTTGACCGGGCCGGCGACCGGCTGCAGCTCGGGTCCTTTGTCGGTGTTCTCTTTGACGTACAGCGACTTCTTCAACTTCAGCGGCGTGCCTTCATAGGGCGTGACCTTGGTCATGTCCTCCAGGTACTGCCAGTGGACGCTGCCCCAGGCGACGCCCGGATCGGCCTTCTTGACGGTGATTTCGCCGAAAGCCGGCTTGATCTCCGGGCCGGCGAATCGCTGTTCAAAGAAGCCCGTCCCAGCCTCGACGGCCTGCGGCTGGATGACCGTGTCGGCCAGCGAGACTTCGACCAGGACGTCGGAAGCCAATTGATCCGTGCCCCGCAGCAGCAGGCCGTACACCGCATCGGCGGTGGCCTTGGTCGTCTTCCAGTCCTGGGTCTGCTTCTGCTTCAGCAGCCAGACCTTGCAGTCCTCGACCGCCTGGGCGTCGTTCATCACTTCGTCGAACGCTTCGATCATCATCGCCTGGGTCTCGATCGGCGCGCGATACCACCACCAGGACAGTTCCAATTCGCGCCAGAACATGCCCAGTTCCTCGTCGCTGACCGAACGCTCCTTGATCGACCGCATGATGGCCTGCGGCGTGTCGCGATCGCCAAAGCGTTTCAAGGCCACGGCCAAATGGGCTTGCGATTGGCGGTTGGCCAGATCGAGCCAATAGCGGCGGGCCTGACCCAGGAAGTAGTCGACAGCCTCGCGATGGGCCGCATCGATCGGCTGGTCTTCCAGGAAGAAACTGCGGCCATACAGGTACAGCGCGATCGTCGAGCTGAGATGATTCTTGTCCTTGTCTTTTGCGTCGTGTTTGAGGATCTCGCGATAGGTCTCGTCGATCCACGCGTCCAGCCGCGTCAGCGACTGGATGGCGGATGTCACGTCCAGGTCCACGCCCAGGTGGCGCAGGCGGCCAAAGCCGGTGGTGATGTACAGCGTGATGTACTCGTTGGCCGGCCCGCCGGGGAACCAGGGCCAGGCCCCGTCCTCGCGCTGCTGCTCTTTCAGCTTGGCCAACAGCCGCGCCGTTTCGTCGTTCAGCCGGTTGTCGTCGAACAGGATGCCCACGTTGCGGCGGGCCTGGCTTTCCGCCTTGGCGTCCCGCACCCAGGGCGTTTCCTCCAGCATCACGGCTTTCAGATCCTGGTTCTTTTCCAGCGGGCTGTCCAGCGCCGGGGTGCCCTTCCACTGCTCGAAGACACGGCGGATCTTGGGGTCCGAGTTGGCGATGTGCCGCGCCAGGGCGTTGGCGTACAGGCGATTGAACGTCTGCTCGGTGCATTCATACGGGAATTCCATCAGGTACGGCAGGGCCATTACGGCGTACCAGGACGGATTGGAGACCATCTGGACCGTCAGCGACTGGTGCTGCAGCGTATCCGAACCGCCGGATGCCAGCAGCTTGACAAACTCAAACTTCTTCGTCTGCGGCCCGCGGATCGGCAGCGGCAGCGATTCGGTGACCAGCGTCCGCCGCGACAGCACGGGCAGGAAGCCCTCCTCGCCGTCGGACAGCTTGCCGGTCGAGCCGACCGCCTTGTAGGTCAGATAGCCCAAGCCGTCCGGCACGGTCAGCCGCCAGGACAAGCTGCGGGATTCCTGAGCCGGGATATCGAACTCCTGATCGGTTTGAGCGTTGCCCAGCAGGGCGTCGGCCGCGTTGCCGGTCCGGGCGTCGGCCAGCGTCAGCCGCACGCTGCCGGTCTGGCGAGCGGCCGATTGATTGCTGACCTTGACCGTAAACTCGAGCACGTCACCTTCGCGGAGGAACCGCGGCGGATTCGGTTGGACCATCAAGTCCTTGGCCGTGACGGCGCTGTCCTGCAGCAGGCCGCTGCGGAGCTGGCGATCGTGGGCAAAGCCGAGGAACTTCCACTGGGTCAGCGCTTCCGGCATGGTGAACTCCATCCGGACTTCGCCCTTGTCGCCCGCGATCAGCTGCGGGAAGAAGAAGGCCGTTTCGTTCAGGTTTGTCCGCGCGGAGACCTGGCTCAAGTCCGGCCCGGGCCGCTTGGCGGGTTCGCTCGTCGCGCCGGAGCCGCCCGTGCCGCCCATCGCACTGGGCGGTGGGATCGCGCCCGGAGGCGCGGCCTCGGCCATCGCCAGACCGGCCTCGGCCGGCGCCGCTGCATCGGCCATCATGGGCGCGGCCATCGGCACCGGCGCCCCGTCCAGCGCCATCATGTCCATCCCGGGCGCTCCGCCCAAGGCCATTCCGCGCAGCATGCCTTTGCGGGCGAACGCGTAACCCCAGAGGTTCACGGTGATGTCCGCCGGGAATGCGCGGTACGACCAGTCGACATTCTTGGAAGCGACGGGCCACTGGCCGCGGATGTGCTGCAGCCCCAGCAGCGAATTCTCGAAATTGGCGTTCAGATTCGACATGTCCTGCCGGAAGATGCCGAAGCCCGAGATCCAGTCGTGCGGCAAGTACGCGTCCAGCGACTGGTCATACAACGCCGCGACCAGCTCGGCCACCGTCGGCAACTCGTTCCGCGACGCGTCTCCGCTCGGCTCGACCACCAGCGTCCACGTTTCCTTCTGGCCCGGCTGCAGCTTGGAAACAAAATGCTCCCAGCGGAGCTTGAGGTTCTTGTTGCTCCACGGCACATCGATGCGGCGGGTTTCGAGGTACGCCCGGTTCTCGCGAACCATCGTCACGCGGACCGTAAAGCCGCCCCGCATCTTTTCAGAAACCGCTTGCTTGATCGTCGCTTGGGTCGCTGCCGGGTCCGTCCAATAACTATCGAGCAACTTGCCGCGGTGTTCAACCTCGACAAACGCCCGCCCCTGGTCATACCCCGTGCCCCAGAGAGCCGAGAATTCCTGCCCCGGTTCAAGCGACCACTGGGGCGCGGTGAACACGTGCGGCACTTTGATCGCCAGTTTCTTGGCTGCCGGATCCAGGACTCGCAACGGCGCTTCGGCGGTCACCCGCTTGCCGAACCGGTCCTGCGTCTGCAGCACGGCTCGATACTCGCCTACCGGCAGGTCAAAGGAATAGCTGACGTTGCCGGATGCGTCCGTGGTGAAGCCCCGTTCGGCGACGACTTCGCCCAGCGGCCAGGAATTGGGGTTCGACAGGTCCGGGGCCGGCTCGGCCGGTTGGCCGCCGCGCAGATAGGGAATGTAATCACGCTGCAGCGGCGCACGCTGCACCTGCGCCGGCGGCTGCAGGCGGTGGATCTTCAGCGAACCTTCCGCCAATTGGCCTTCGCCGTCCAGCGTCGTGGTCCGGACCTTCACCTCCACGGGCCTGTCGATCGTCAGCCAGCCAGCCACGGTCAGCGTGGCCTGCAACGCAGTGTACCC
>CAIYOB010001673.1 GCA_903927685.1 uncultured Planctomycetaceae bacterium
CGCTGGGTGCAAGTGTTCGAGAACAAAGGCGAGATCATGGGGTGCTCGAACCCGCATCCCCACGGCCAGATCTGGGCCGGCGACGCGCTGCCGGAAGAAGCCGCCCTCGAGGACCGCTGCCAGGCCGACTACCGGCAGCGTTACGGCTCGCCGCTGTTGGTGGATTATGCCCGCCGCGAGGAGGAACTGCAGGAACGGATCGTCGTCGCCAACGAGCATTGGCTGGCCGTCGTCCCGTACTGGGCGACCTGGCCATTTGAGACGCTGTTGCTGCCTCGCCGCCGGCACGTCCTGCGGCTGGCCGACTTGACGGGCGACGAGCGGGATCAGCTGGCCGACGCGCTAAAGCGGCTGCTGACGCGGTACGACAACCTGTTTACGACGTCGTTTCCCTACTCGATGGGCTGGCATCCCGCGCCGTTTCACCAGCCCGAGGTGGACCATTGGCAGCTGCACGCCCATTTCTATCCGCCCCTGTTACGTTCCGCGACCGTCAAGAAGTTCATGGTCGGCTACGAGATGCTGGGGGAACCGCAGCGGGATCTGACGCCGGAACAAGCGGCGGGACGGTTGCGGAAACTGTCCGAAGTCCACTATCGGCTCCAGTCCGGCGCTGCGGCCAGCGAGGGCAAGCGTCTGGGCGACGCACCGGTCAACGCTGCTTGATGTCGTCCCCCGGCGTCGCGCTCGCGGGGGCCGCGTCCGGCAATTGGTCGAACTCGAGCTTGACGACCAGCACGGTGTTGGCGTGCTCGTTGACGGGCAGCTTACCCAGCCGCAGATAGCGGCCCTGGTCGGCGTGTTCGCTGGGGACCAGGTCGATGGAACAGGGGATGGCCTGGCCGGTGTTCAGCAACGTGGCCCGGCGGGGCAGCGTGGCCAGCGGTTTGAGCTTGACGGCCTCGCCCACGGGGTCGTTGACCAGGTGGACATACAAGTCGTTGCCTTTTTGCGTCAGCAGGACGTTGCGGTTGGCGGTCAAGTGCGACGCGGGAACCGTGCCCTCCAGCGACTCCTTCACCGCCTGGTACCACTTGCCGATCCGCTCCAGGATGGCCACCGACTCGGGCGGGATGGTCCCGTCGCCTCGCGGGCCGACGTTCAGCAGATAGTTGGCATCGCGGGCCAGGTAGCGGTCGATGCTGCGGAGCAAGTGCCGGTCCGAGTAGTAGTCCTCGTCCACGCGGTAGCCCCAGCTCTCCATGCCCACCGACTGGCACGCTTCGGTGCGTTTGGCAAAGCTGAGCACGACGCCGCCTTCGGGCGTGTAGTCGCGCTCCGGCGTCCCAAAGTCGCCGGCGTCAAAGCCCCGGTCGTTGATCACCGCCTGCGGCTGCAGCCGGCGAATCAGGTCGTTGATCGAGCGGTCGACGTGCTTGTCGACGTTCATGTCCCACCAGAAGCCGTGGATCTCGCCATAGTTGGTGCACAGTTCCTGCACTTGGGCCTTGAGGTACTCGACGTACTTCAGCAGGTCCGGCTGGTCGCCGGCCTGTGGCGGCAGCTCGTGGTGGCGGCCTTGGTTGGGGTAGTTCGGCTGGTGCCAGTCGGCGATCGAATAGTACAGGCACAACGGGAACTGGCGGCGGTGGCAGGCGTCGGCCAGCAGCTTGATCACATCCCGGCCGTAGGGCGTGTTGACGCTGTGGTACTGGGTGTGCTTGGATTCGAACAAGCAGAATCCGTCGTGGTGCTTGGTCGTGACGCACAGATACTTCATCCCCGCGCGTTCGGCCAGGTCCAGCCACTGGTCTGGATCGAACTTGACCGGGTTCCATTGGCTGGCCAGCTGGACGTACTCGCCGCGCGGAATCCGCCGCCGCCATTGCTCCTGCTCGTGCCAGCCGTGAATCGCATACAAGCCCCAGTGGACGAACATCCCGAAGCGGCGCTGGAACCACCAGTCCCGGGCGTCGCCAAAACGCGGCGCGAGCTGCGGAGCCGCGGGCGCCTGCGGTGGGGCTTCACCGGCGGCGGCCGGCAGGACGGAGGCGGCGGTTCCCGCCCAAGCCGAAGCGGCCAGCAATCCGCTGGTCGTCTGCAAAAAGTCTCTGCGTTGCATGACAGGTTCCTTGTGGGGGGCGAGCGTGGGCGTTTGGGCCAGCGAGCGGCCTCGCTGACGCCTTGGATTATAGCACGCGTCCGAGAGCGGATCATGTGCCGGCGCAGGCCGGCGTCCGAGCAACGAATGTTACGAGTTAAGGACTCATGATTGCAGGGGTGGCTGGGGTCGAGCGCAGCGAGCCCCCAGTGGCAAGAACTGGGGGCTCGCCACTCGTACCTCGTGGCTCGACCCCAGCCACCCAACCCCAATTCTCAGCTTGAACAACGCACTACGGCCGCTGGAGTGCGGCCAGGGCGGCGAACGTGCCGCTCTGGTCCAGCCCCTGATAGGCGCGGACGTAGGCTTCGTACAGCTCGTTGTACAACCGGTGCCGGTCCGGATCGGGCTCCAGTTGGCCGCACGGGTGGACCATGGCGGCGACGCCTTCTTCGATCGAGTGAAAGACGCCGGCCCCGACGCCGCCCAGCAGGGCGCTGCCCAGGCCGGTCGAATCGTCGCAGCGTAACGTCTCGACGGGCCGCCCGTAAACGTCGGCTTGGATCTGGCGCCAGACGGGCGACCGCGCCGCGCCGCCGCCGATCCGCAGGACGTCCACCGGCATCCCGGCGCGATGCCATTGTTCCAGGATGTCGCGGATCTCCAGGGCCACGCCTTCCATGACCGCCCGCGTCAACTCGCCGCGGCCATGCGCGAACGAGAGCCCCAGGAACGCGCCCCGGGCGTCGGCATTCCAATGCGGCGTCGCCGCCGTGGCCAGGTAGGGCAGGTACAGCAAGCCGCGACTGCCCGGCGGGGCACCGGCGGCCAGTTCATCCAACGCCTGATAAGCCGGCCGCCCGCCCGCCGCTTCCTGTTCCCGCTCGTGAGTTCCCACCACGTCCCGGAACCAGCGCAGTGAACTAGCGGCGGCATTCGACAAGCCCTCGACTTGCCAGCGTCCGGGCACGGCATGGTTGGTGACCATCATGCCGTCAAAGCCGGCGACGGGCGCGTCCGCGCACAGGATCGCCAGGCCGGCCGTGCCCAGCGTGACGGTGCCCAGCCCCGCGCGGATCGCGCCCATACCGACGACACTGCAGTTCTGGTCCCCGGCCCCCAGGCACAGCGGCGTGCCGGGCGCGAAACCCGTCTGTTGCGCCACCGCGTTTCCGATCTCCCCTACCTGCGTACCGGCCGGGGTCGGTTTGCCGAACTGGTTCGCGGCCAGGCCCAGCCGGTCCAGCAGCGGCGCGTTCCAGGTCAGCCGGCTGACATCCCAGGTGCCGTAAAAGGCGCAGCAGCAGGTATCGGTGAAATAATCGTCCGCGCCGAACGCTCGCAGCACCAGGTCCTGGTTCTGCACGAACCGCTGGGTGCGGGCGAACAAGGCCGGTTCCTGGTCCCGCATCCACAACAGTTTGGTCAGGATCCAGGTGGTGCCCAAGGGCAGCCCGCTGATCCGCTGGAACTCGGCGGCATCGATCTGGCGGCGAAGCTGCTCGACCTGAGCCCCCGTCCGCGCGTCCTGCCACGAGATCAGCCAGCGCACCGGCGTCCCGTCGGCGCCGACGGGACAGGTCACCGAGCGTTGGGCGGAAAAGCCAATCGCCGCGATCTCCCGCGGATCGACGGCCGCCTGGCCGAGTGCCGCGCGGCAGGCCTCCATCGTCTGGGCGATCAGCAGCTGCGGATCCTGCTCGACCCAGCCCGGCTGCGGATAACTCGCCCCGTACTCGCAGCCCGCGCTGACAATTCGCGTCCCGTGCAAGTCGAACAGCGAACAGCGCGCTCCCGAGGTGCCGACATCGACTCCCGCCAGATAGCGTCCCATCGGTATGTTGCCTTGCTCTTCGGGCAGGCTCGTCAAGGTTGTGTTTTCAAGTGGCCGGCCCAGGTCTCCTGCCAGACGCAGCCGGCCCAGGACCAGCCGACGCCGAACCCGACCAGCAGGCTGCGAGTCCCCGGGCGGATCCGCGCCTGCCGCCGCAGATCTTCGATCAGGATCGGGATCGTCGAGGACACGGTGTTGCCGCATTGTTCCAGCAACACCGGCATGCGGTCTTCGCCGATGCCCAGCCGCTGCTGCAACTGTTCCAGCATCTTCTTGGTGGCCTGGTGCAGCAAGTACAAATCAATGTCGCGTTCGCCCACCCCGGCGACTTCCAGGATCTGGTCGATCAGCTTGGGCACCTGGGCGACGGTGAAGCTGATCAAGCTCGGCCCATCCATGTACAGGGCGCTGGGCCAACGCTTCCGATGCCGTGGACGAATCGCATCCTTGGCGGGCCGGGCTCCGCCGCTGCCGACGATCAGCGTGTCGGCCCCCTCGCCGTCGGTGCCGTACTTGAAGCCGGACAGGGCCGGCGCATCGGCGGCCTCGATCAGCGTTGCCGCGGCGGCGTCGCCGAAAATCGTCCGCAGGCTGCGGTCGTTCGGGTCGATGTACTTCGAGTACGTTTCGGCCGTGATCAGCAGCACGCGGCGGCACGAGCCCAGCCGGATCAAGCCGTCGGCCAGGGCCAGACCGTAGACGAAGCCGGAACAGCCCAGATTGAAGTCGAGCGCGCCGGCCGAGGTGGGCAGGCCGAGCCGCGACTGCAGCAGGCACGCGGTCGTCGGCAGCGGATAATCGGGCGTCTGCGTGCACAGCAGCAGGAAGTCGATGCTGTGCGGATCAATCCCGTGCTGGGCGAACAGCTTTTGGGCGGCGGCCACCCCCAGGTCCGAGGCGCATTCATCCGCCGCCGCGATGTGCCGCGCGGCGATCCCCGTTTTTTCGTAAATCAAGTCCATGTCCCAACCGGGATACGCCCGCTTGAGTTCTTCGTTCGTTTCGACTCGCTCGGGATAATGGACTGCGATAGGACCGATCGCTGCGTACTTCACCGGCGCTGCACCTCAACTGTCGGGCCAAAGAACGACAAGCGCAACACAATAGCGGAGCGGGTACGGCGGGTCAATGCGGATAACTTCGGGCCTGCAGGCACTGCTGGCGCCTGGCCGCGGGCAGCCCGATTTCTCTTGACCGGCTGGTGCGACTCGCTATACTCCCCGCGCTTCATCCCCGCTGGCAACGCTAGGCAGGAGGCGACAATCGCGATGCTCGACAACCAGGCCTTCGCAGACATTCCCTTCGTAGACATCCACTGCCATCTGGTTCCCGGAATCGATGACGGCGCCCAATCTTGGGAACAGTCGCTGCAGATGGCCGCGCTGGCCGTCGCCGACGGCATCGGGGCCATCGTCGTCACGCCGCACCAGCTGGGCAATTTTGCGCACAACACCGGTCAAACGATCCGGGCCCGCACCAGCGAACTGCAGCAGTCCCTCGACGCGCACGGGATCGCCCTCCGCGTCCTGCCCGGCGCCGACGTGCGGATCGAGCCCGACATGGTGGAGAAACTCCGCCGCGGGGAAGTATTGACCCTGGCGGACCGCGGCAAGCACGTGCTGCTCGAACTGCCGCACGAATTGTACTTCCCCTTGGAGGACGTCCTGGAAAGCCTGCGCCGCGCGGGCTTGACGGGGATCCTGTCCCATCCGGAGCGGAACCAGGGGCTGCTCAAACAGCCGCAGTTGCTGGCGCCGCTGGTCGACCGCGGCTGCCTGATGCAAGTCACTTGCGGCAGCCTGCTGGGCACCTTCGGTCCGGCGTCGCAACAACTGTCCGAGTGGATGCTGGAGGAGGGCCTGGTCCATTTCCTGGCGACCGACGCCCACGGGCACAATGCCCGGCGGCCGTTGATGAAGCAGGCTTACGAACGGGCCAAACAACTGGTCGGCGAGGACGTGGCTGACGACCTGTGCTGCCGCAATCCGGCGGCCGTCGCCAACGGCGCTCCGATCGGCGTGCGGCGGTACAAGGCCAAGCCGCGCGGCCTGCTGGCGGGCCTGTTCAAACGCCGCGCTGCCGCCTGAGACGCGAGCGGCCGGAAGAGAATCTGAAAATCCGAGATCTGAAAACCTGAGGTCCGAGATCTGAAATCTGAGATCTGAAATCCGGGATCCGGGATCCGAAATCTCAAATCTGAAATCCGATTCTCAAATCTCAAATCTCAAATCTCAAATCTAAAACCCGAACCAAATCCCCAACCCGAAATCCGAATGTCCCATACCTTGCGGGCGGCCTCCTCGCGGCGGGCACCCTCCTCGCTGGCGTCGCTCTCGCTTGCAGCCAACTCGCTGGCGGCCTTCTCGCTGACGGCCCTCTCGCTGGCGCTTCGGGTTTCGGTGCGTGCTTCCGTCGCCGGGCGAATCCCGCGCCCGAGGCTGGTCCGGTGGTTCACGCTGGCGGCGCTGTTGATCGGCGCTGGCTGGACCTCCGGGGCGGAAATGGCCCGCTGGCCGGACGAGTACCAGGCCGGCCAATTCCTGTGCCACGCGGATTTCCCGCTGGCGGAATACCAGCCGTTGCTGGGCAGCATGCCCGGGCTGGAGGAAGACCTCACCCGGTTGTTGGGGCTGCAACCCTCGCGGGATGTGGTTCACGTGTTCCTGTTCCACAACAAGAGCACCTACCAGGGCTATGTCAAGCAGTACTTTCCGGAAGCTCCGGCCCGCAAAGCGCTGTTCATCAAGGACCGCGGACTGGGCATGGTTTTCGCCTATGACGGCGATGATTTCGAAATCGACTTGCGGCACGAATGCACGCACGCCCTGCTGAACGCCGCCTTGCCAGTGACGCCGCTGTGGCTGGACGAAGGATTGGCCGAGTACTTTGAGGTCGAGGCGAGCCAGCGGGCGGCCGGCCACCCGCATCACAAGTACGTCAAGTGGAACTCGTACCTCGGGCAGACGGCCCGCCTGGAAGACCTGGAGCAGATCCGCGAAGTCAGCCAGATGACGCGGACCCGGTATCGCCAAGCTTGGACCTGGGTCCATTTCCTGCTGCACGGACCGCCGGAAGCCCGCGAGGAACTGCAGCGGTACCTGGCCGACTTGCAGGCCCTCACGCCCCCGGGCCTGATGAGCCGCCGCCTCCGCCATCGCCTGCCCGACCTCGACGCCGATTTTGCCGACCATTGCCGCAACTGGCAGCCGTGAGCGAGCTAGATCTTCGGGTGCCTGGGGGCGAGTGCAGCGAGCCCCCAGATGCAAGACTGGGGGCTCGCCACTCGTCCCTCGCGGCTCGACCCCAGCCACCCTGCCAGCAGCCACCGTGTGGCGACGGCAAGTCTGCGCATCAAGCCGCTGCCCGCTTGACGCCGATAAACGTAGCAGGTATATAAAAGCGAGTTGTTCAGAGAGATTTGTTGGTCGGTTGAAACCCCATGAATCGCGACTTTCACCCTAGCTTGGCTTTGCTGCTCACCCCCGCGGTGCTGCTGGGCGTCGTGATTCTAGTCGGCGTCGTTGTTAACGGCGTCGCGTCGTAGGGGGTCAATCGGACACCAAAATCCGGACCATCATCAACCCCCGCCGGCGCGACACGCCGGCGGGGGTTTTCCTTTTTTGGCACCCTGACCCCGCCGGCTGACTCGCCCCCCGGCAGCCAAGAAAGGAACATTGCGATGATCCGCTCGACCGGCGCCCAGGCGATCGTCCGCCTGTTGGAACGTCAGGGCATTCACACCATCGCCGGGATTCCCGGCGGTGCGAACCTGCCGTTGTACGACGCCCTGTCGCACAGTCGCCAGATCCGCCACGTACTGGCTCGGCATGAACAGGCGGCAGGCTTTATCGCCCAGGGCTTGGCCCGCGTGACCGGCCGGCCCGAGGTCTGCTTCGCCACCTCCGGCCCGGGAGCCACGAATGTCCTGACCGCGGTGGCGGACGCCAAACTGGATTCGATTCCGCTGATCTGCATCTCGGGCCAGGTTCCGCAGGCGATGATCGGGACGGATGCCTTTCAGGAAGTCGACACGTACGGCCTGAGCATCCCCATCACCAAGCACAACTTCCTGGCGCGGTCTGCGGCCGAATTGCTGGAGATCGTTCCGGAGGCCTTCCGGATCGCGTCCTCCGGGCGTCCCGGCCCGGTGTGGATCGACGTGCCCAAAGACGTTCAGAACGAAGTGGTCGAGTTCGACACCTGGCCCGATCCGGCGCGGCCGGACTCGCCGCCGGCGGCGGACGAAGCCGAGATCGAGCGGGCGGCGGCGATGATCAATGCCGCCCAGCGGCCCGTGCTGTACCTGGGTGGCGGCGTGATCCACGCGGGCGCCAGTCTGTTGGCCACCGCGTTGGCGGACCAGGCGGCGATCCCGGCCACGATGACCTTGATGGGCCTGGGCGCCGTGCCCTGCGATCATCCTCGCGCCTTGGGCATGCTGGGCATGCACGCGGCGCGGTACACGAACATGGCGTTGGAGGAGTGCGACCTGCTGATCGCGGCCGGCGTCCGGTTCGATGATCGGGCCACGGGCAAAGTCGCCCAGTTCTGCCCGCACGCCAAGATCATCCACATCGACATCGATCGCAGCGAACTGGACAAGCTTAAGACGGCGCACGTGGGGATCACGGGCGACGTGGGACAGGTGCTCCAGGCCCTGTTGCCGCGCGTGCGCCCGGCGACTCGGCCGCAGTGGCTGGCCCGGATCGAAGAACTGAAGCAGAAGCACCCCTTGGTCACCCCGGGAGCCACGGATCCGCGAATGCCCTATGGGCTGATCCTGCAGACGGCACGGCTGGCGGGCGACGACGCGATCGTGACCACCGACGTGGGCCAGCATCAGATGTGGACCGCCCAGGCGTATCCGTTCCGGCGGCCCCGCCAGCTGTTGACTTCGGGTGGCCTGGGCACGATGGGCTTCGGGCTGCCGGCCGCGATCGGCGCCGCGTTGGCTTGCCCCCAGCGGACGGTGGTCTGCTTCAGCGGCGACGGCAGCCTGTTAATGAACATCCAGGAACTGGTGACGGCCGTCGAGGAGGATGTGAACGCCAAGATCGTGGTGCTGAACAACAATTCGTTGGGGTTGGTGCACCAACAGCAGGACCTGTTCTACGGCAAGCGGTTCTTCGCGTCCGGTTTCCGGGCCAGCGTCGATTTCCCCCAGATCGCCGCCGGGTTTGGGATGCCGGCGTATGATCTGGCCGCGAACGACGACATTCTCGGGACCCTGGAGGAAGCCGTCTCCCGCCCCGGGCCCTGTCTGATTCATGCCCCCATCGACGTCAGCCAATTCGTGTTCCCCATGGTGCCGCCGGGCGCCGCCAACAGCGAGATGCTGGAAGGAGAAACCAATGTTGACACTTGCGCGTGATACGCAGACCCCGAGTGCCCGAACTCTGTCGCCTGCGGTCCTGGAACTGACCGTTCGGAACCATCCGGGCGTCATGTCCCACGTTTGCGGCCTGTTTTCCCGACGGGCGTTCAACGTCGACGGCATCTTGTGCATGCCGATCGGCGACGGAGCGCGCAGCCGGATCTGGCTGCGAGTCCAGGAGGAACAGCGGCTGGAGCAGCTGATTCGGCAGATGGAAAAGTTGGACGACGTGCTGGAGGTCCGCCGCCACGCGGCCGACCACGAGGTCTTTGTCCGCTTGGAAGAGTTCTTCGGCAATGTTTCTTGACTTGACGCCCAAGAAGTGCATCATGATGCACAGGTCGCAGCGTGAACTCCCATCGCTGGGAACCTGGGCAGGCGCGGAACCTTCGGACCGCCCTGGGGTTAAA
>CAIYOB010001674.1 GCA_903927685.1 uncultured Planctomycetaceae bacterium
GTCCCCGGGACCTTCCTCCGGCGAAGCATGGTCAGGCACCGCCACGGCCGACCGGCAGTAGGGGCACTTGGCTTTGCGGCCGGCAAGCTCTTCGCGGACTTTCAGCGTCTTGCCGCAGTTGGTACAGGAAAAATTGAAGTACATCAGGTCGCCCCATGACGTGCGGCGGTAATTGCGGCGTTGGTCGAATCGCTACGCAGCCTGCTCCTCGGCCAAGCGGCGGATTCGCTTGATCATCGAATGCAGGCCGTTGCTGCGCGAACGGCTCAGGTGCTTGCCCAACTCCAGCCGCTCGAAAATGCTCTCGATGTCCAAAGCCTGGATTTCCTGAGCCGTGCGGCCCGAGCACAGCATCAACAGGATCGACACCAGCCCGCGGACGATCTGCGAGTCGCTGTCGGCGATGAACCGGATCCGCGGCGGATCGCCCGGCTCGACGTCGAGGACCAACCAGACATTGCTGACACAACCCTGGACTCGATGCTCTTCGACCTTGAGGCTGTCGGGCATCTGTTCTAATTCGTCGCCCAGCTCAATAATGTACCGGTAGCGGTCCTCCCAGGCATCCAGGAACTCAAAATCCTCGACGAGTTCGTCCAGGGTTGCCGTTTTCACTACGCGTGTCCTTTCCCGACGTCTTAGTGTCTCCCGCGTCTGGCGGGAAGTGCTTGCGTCCACTCATTATAGGCCATCTGCCGGGCTTGCCAACGCCATGACATTTCGACTGGGCTATTGCACGAACGTCCATGCGGGCGCGGATCTCGACCAGACCCGCACTAATCTGGAGCAACACGCTTGCGCCGTCAAGCAGCTCGTCAGCCCCGCCGCGCCGCTGGGGATCGGCCTGTGGCTGAGCGCTGCCGCCGCCCGCAGCCTGCGGCACGACGAACGCTTGGGCGAGTTTCAAGGGTGGCTCGCAGACGCGGGGCTGATGCCGTTCACGATCAACGGGTTTCCGTACGGCGATTTCCATCAGGCCGTGGTCAAGCACCAGGTGTATCAACCGACGTGGCGCGAGCCGGCGCGGCTCGAATTCACCTTGGACCTGGCCGCGATCCAGCACCAGTTGCTGCCGCCGGGCCTGGAGGGGAGCATCTCGACCTTGCCTCTCCAGTGGGGTGATCCGCCGCCGACGGCCGACGAACTGGCGGTGTGCGGAGCCCAGCTGGCGACGCTCGCCGAGCACCTGGCACGCCTGGAGCAAGACACAGGGCGCTTGATCTACGTGTGCCTGGAACCCGAACCCGGTTGCACGCTGCAGCGAAGTCCGGATGTTGTCTCCTTTTTTGAGCGGCATCTGTTGCCCGGTCAGGATGAACGGCGGATTCGACGCCACGTTCGCGTGTGTCACGATATCTGCCACGCGGCGGTGATGTTCGAGGACCAGGCCGAGGCGATTTGCCGCTATCGGGCCGCAGGCATCGGAATCGGCAAGGTCCAAGTATCCTCCGCGGTCGTCCTGCCGCTGGATGAACTGGATGCGGCAGAACGGCCGCCTGCGCTGGAGCAACTGAGAGGGTTCGAGGAGCCTCGCTATCTCCATCAAACCTGCGTGCGGCTTGACGAAGAAACCGGCCCGGAGTTCTTCGAGGACCTGCCGTTGGCATTCCAGGCGCCCCAGACGCAGCGACTCGTGGGCCAATGGCGAGTCCATTTCCACGTACCGATCTACATCGAGCGATTTGGCTTGCTGTCCACTTCAGGCCGCGAGATTCAAACCTGCCTGCAGGCCGTGCGGCACTGCCCCGAGTTGCATCACCTGGAAATCGAAACGTACGCCTGGACCGTGCTGCCCCAATCGCTGCGCGTGCCCACCCTGGCCGACGGCATCGCCGCTGAAATCCGCTGGCTGCAGGACCAGTGCCCTGCCGGCGAGTGCGCCGTCAAGACTTAGAATGGCGGGAGTCGTGCCTGGGGTCGAGCCACGAGGTACGAGTGGCGAGCCCCCAGTTTTCGCCTCTGGGGGTTCGCTGCGTTCGACCCCGGGCGCGCCAACCTCCAGGGTTGACGGCGGCATTAGGCGATCGACGCTACGCTTCCGGCCCACCGGTCTTCATGCCGCTCCCCAGCAGCTCGCCCGCCACGCGTCGCGAGTGCCCCAGCAGCTCCGCGTAGTCCGGGTCCTCGAGGTCTTCGCCCATCAGCTCAATGTCGACGTCGCCCGCGTAGCCGCTGGCCAGCAGCGCCGCCATGATCGCCTGCAGCGGCAGCAAACCCGCGCCCAGCCGGCACCGATTCTGCTCACCGCACGGCGGCCGCCTGGCGTCGCCCAGCTGGACCAGCGAGATCCACGGCGACAACTCGGGCAGACGCTCGACGATCCCCGGCAGATGCCCGAAATGATACGCGTCGAACACCAATTTGACGTTCGGGCTGCCGAACGAGCGGATCAATTCAAGCGTCTCGTCCAAATTGGTCAGGAAGGTCCAACCGGACGCACAGCCGGCATGCATCGGCTCGATAGCCAGCGTCACGCCGCTGCCTTCCGCCTGCGGCAACAGAGCCTCAACAGCATCCCGGAATAACCGCTTGGCGTGGTTGTGCGTATGGCCGGCACGCGAGCCTGAATAGACGATCAGAGAACCGGCCTTTAGATCGGCGGTCAGCTGGACGGCTTCCAACGCGTCCTCGATGCTCTCCTTGTGAGACCGCCCATCGCTGCCGGTGAACCCGCCGGCCCACAGGACCGCCGATACGGCCAGCCCCGCTTCGTCGAGCAATTCGAGCGATTTCAGTTCGCCAAAGTCCGATATCTTCTGCCGCCAGACGGCAATCGCCTGAAACCCCGCCGCGGCGTAGTGCCGCACGTCTTCGTCGAACGACCAGCGGAGGGTCGTCAACTCGTTCATCGACAGCCGAACCATGCCAGCGCCCCTTCGCTCACGTTTGTCCCGCTCAAGAAATGCGGCATTCGCCCACCAGACCGGTAGATAGACTGGCTAGAGTTGCGGTAGTATGTCGTATCGTCCGGCGCGTGTAAAGCGCGGGTCCGAGAGCTTTGGCAGCTGCTTTCGCGACAGGCAGTCCAGCCCAAAAAACACGCACCTGCGCCGTGCGGCCGTGTTTTCAGATCGAGGCCATTTCACGGGACATCCGCCAATTCGGCCCAAGAAAGCCGATCGGGCGTTGCCGAGTTGCAAACGCGGCTAGCATTGGCACAGAGCTTGCAACTAGCATCGAGTGTCGTGGAGTCAAGTTCCAGAACAACAGACAGGACGGGAGACGATGAAGAAAATCGAGGCGATTGTCCGGCACCACAAGCTGGACGACATTAAGGCGGCCCTCGTCGAGCAGGGCTTTCACGGGATGACCGTCACGGAAGTCCGCGGCTTTGGCAGGCAAAAAGGCCAACGCGAGACCTATCGCGGTGCCGAATATACGATCGACTTCATCCCCAAGTTGAAAATCGAAGTCGCGGTCTCGTCGGAAGACGCCGACAAAGTCATCGAGACGATCGTCAAGGCGGCTAAGACTGGCAGCATCGGCGACGGCAAGATCTTCGTTTACAGCCTGGACAACGCCGTCCGAATCCGAACCGGTGAAGCCGGCGGTTCGGCACTGTAGTCCGCTCGGCTGCCCCTGCCGGGACCCGCACAACTTGGCGAACGGTCGGGCGTTAGCCCACCGGTGCGAATCGGACGCTACCCGGCAAGTGGTCAGGCTGTTGGTCCCAACGAATGAAGGATTCAACGAATCCCCGCCAACGATTCGCTGACACCTTCATTCGCTGGGGCAAACCTGAAACGAACAGGGCGCTTCCTTCAGCTTTTCTTCCGCTTCAAATCCGGTCCGCTGCCGACGGTCTTCTCGTAGCCGTTCTCGGTCTTGACGTACTTGGTGAATCCCATCCGTTCCAGTTTCTTGTCGTCCGCCAGCGCTCGATCCGTGTTCATCGGCGCCGTCTTGCCCGCGATCCAGGTCGGCAGGAACACGCGCCTCACCGGCTGGCCGGTCTCGGGATGGATCGTCAGTGGCGCGTCGTCCATGCGCTGGAACAACTCGAAGCGTTCTCCGGGCTGACCATTTTCGGTGACGATCTCGTATACGTATTTGGGCATAGTCTCCATCTCCTCGGGAACCTCACGACACACGTATCTTAGCCTACGACGGAGGCCCGGGCAGTACCCCATCAACGCCCGCGCCGCGCACTTCTCGACGGCTAGGCTGCAGGGTACGATGATGGTCCACGCCACTGCGGCATTCCAACCGTTTTCCCCTGCGAGGAGCATTCCATGAGCCGAAAATGCACGACATCGTTGGTTTGGCTGGCCATTTCCCTCTGCCTGCTGGTCGGACCAGTCGCCGCTGCGGACGACAGCGCGAACTGGAAACCGCTGCTGGACGGACGGACGCTTGCCGGCTGGCACCCCGTGGGGGACGGCCAGTGGACGGTCGAGGACGGCGCATTTGTCGGCCGGGCGAACAACGAAAAACTGTACGGACTGCTGGTCAGCGACAAGACCTACCGTGACGGGACGGTTCGGTTCAAGTTCAAATGCCTGTCGGGCGACAGCGGGTTCTACATCCGCACGATCATCAAGGCGCCGGAGCAGGCCAACGGCCTGCAGGTCCAGGTGGGACGCATCAAGAGCGGTGTGGGCGGGATCTACGAAAGCTACGGCCGGGGTTGGGTCAGCAAGCCTGCGGACGCCCTGGAAGCCTCGTACACGAAGGACGACCAGTGGAATGAAATGGTGATCGACGCGCACGGCGGCAACGTGGTCGTCACGGTCAACGGGGTCAAGAGCGCGGAACTCCGGGACGATCCCAGCCGCGCCGAAGGCCATTTTGCCCTGCAGATGCACTCCGGTTGCGTCATGCACGTGATGTTCAAGGACCTTGAAATCCGTGAGACGGCGGGCAAGTAGCCGCCCTCGCCAGCGTCGACCGTGGGCAGCAACGCCACGCGGCTTCGCGAGAACTTCACAATTCCGGCGGGACGTCTGCAAGTTCCGGCATTTTCCTGCCGATGGTAGATTCTCTACTCTCGGCCCCGCTGCTCCGCGGGCCGACGGCGCGGCCCGACGGTCCGCGTCCCCTAGACGACAGCGGGGTCCATTGGTAAATTGTTCCGCTCTAACCACACCGACCGTGCCCGCTGCCTGGCGGCTGTTGGAGATGTTTTTCTCCAGTCTCGAGCGGGTTTCCGGCCATTTCGCGTTCCTCTTTTTGCCAAGTCGAAGGACAAAAGGTCATGGCTCAGAAGTTTGTGTATTTTTTTGGTCCCAAAGGAACTGAAGGCGACGCTAGCATGGGGAACACCCTGGGCGGCAAGGGCGCCAATCTGGCTGAAATGGCCAAGCTGAATCTGCCCGTTCCCGCCGGGTTCACGATCATCACCGATTTCTGCACGGTCTACCTGCAAGAAGGGAACCGTTTTCCGGAGTCCCTGAAGACCGATGTGCTCGACGCCCTGAAGAAGACCGAAGCGGCGATGGGAATGAAGTACGGCGATCCGGCCGACCCGCTGCTGATGTCCTGCCGCTCGGGCGCCCGCAAATCGATGCCCGGCATGATGGAAACGGTGCTGAACGTCGGCCTGTGCTCGGCCACCATCCCCGGCTTGGTCAAGAAGACGGGCAACGAACGGTTCGTGTTCGATGCCTACCGCCGCTTGATCATGATGTACTCGGACGTGGTGATGGAAAAGGCGGAAGGCCTCGAGCCCGCCGAAGGCAAGGGCATCCGCGTGCAACTCGAACACCTGATGGCCGACATGAAGAAGGCCAAGGGCGTCGAAGCCGATACGGCGTTGACGGCAGAAGATCTGAAGAAGCTGTGCGAACAGTTCAAGGCCAAGGTCAAGGACGTGCTGGGCAAGCCGTTTCCGGACGAGCCGATGGAGCAGTTGTGGGGCGCGATCGGCGCCGTGTTCAAGAGCTGGAACGGCAAGCGGGCCGTGTCCTATCGCAAGATCGAAGGCATTCCGCACGAGTGGGGCACGGCTTGCAACGTGCAGAGCATGGTGTTCGGCAACATGGGCGACCACTCGGCCACCGGTGTGGCGTTCAGCCGCAACCCGGCGACGGGCGAGAACAAGTTCTACGGCGAATGGCTGGTTAACGCTCAAGGCGAAGACGTCGTGGCCGGCATCCGCACGCCGAACCCGTTGAACGAGTCCACCAAGAACGACCAGAACAAGCACCTGGAGTCGCTGGAAACGGGAATGCCGGGGCTGTACAAGGAATTGTACGATATCCGCACCAAGCTCGAACAGCACTACAAGGACATGCAGGATATCGAGTTCACGATCCAGGAAGGCAAGCTGTACATGCTGCAGTGCCGCAACGGCAAGCGGACGGGCACCGCGGCTCTGAACATGGCCATGGACATGCTGGGCGAGAAGCTGATCGACGAACGGACCGCCGTGACTCGCGTGGCGCCGGCCCAATTGGACGAACTGCTGCATCCGATCGTGGATCCGGCGGCCGAAAAGAAGGCCGAAGCGTTCGTGTCCGGTCTGCCCGCCGGCCCCGGCGGCGCCCGCGGCCAGATCGTGTTCACCTCGGCCGACGCCGTGGCGTGGGCCAAGCAGGGCAAGCAGGTGATCCTGGTCCGCGAAGAGACCAACCCGGAAGACGTCG
Organism: uncultured Planctomycetaceae bacterium; assembly: GCA_903927685.1. Next base: position 6,585 of record CAIYOB010001674.1, read on the forward strand.
AGGGCATGCGGGCGGCGCAGGGGATCCTCACGGCCCGCGGCGGGATGACCAGCCACGCGGCGCTGGTGGCCCGCGGTTGGGGCAAGTGCTGCATCGTCGGCGCGGGCGCGATCAAGCTGAACATGGCCGCCAAGACGATGACGGCCGGCGGTGTCACGCTCAAGGAAGGCGACACCATCACGCTGAACGGCACCCGCGGCCGCGCCTACCAGGGCGCGCTGGCGATGATCGACGCCTCCGAGACCCCGCGGTTTCAGGAGTTCATGAAGATCGTCGACAAGTTCCGCACGCTGGGCGTCCGCACCAACGCCGACACGCCGGACGACGCCAAGGTCGCCCGCAGCTTCGGCGCCGAAGGCATCGGCCTGTTCCGCACCGAACACATGTTCTACGGAGCCGGTTCCGACGACGCGCTGTTCGTCCTGCGAAAGATGATTCTCAGCGGCAGCCCGGCCGAACGTAAGCAGGCGGTCGACGAGCTGTTCCCGTTCGTCAAGAAGGACATCAAGGCGACGCTGGAGGCGATGGACGGCCTGCCCGTGACGATCCGCCTGTTGGATCCCCCGTTGCACGAATTCGTGCCGCAGGGCGCCGAGAAGCAGGCCGAGTTGGCCAAGGCCCTGGGCATCAGCCCGGAGGATGTTCGCAAGCGCGGCGAAGCGCTGCACGAATCGAACCCGATGATGGGGCATCGTGGCGTGCGCCTGGGCATCACCTATCCCGAGGTTACCGAGATGCAGGTCCGGGCGATCTTCGAGGCCGCCTCCGAGCTGATCAAGGCGGGCAAGAACGCCAAGCCCGAGTTGATGGTCCCGGTCACTTGCGACGTCAAGGAACTGGATATCACCAAGGTCATCTTCGACCGCGTCCAGGCCGAGGTCGAGAAGGCCACCGGCGTCAAGGTCGATTGCCTGTACGGCACGATGATCGAGATTCCGCGGGCCTGCCTGCTGGCCGACCAGATGGCCAAGACGGCCAAGTTCTTCTCGTTCGGCACCAATGACCTGACGCAGATGAGCTTCGGGTTCAGCCGCGACGACCTCGGCGGTTTCCTGCCGGACTATTTGGACAAGGGCGTGCTCAAAGCCGATCCGTTCCAGA
>CAIYOB010001675.1 GCA_903927685.1 uncultured Planctomycetaceae bacterium
CAGGCCGAACCGATGGACACGCACAGCTCAGGCAGCCGCGCGATCATCTCTGCGGCGGCCACGTCCGGAAAGTTGACACTCAAGGTGTTGGGCAGCCGGTCCGCTTGCCGACCGTTCACCGTGAGCCGCTCGCCGATCGCCTGGGACAACTGGTCCAACAGCCGGTCGCGCAACGCTTGCAGCCGCGGCGCGGATTCGTCCAGGCTGCGAAAGGCCAGCATGCAGGCTTGCCCCAGGCCGACGATATAAGGGACGTTCTCGGTCCCGGGCCGCAGCCCCATTTCGTGCCCGGCGCCGTGCAGGACCGGTTCCAGCCGCACGCCCCGCCGCACGTACAGCGCGCCGACGCCTTTGGGCGCGTACAGCTTGTGGCCGGCGACGCTCAGCAGATCGACGCCCAGGTCCTGGACGAAAGCGTGGATCTTGCCGACCGTCTGGGCGGCGTCGGTGTGCAACAGCACGCGCCGCTCCCGGCAGACCTCGGAGATCTCGCGGAGCGGCTGGATCACCCCGGTCTCGTTGTTGGCGTGCATGATACTGACCAGCCGCGTGTCGGGCCGGATGGCCGCCTCGATCTTGGCCGGGCTGACCACGCCCTGCGAGTCGCAGGCGACAATCGTCAGGTCAAAGCCCATCCGTTCCAGGTACCGCGCCGGCTCGACCACCGCCGGATGCTCGATCGACGAGATGATCAGGTGCCCGGCCACGCCCGGCACGCCTTGGATCATCGTCCCGCAGATCGCCAGATTGTTGCTCTCTGTGCCGCCGGACGTGAACACGATCTCGTCCCGGTCCGCCCCCAACAGAGTGGCGACCTTGGCCCGCGCGTCCTCCATCGCCTCACGGCACGCATGTCCCAGCGCATGACCGCTGGATGGATTGCCGTAATGCTCCCGGAAAAAAGGCAGCATCGCCTCCAGCACACTGGGGGCAATCGGAGTCGTCGCGTTGTAGTCCAAGTAGATCGTGCGCATGCCGCCGGGCCCCTCCTGATTCCACACATCCCGCAAAGCTGAAAAGCGGGTGTTATCGTAACAGGCCCCGCCGGTTCTTGAAAGTGGCGAACCGCGGTGCCCTTGGCCAGTCCCTGCGGCAAGTCGCGGACCGTACACTCGCCCGGCGAAATGCACTCTTCCGGATCGTGACTCTCGCCCTCGACAATCGGCGCCCTGACGTTCCGCTAGTCGTCGCGTTCGGTGATCGATGTCGAATACACCAGCTCGCGGCGGCGCGGCTCAGAAGACGTTCCGCCCCATCCCGCGGGCATTCCGCACTCCCGTGTCCGACAACAAGTGGCCGCACTCCACCTGCGCCGCAATCGCAAGCTTGAGCCTCGGTCCCGATTCGCGTATACTCACGGTCGGTGTCAACCCCAGCAGGCGGAGGCGAAAGACATGCCCACGAATAGCGACCAATTGACGTGTGAAATCGAGCTCCAACCCGGCGAAAAGTTCCGCTTGCCTCCGACGCTGGCGGACCGTGTTGGGCCTGGGCATTGGCTGATCACGATCACGCCGTTGGCTGCTACCGGGACGGGCGGATCTGTGCGCGATCATGCCGCGTTCTTGAACAGCTACGTGGCGGAAGACGAAGGGTTGTACGATGACTATCCAGCCCGGTGAATTCTGGGTCGCCGACATCCGCTTGACCGACGGATCGGGATCCAAGAGGCGTCCCGTGTTGGTACTATGGCTCGATGGCATTGATGCCGTCGTGGCGGCGGTGACCACCGCCGCCGCACGATCGACCACAGATGTTCCACTGACTGACTGGCGAACCAGCGGGTTACGATCCGCATCGACCGTACGGCAGTCGCGTTTGGATTGCCTGGAACAGACGCTGCTGATTGGCCGCATCGGCACCGTCTCGCCGAGCGATGGTCATGTGGTCAAGCGTGCTTGGAAGAATCACGTTGAGCCCCAGTGGACCTAAACGCTCGGTTGTTATCGCGACGAGCACCACTGGCTCACACAGTCAGGATGAATTGGAGACCCTCGAAGAACTTGCCGCAGACGCTGCGGCCCGGCCTGGGCGGTGTCCTTATCGGTCCGCGAGCCGGAGGCCTGAACCGGTTTCGGGGAGAGACGTCCGCTTACTCGTTCGCCACGCCGGCCGCGACGGCTTGGAAGAACCGCGCCGACCACTCGCCGTTGCGCGGACCGCTCCGCTTGCGGACTTGGGTGATGATCAACTGCTGCTCCGGATCGACGACAAAGATGCAGCCCGAAAAGGAACCGTGGCCGATCGTCTGCGGGCTGAACAGCAAATCCTCCGCGCGTTTCGAGTTCGCTTCGGCCCCCGGCTTCCGATGCCGGATCCAGTGCAGGCCGATCCCCTCGTCCTCGATATAGCCGTGGTCCGCCACCTGCAACGGCTCGGGCAGGAGCCGGGCGAACGTCTCAGGCTGGATGAATTCCAGTTCGCCGTAGCTGCCGCGGTTGGCGACCCACTGGGCCAGGACACCCAGTTCACGGGCCGTGAATTCGCCGTCCGAACTGGCGTTGCCGATGGGCACGTCGGCCATGCCCAGCGGCTGGAACAGGTGCTCGTGGTACAACCGCACGGCGCTCTTGCCGCCGACGATTTCCATCGCTTTGGCCGCCAATTCAAAGCCGATCCCGCTGTAGGCGTACGTCGCGTTCGGCTGGTTGACGTCGATGGCGTTCAAGATGACGTTCTCCAGGTGCGGTTGGCGCATGCCGCCCAAGTCGCCCAGGCCCGCCAAGCCGCTGGTATGGTTGAAGCACTGCCGAAACGTCGGCACGTGGGGATCGTTCCGGGGATAGTCCGGAAACACCGCGGCCAGGGAATCGTCCAGGCCGATCAGCCCCTGGTCGACGAACCGGCTGAACAGCAACGCCGTGACCGTCTTGGTGATCGACGCGACCCAGCAGCGGTACTCGCGGGTGATGGGCAGGCCGCCGGGGTCCCGGCCGAACGCTTCGTGGGTGACGATGACGCCCCGCCGGGCAACCAAGGTCACGAACGGCTCGCCGGTGTCCTCGGCCCAAGCCCGGCAGACCTCGTCGATCTTGGCCTTGGCGTCCGGCCGCATGCCGGCGTCGGCCAGCGTGCCGTCGTGCAGCACGGTCGCCGGCGCGTCGCGGCGGCGCGGCGGCTGGAGCGTGCGGACCCGTGACTGCAGGCCCTGGACTTTCAGTTTCAAGGCCAAGTGATAATCGTCGTTCAGCACGGTGGCCGACTCGATGAATCGCGCGGGGCGCCCCAGCGGCTCGAATTCGGCCAGCCCGGCAACCAAGATCGCCCCTTGCTCGCTGTCGATGATCGTGTGGACCAGCCGGTCGTTCGCCAGCCGCAGAGCTTCGGCGTGATGCTCCAACAGGACGGTCGGGGCTTCGGGGCCGGGAAAATGGGGCAGGACAACGGTCAGGTCGGGGGCGTAGGTCAGGGAGACGTTCTTGGGGACGCTGTAGAGAGTCAGCCCGCGGCGAAACGGAGTCCCGTTGGGGGCGGTGCCCTCGATCCAGGCCAGCCAGCGGCCGGAATCCGCGGGCGCGGGGAACTCGTCCAACTTGGCGTTGAACCAGCGAACTCGCAGCTGGGGATCGCCGCCCAGTCGCTGGACTTCGGCCACGTCTCGCCACACGATGCGCGGCGTCTCGCCGGGTGGGAAGATCCAGGTGCCGGCCCGGGCGGTGATCAGTTCCTGAGCCAGGAACTTGCGCCGCTCGTCCAAGGTGCGCTGGCTGTCCGCGCCGCCCACGGCCGGAGCGGGCGCAACTTGGGCCAACCCCTGCCCTGCCGGAAGAACGGCGCAGCCGACAGCCAGAAACCAACCAACGCAACAACGCAGAATGGTGACATGCATGGCCTAGGTTCCACTGTTCGCGAGGGGGCTTTTTCGGCACGATCCTGAGCCGAGCAGGGACGATGTCAGACATCCCCCTGAAGCTAGAACTGCCGGCGGATCTCGAACCGCAGCAGCCCGTCGTACCAGCCGCTGGAGCCGAGGTCCAGGCCGGCCGCCACGCCGAATTCGAGCACGCCCAGGTCGCCGCCCGTATCGACAATGGTCCGCAGGCCGGAAATGGCCCACAGGCCCACGCGGCTGTCGATGTCGCGGATCACGACCACATCGTCGATCAGGCTGGACTGCATCCCGTCCAGGGCCGACAGGCCCAGAATCTCGATCGTTGGAATCAGGGCCAGCGAGTCGGAATCGCGCCACACGCGACTGAGGCCCGCACCCCACCGCAGAACCTGGCCGGAGTGTTCCGGATGGCCCGCGATCGGGAACCAGTAATCGAGTTCGCTGTGCACGTACGTCCGGTCGTCGATTTTGAATCTCGCCAGCATGCCGGGCTCCAGCGAGATGTGGCCGTTGCCCAGGCCCTTGGACGGCGCGCCCGTGTTGAAATAAGTGCGGAACAGCTGGCTGATCTGCCAGCGCGTGCCGTCGCACAACACGGTCTTGGTGGTCACGTTCATGTCGCCCATCCCGGCCGTGTTGGCGTTGGTGAGCGGATCCATGATGCGAATCGGGATCTCGGTTCCCAGCGAGAACTTCTCGCCGCCGACTTCCATCTTGAACCGCAGGTCCTGATAGTCCACCAACTCGACACCGGTCAGGGGCAGATTCGGACCGCGCCCGCCCTCGGATTTCGGCCGGGCCCACAGGTACTCGGCACGATCCGGAGGGGTGAAGTTCTCCACGCTGTCGATGCGCACGCGGAAGGCATTCAACGGCTGGGTGATCTCGATTTCCAGCGGCGCAGTCGTCACGTATTCGGTTCCGATCCCCGGTTCCGAAAGACCTCGCCGTCGGCCTCGCAGCCAAGCCCACAAGCCGGGACGCTCCGGCACCGTCCACTCCTGCCGCAACACGTCGCCGAACACGGACTCCGGCATCCCGTCGCCGGCGATGGGCTCGGGGAGCAGCTCCGCCGCTCCTGGATCGATGGCGGGCGATTCGGGGCTGTCGGCCGGCAGGCAAGCGATTTGTGTCGGACGCCAGGGTGACGCAGGCGCGATTCCCGGCAGGGCCTGGACGTTGGGGGCCAAGGCGTAATACCCTGCCCCGTCGCGGGTCTCGACCGGCGCATGAAGCACCAATCCCGGGTCGGTCACCAGCGGTTGCTGAACACGATCCGGCGGGCCGGTTGGCGTCTGCTGTGTGGCGACGAGCTGTGGCGGCGCCCAGTCCTGAGCAGACGCGCAGCGCGGCTCCGGAGCCAGCCAGTGGCTGGCAGCCAGCAAGCAAGCAGTGATTCCAGTGAATATCCGCTGCACGAGCCTGACCAACACCGAATCCCTTAAGACCTGAAGGTCTGTTGGAGTGGATCCATAGAACGTCAGCCGGTGGCATTCTCCCACCTCGTGATACTATCGGTTGTAGCGGATATATCGATCGAGCGAATTCTGCCTGCCCAACGCTTTCCAACGGAAATGCATCTTTTCACAATTGTTTTCCCGCGACGTATGGCCAGCGTCGACGGTGCGGGGCTAGAATGAGCGGACGCATCGGATCTCAACCTCGGACAGGGAATCGCCATGAGGAACCCAGACGTTCATTGGTACGAAGGGCTCTTCCTGCTGCCCCAGCACCTGCAGTCACTGGAACGTTATCGGAATGAGCTGTCCCACACGTCGGAACAGTTCAATCATCCGTACAACTACGGCTTGCGGTCGCTGGAGTTCAGTCGCGAAGGGCTCGCCAACAACCAGTTCGAAGTCCGCACCCTGCAGGCGCGGCTGCGGGATGGCACCGTCATCGACTTGGCGGGCGGCGAGCAGCTCGAACGGCTGGACGTCAAGCAGGCGGTGGGGATCGCGAAAGCGGGTTTGGAGGAAGCGTTCGTCAAGGAAACGGTGGTCATCGTTTACGTGGGTGTGCCGCGGCTGCAACTGGGGCGCGAGAACGTCCTCAGGCCCGGCGCGCCCGGGGACGCCCGCTGGCTGGAAACGCGCATGGAGGTCGACGACGAGAACCGCAGCAACAAGGCCAAGGAGTTGCAGTTCCGCCGCTTGAATGTGCGGCTGTTGCTGTCGACCCAGGACCTGGCCGGATATGAAGTGCTGCCGATTGCCCGGATCAAGCGGGCCAGTGAAGGGGAAGCGGCTCCCCAGTTGGACGCTGGCTACATCCCGCCGCTCCTGGCCGTCGATGCCTGGCCGGGACTCGAACGGGACATCGTGCGGGCGATCTACGACATGCTGGGGCAGAAGATCGAGGTGTTGAGCCAGCAGGTGCTCAATCGCGGCCTGTCCCGCGACTCGCGCGATCCCGGTGACGCCGACCGGATCGCCATGCTCGAGCGGTTGAACGAGGCTTATTCCGTGCTGGGAGTGCTGGCGTTTGCCAATGGCGTGCACCCGCTGACCGCGTACACCGAGCTGTGCCGGCTGGTCGGCCAGTTGTCGATCTTTGGTCCCGAGCGGCGCGTGGGCGAGATCCCGCGGTACGATCACGACGATCTGGCCAGGATCTTCAGCCAGTTGAAGCTGCGGCTGGAGCAGTTGTTGTACGCCGTCCGCGATTACACCTTCCAGCAGCGGTACTTCCTGGGCGTCGGGATGGGCATGCAGGTATCGCTCGAGCCGCAGTGGTTCAATTCCGACTGGCAGTGGTTCATCGGCGTCGACAAGGGCGACCTCTCGGTGCAGGAGTGCCGCGATCTGCTATCGCCCGGTCAATTGGATTGGAAGTTCGGCAGCAGCCGGCAGGTCGAGTACTTGTTCACCCAGCGGGCGGAAGGTCTGCAGCTGGCGCCGATGGACCGTCCGATTCGCGCGCTGCCGGCCCGGGCGAACTGGCTGTACTATGAAGTCAAACAGGCGGTGACGTCGGCGGCCTGGCGGGATGTACAAGACACGCAGACGCTGGCGCTGCGGCTGCGGGATACGTTGATCATGAACCGCGACCGGCTGCAGGGCGAACGCAAGTTGGTCGTTTCGGCCCGCGGCAAGCCGGTGACGCTGCAATTCGCTCTCTTTGCGGTGCCGATCGAAAAATGACTCCCAAACTTGCCCGCGTTGTCGATCCGATCTTTCTCCATACGTTGGAGTTGCTCGAGCGGATTGCGCGCCGTGAACCCGTCTCACCGCAAGAAGAGCAGCTGCGGCTGCGGGCGTTGATCGATCAAGCCGACGCGATGTTCGGGTCCGAACCCGAGTGGGACGCGGCCAAGTACGCATTGGTCGCGTGGATCGACGAAGTGCTGGTCGATACGCCCTGGGACGGCCAGGATTGGTGGAGCAACAACGTCCTGGAAGTCGCCTTGTTCAACAGCCGGCTGTGCAACGAACGGTTCTACTTGCGGGCCGCCGAGTCCAGCGCGCTGTCGCGGCGGGACGCGCTCGAGGTGTACTACGTGTGCGCGGTCCTGGGCTTCCGCGGCCTGTATCGCGATCCGGAGGCCGCCCGATTCCTGATCCAGTCGCACAACCTGCCGGAGGACTTGGATACCTGGGCCCGGCAAGCCGCGTTGTCCATCCGCCTCGGGCAAGGCCGGCCGGCGCTCAGCCAGCTGGGGCCGGAGATCGCCGGTGCGCCGCCCGCGGCAGGCAAGTCGCAGGTCGTCTGGCCCTGGCTGGCCGTCGCGCTGCTGGTAGCCTGGAATGTCGTCTACTTTACGTTGTTCCTGTGACCTATGAATGCAACCGCTCCTGCCCCTGAGAAACCTGGCCGCTGGAAATGGCTGACCGCTCCAGCCCGCTGGTCGTTGCCGGCGCGGGCCGCGGCGCTGACGGCGGTCGGACTGACTGTGATGGTCGTCACCGCCTGGCTGTTCTTTCTGCTCGATCCGGCCAGCGTACCGTGGCGGCACGCCATGACCTGGTGGCGGATCCTGCTGGCGGTGGCCTTGGTCGTCGTGATTCCGATCGTCGTCTACCAGGGGCTGCGGTTGTGGCTGGAGGGCGAGCGGTCGCGTTTTCCGGACCTCGATTACGCCTGGAAGGCCGGCTTGGAAGCCCTGGCGGACCACGGCTTGGCCTTGGATTCGGCGCCCCTGTTTCTGGTGCTCGGTTCGGCCGGTGTGGACCGGGAACGGGCGCTCTTCGAGGCGTCGGGGCTGGGCTTTCGCGTCCAGCAGGCGCCGGCCGGCCCCGCGCCCTTGCACTGGTACGCCAACCCGGACGGGATCTACATCGTGTGCACCGAAGTGGGCTGGCTGAGCGCCTTGGCGGCGCTGAAGGCCCGCGGGGGACCGGCCGCCGAGGGACTGCCGGCCGCGTTCGAACCTCCGGAAGTTCCAGCCGCCCCGGCCCCTGCCCCCGCACCGGCACCCGGACCGGCGGCGGCGAATGCTGGCGGCACCCTGATGCTGGACCAGTTCGTCACGCCTCGCGCCACTCCGCCCGCGGCCGCCGCCCCGCCGCCGACTGCCAGCCGGCGACCGGCGCCGACGGTGACCGCCAGCGTCTCGCTGCGGAGCGGCGGGCTGGGCGAGCCGGTGGCCTTGTCGAGCCGCGATTCCACCGAACAGCTCGAGCGTTTGAAATACCTGTGCGGGCTGATCCGGCGCGGACGCCAACCGGTCTGCGGCGCCAATGGCGTCCTGACGCTGCTCCCGTTCGCCGCCCTGCAGGCCGCACCGGCGGAGGTCGAGCAGTGGCAGCAGGCGATCAAGAACGACGTGACGATCCTCCGCCAGTCCCTGCAGTTGCGGCTGCCGACGATCGCCATGATCACGGGGATGGAGGACGAACCGGGGTTCCGCGAACTGGTCCGCCGCGTCGGGCGCGAACGGGCGATGTTGCAGCGGTTCGGCCACAAGTTCGACATTCGCCGGGCCGCGACCCGCGAGGAACTGGCCGCGCTCAGCGCCCACGTGTGCGGCACCTTCGAGGACTGGATTTACGCGCTGTTTCGCGAACGCGATGCGCTCAGCTATCCCGGCAACACGCGATTATACGGCCTGTTGTGCAAAGTCCGCTGTCAGGTGGGCCTGCGGCTGGGAGACGTGCTGAGCCAGGGGTTTGGGTACGACCCGCAGCGCCAAGCCGACGACGAGCGGACGTTCTTCGGCGGCTGCTACTTTGCCGCCACCGGGGCCAGCAGCGACCGCCAGGCGTTTGTCCGCGGCGTGCTGGACAAGCTGGTTGACGAGAACGAATTGGTCGAATGGACGGCCGCCGCCCTCCGCGATCATCGCCGCTATCGCCGCTGGGCCGCCGTAGGGTACACGCTGGCCGCCATGCTGCTGGTCGGAGCCCTGGGCGTGCTGGCCGCTCGGCAGTGGGACTAAGGGTCGGATCCACAGGGAGTTTGCAGCCATGCCGGGGATCACTCAGACGGGTCGGCCATTTCGGGTAACGACGTCGTTGGAGTTGGACAAGCTGCTGTTCTATCGCCTGACGGCCCACGAACAGCTGGGGCGGCCGTTCGAGATCCAGCTGGAATTGCTCAGCGCAGACGCGGAGATCCCGCTGCAGGCCGTCCTCGCTCAACCCCTGGACATCTACCTCGAGCCGCCGGAGGAGTCGCACCGCCACTTCCACGGGTACGTGACCCAGTTCCGCTTGGCCGGGATGCGGGGCAGACTGGCCCGCTACGAGGCCACCGTCCGGCCCTGGCTGTGGTTCCTGACCCGCACCGCCGACTGCAAGATCTTCCAGGCCATGACCGTCCCGGACATCGTGCAGGCCGTGTTCCGCGACGTCGGCTTCACCGACTTCGAGAGCAAGCTCACCGGCACCTACCGGACCTGGGACTACTGCGTCCAGTACCGCGAGACGGACTTCGCTTTCGTCAGCCGGCTGCTGGAACAGGAGGGGATCTACTACTACTTCCGTCACGAAGAGGGCAAGCACACGCTGGTGTTGTCGGACGGGGTCGGCGCCCACGAGGCAGCCCCCGACTGTGCCGAAGTGCCCTACTATCCGCCCCAGGAGCGGGCTCGCCGCACACGGGACCACGTGTACGAGTGGTCGGTGTTCCAGGCTGTCCAGTCAGGCAGTGTCAGCCTGAATGACTTTGATTTCGAAAAGCCCAAGGCGAACCTGAAGGTCGTCAAGCAGGCCTCCCCGTCCCGCAGCCACCCACAGTCCAGCCATGAGGTTTACGACTATCCCGGCGAGTACCTGCTGGCCGCGGACGGCGGGAACTACGCGACGGCCCGCATCGAGGAACGGCAGTGGCAGTATGAACAGGTCCAGGGGCGGGGCAACGCGCTGGGACTGGCCGTCGGTGCGCTGTTCTCGCTGACCGGCTACGACTTTCGCGAGGACCAGAATCGCGAGTACCTGATCGTCGAGACCACGCACCAGGCGCAGGCGGCCGACTATGAGAGCGGCGAGACCACGGCCCCGGAAACTCCTGCGGAGTGCCAGTTGACGGCGATCCCCAGCAGCCAGCCTTACCGGTCGCCCCGGGTGACACCCCTGCCCACCATCTCGGGCCCGCAGACGGCGATCGTGGTCGGTCCCGACGGCGAGGAAATCTGGACGGACCAGTACGGACGCGTCAAGGTCCAGTTCCATTGGGACCGCTACGGCGCGTCGAACGAGAACAGCTCGTGTTGGGTCCGCGTTTCGCAATTGTGGGCCGGCAAACAGTGGGGAGGCATCCACATCCCCCGCATCGGCCAAGAGGTCATCGTCGAATTCCTCGAAGGCGACCCCGACCGGCCGATCATCACCGGCCGCGTTTACAACGCCGACAACATGCCCCCCTATGAACTGCCGGCCAATCAGACTCAGAGCGGGATCAAGAGCCGCACCAGCAAAGAGGGCACGGCCGAGAATTTTAACGAGCTGCGGTTTGAAGACCTGAAGGACAGCGAGGAGATCTACTTCCACGCCGAGAAGGACTTCAACCGCGTCGTGGAGAACAACGACACGCTGAAAGTCGGCTTTGAGAAGAAGGACAAGGGCGACCAGACGATCGAAATCCACAACAACCAGAAACTGGTCGTCGGCAACAGCGAGTCCGACGATGGCAGCCAGACGATCGAAATCTGGAAGAACCGGACGACGACGATCGCCGAGGGCAACGAGACCCTCACGATCAAGAAGGGCGACCGCACGGAGACCATCGAGACCGGCCATGACACCTTGACCATCAAGACGGGCAACCGCACGGAGACCATCGAAACCGGCCATGACACCTTGACCATCAAGACGGGCAACCGCACGGAGACCATCGAAACCGGCAATGACACCTTGACGATCAAGACGGGCGACCGCACGGAGACCATCGAGACCGGCAGTGACACCTTGACGATCAAGACGGGCGACCGCACGGTGACCATCACGGCTGGCAAGAGCTTCACCGAGGCCGGCACGTCCATCGAACTCAAGGTGGGGCAGAGCAGCATCAAGCTCGAGCCCGCCAAGATCACGATCAAGTCGGCGGAGATCGCGATCGAGGGGCAAGCCAAGCTGAACGCCAAGAGTCCCCTGACCGAAGTGGCTGGCAGTGGCGCGCTGACACTCAAGGGCGGAGTCATCATGATCAACTGACGCCTTGTTGCGACAGGCAGAGCAATCAACCTGTCGGCAGCTGCCCCGGGGTGTGGGTCGCGCCGACAGCGACTGGGAGACCGAGATTGTGGGCGTGATTCTGCGAGCCGTGTCCGGCCCCGGGGTGGGCCTCCAGTTCTTCATCCGCGGCGGTCAAAATGCACGCATCGGACGGACGGAATGGGCGGATTTCAGCGTCCCCGGCGATGGGGCCATGTCCGATGTGCACTTTGCCATCGCCTGCGGTCCGCGCGGCGGCCGGCTGCAGGCGCTGGGCCCGGTCGCAACCCTGGTGAACGGAACGGCCGTGAGCGAAACCGGCCTCCGCACGGGCGATCGCGTCACGGCCGGCGCGACGACGTTTGCGGTCCAGGTGGAGGGCGAAGCGGAGGAGCCCGAGCCGAACGCTGCCGAGCCGACGGCGGGACCGCAGCCGCCGGCTGCGGTCGCTTCCGAGGTGGGGTCGGGGCCGACCGCTGGCACCTACTGTCGGAACCTGGAGTTGAGCGACGACGCCCGGCCGCTGCTGGATCCGGACATGCCGCCCGAGCAGTACCTGGACCGGCTGGTCGCCCGCGAGTTGTTTCCGGACGCCCTGCGGTTCGTGGCCGCCTGGCTGCCCAAACCCGAGGCCGTCCGTTGGGCCTGCGACTGCGTCCAGCGCCTGCTGGGCGCACAGCTGACACCCGGCGAGCAGCGTGCGTTCGCCGCCGCCGTGGATTGGGCGGCGGAACCCAGCGAAGAGCATCGGCGGCGCGCGGAACACGCGGCCGAGGCGAATCAATACAACGGCCCGGCCAGCTGGCTGGCGCTGGGCGCCTTCTGGAGCGGCGGCAGCCTGGCCCCGCCGGACCTGCCCGCGGCGCCGCCTCCCGAAGGGCTGACAGCCCAGGCACTGGCGGCCGCCCTGGTGCTGGCCGCCGCCCGGGCGGATCCGCGGCGCATCAACGACCTCTGCCGCGGGTTCCTCCAGCCCGGCCGGGAACGGGCCTTGGCACAGAAAGGCACCACCTCATGACGCTGGCCGCCCGGATTACCGACATGCACACGTGCCCGATGGTGACCGGAGTCGTCCCGCACGTCGGCGGGCCGATCTTGCCGCCGGGGTGTCCCACCGTGCTGATCGGCAGCCTGCCGGCCGCCCGCGTCGGCGACATGGCCACCTGCGTCGGCCCCCCGGACACGATCGCCAAAGGCTCGACCACCGTCTTGATCGGCGGCGCGCCGGCTGCTCGAATGGGTGACAGCACAGCCCATGGCGGCGTGATCGTCGCCGGCCTGCCCACGGTCATAATCGGCGGCTGAGCACCGTTCGAGAAACAAGTGGCGCAAGCTTCCAGCTTGCGGAAGTGGCGTAAGCTGCCAGCTTGCGGTCCCATGATCTCCCGCAAGCTGGAAGCTTACGCCACGGAGAAACCGGACAGTCATTTCTCGAACGGTGCTGAATGGGCGGAAACTCCAGTCCCCAATCCACGGTGATCCCATGAGCGAAATCAAGGTGCTCCCCGCCCAGGCCCTGGGCAGCCACTTCATCTCCAAGGAGTTCCTGCCCGCCGGCAAGGACGACAATTACCTGCGCGATCACCAGGTGGGCAAACCCGCCGACGCCTGGCGGCAACTCCGCTCGCACGAGATCGCGGACCTGGTCAAGAACGGCGTCACCTGTGACGACTGGGATTCCCTGTACGTCAGCGACCCGTTCTCGCCGCACCTGATCAGGAACAGCGAGTTCTCGGGCCTGGTTCGCTTGGGGCGTCTGGAGAACGTCGTCCTGGAACACCACGGCCTGAAGACCCCGGCCGGGATCACCAACAGCCGGATCATCGCCTGCGACATCGGCGACAACGCGGCGATTCACAACGTCCGCTACCTGTCCCACTACATCATCGGGAACCAGGTGATCCTGCTGAACATCGACGAGATGTACACCACGGACCGCGCCAAGTTCGGCAACGGGATTGTCAAGGAAGGGGAACCGGAGAGCATCCGAATCTGGCTGGAGCTGATGAACGAGGCGGGGGGCCGGGCCGTGATGCCCTTCGACGGGATGTGCGTCGCCGATGCCTACTTGTGGGCCAAGTACCGCGAGGACGCCGCCCTGTTGGAACGTTTGCGGGAGATCACCGAAGCCCAATTCGATACCCGCCGCGGCTTCTTCGGCGTCGTCGGCGATGCCGCCGTCGTCAAGAACTCCCAGATCCTCAAGGACGTCAAGATCGGCCCCAGTTGCTATATCAAAGGGGCCAACAAGCTGAAAAACCTGACGATCAACTCGCGGGCCGACGAGCCCAGCCAGATCGGCGAGGGCGTGGAACTGGTCAACGGCATCGTCGGCTACGGCTGCCACATCTTCTACGGCTGCAAGGCGGTGCGGTTCGTCATGGGGAACCACTCCAAGTTGACGTACGGGGCGCGACTGATTCACTCCTTCCTGGGCGACAACTCGACGGTCTCCTGCTGTGAGATCTTGAACAACCTGGTCTTTCCCGCGCATGAACAGCACCATAACAACTCGTTTCTCGTGGCGGCGCTGGTCATGGGGCAGAGCAATATCGCGGCCGGCGCGACCGTCGGCTCGAACCACAACAGCCGCGCCAATGACGGCGAGATCCAAGCCGGGCGCGGGTTCTGGCCCGGCCTGTGCACCACGCTCAAGCATTCCAGCCGCTTCGCTTCCTTCGTCCTGCTGGCCAAGGGTGATTATCCGGCCGAATTGAACATTCCCCTGCCGTTTGCCCTGGTCCGCGACGACGTGGCGCATCATCGGCTGGTACTGACGCCGGCCTTCTGGTGGACCGGCAACTTGTACGCCCTGGCTCGGAATTCGTGGAAGTACCGGGCCCGCGACCGGCGGAAGGTCAAGACCCAGCACATCGAGTTCGACTCGCTGGCGCCTGACACGGTCGAGGAGATCCTGCACGCCCTGACGCTGCTCGAGACGTGGACGGGGAAAGCCTCGCTCCGCCGGCAGAACCAGACGCCCGAGGGCCTGGACGCCGCCCAGCTGGCCGAACTCGGCCGACGGCTCTTGCAGGGGCCGGAGAGCGACCTGGCGGACTTGGAGATCCTGGGCGAGGGGCTCGAACGTTCCAGCCGGAAAACGGTGATCAGCAAAGTTTGGCGCGGTTACCGCGCCTATCGCGAGATGTTGCACTACTATGCGGTGAAGAACTTGCTGGACTATGCCCGCAGCCACCCGGAAGCGACCACGTTCCAGATCCAGGACGCCCTGGGCGGCGCCCGCCAGACGCAGTGGGTGAACATGGGCGGGCAACTGGTTCCGGCCGACGACGTGGATGCCCTCCGCGACGACGTCCGGTCCGGCAAGCTCGGCAGCTGGCGCGAAATTCACGAGCGGTATGACCGCTGGTGGGATGCGTACCCGCTGGCCAAACAGCGGCATGCCCTGGCGACGCTGCTGACGCTGCTGGAAACGGACCGCCTGACCGCGTCCCTGTGGGCGGCCGCGTTGGACGAGTGGCTGCGGATCCAAGAGCATGTCTGCGACCAGGTTTACCGCACGCGGAAGAAGGACTATGAAAACCCCTTCCGCCAGGCCACATTCCGCAACGCCGCCGAGATGACGGCCGTGGTGGGCACCGCCGAAGGCGACCGATTCGTCAAACAGGTCGCCCAGGAGACGGAACAACTGCGGCAATTGGTCGCCGCGGTGCGCCCCAAGTGACGCGTCACTTGACTTCGAATAGTCGATGTCGTGGCTGAAAACGGCGCCCGTGTTCAGTTCCGTCTGGGTCGTGTTGGCGAGTCCCTGACACGCTGAAGCGTGAACTCCAGCGGGGGCTACCGCTCCGGCTTCAGCTCGCGCTGCCACTGCTGGATCAGCTGCAGGGCTTGCATCGGGGCCAGGCGGTCGACCTCGAGGTCGCGGATCGTGTTCAGCAGCGGATGCTCCGGGGGGCCGAACAAGGTCAATTGGATGTCGCCACCGCGGCGGCGTTTTCTCTTGCTCGCAATCTTGGGCCGGCCGTCGTCGTCCATGTGCTCGGCCTCCAACTGGGCCAGGATCTGCTTGGCCCGCTCGTTGACTTCGGACGGGATGCCGGCCAGTCGGGCCACGTGGATGCCGTAGCTCTTGTCCGCCGCGCCCTCGACGATCTTGTGCAGGAAGGCGATGTTGTCTTCCCACTCCTTGACGGCCACGTTCAAGTTCTTCACGCCGCCCAGGGAACTGGTCAAGTCCGTCAGCTCGTGATAGTGCGTGGCGAACAGCGTCCGGCAGCCGATCCGGTCGTGCACGTGCTCGACGATCGCCCAGGCCAACGACACGCCGTCGTAGGTGCTGGTGCCGCGGCCGATTTCGTCCAGGATGACCAGGCTGCGCGGCGTGGCGTTGTTCAGGATCCGCGCGGTCTCGGTCATCTCGACCATGAACGTGCTCTGCCCGCGTGTCAGTTCGTCGCTGGCCCCGACCCGGGCAAAGATCCGGTCGGCGATGCCGATGGTGGCTTTCTTGGCCGGTACGAACGAACCCATCTGGGCCATCAGCGTCAGCAGGGCGACCTGGCGGATGTACGTGCTCTTGCCCGCCATGTTCGGGCCGGTGATCAACAGGATCATGCCGGCGTCCGCACGGGCCTGGGTGTCGTTGGGCACGAACGTCCCGCCGGGTTCGAGGATGTCCAGCACGGGATGCCGCCCGTCGACGATGTCCAGGATCGGCTCGGCGACCACCGCCGGCCGGCAGTAGCCGCGTTGGCGAGCCAGTTCGGCCAGTGAGGTCAGGGCGTCCAGGCGAGCCAGCACGGTCGCGGTGGCCTGCAAACGGCGGGCAGCCGCGGCGACGGCGTCCCGCAATTGGACGAACAGTTCGTACTCCAGTTCTTTCGCCCGCTCGTCGGCGGTCAGCACCTGCTCTTCGTATTCCTTCAACTCAGGCGTGATGTACCGCTCGGCGTTCTTCAACGTCTGCTTGCGAATGAAGTTCTCCGGCACCTTGTCCGCCTGGGCGTTGGTGACTTCGATATAGTAGCCGAAGACTTTGTTGTAGCCGACCTTCAAGTTCGGGATGCCCGACTGCTCGACGGCCCGGGCCTGGTACTGGGCGATCCACTGCTTGCCGCCGGCCGCCAGGTCGCGGAGCCGGTCCAGTTCCTGGTCAAAGCCGCTGCGAATAAAGCCGCCGTCGCGGGCCGACAGCGGACAGTCGGCGATCAGGGCCGCTTCCAGCTTGCCGCGCAGCTCGGGGCACAAATCCAGTTCGGCTTCCAGGCGGCTCAGCAGCGGACTGCGGCGGGCGGTGATCTTGGCTTTCAGCTTGGGCAGGCCGCCCAGCGTGCGGCCGATGAAGCTCAAGTCCCGCGGGCTGGCTCGGCCCGTGGTCACGCGAGCCAGCAGGCGCTCCAAATCGTACACGCCGCGCAGCTGGTCGTGCAATTGGCCGCGCAACGTGTCCTCCTGCATCAGCTCTTCGACCGCGTCCAGCCGCGCCGTGATCGCCTCGGGATCGGTCAGCGGGCTGGCCAGCCAATCCCCCAGCTGTCGCGAGCCCATGGGGGTGACCGTGCGATCCAGGACTGCCACCAGTGAACCGTCCCGCGCGCCGGTGCGGATGGTCCGCGTCAGCTCCAGGCTGCGGCGCGTCGCCTCGTCGATCTCTAGCGCGCTGCCTTGCCGGTAGGGGATCAGCCGGTCCATGTGGCCCAGCGACGACTTTTGCGTCTCGCACAGGTAGTCCAGCACCGCGCCGGCGGCGCGGATTCCCAGCCGATCGTCGTCGGTGAACCCGAAGCCTTCCAGGCTGGCCGTGCCGAAATGCTGGGTCAGCGCCGTCAGCGCGGAATCGTAACCGAACGCCCAGGCGGGACGCTTGGTCAGCACGCGCTGGGGCGCCACGCGCGCGACCTCGGCGGCCAAGTCCTCGGCGACCAGGCACTCGGACGGCGCGATCCGCGCCAGCTGGTCGCCCAACTGGCTGGCCAAGCTGACGGTGGCAAAGAACCGGCCCGTCGACAGGTCGGCCCAGGCCAAGCCGACCTGATCGCCGCCGCGTTTTTCTTGGGCGCCGGGAAAAGCCACGGCGGCCAGGTAATTGCACTCGCGCGGGTCCAACAGGGCGTCGTCGGTCAGCGTGCCCGCCGAGACCAAGCGTGTGACTTCGCGTTTGACCAGCCCCTGGGCCTTCTTCGGGTCCTCGACTTGCTCGCACACCGCAGCCCGAAAGCCGGCGGCGATCAACTTGCCCAGATAGCTGTCCAGTTGATGGTAAGGAAACCCGGCCATGGGGATCGGGTTTTCGCCCTTGTCGCGGCTGGTCAACGTCAAGCCCAGCACGCGGGCGGCCGTCTTGGCGTCCTCATAGAACATTTCATAGAAATCTCCCATGCGGAACAGCAGCAGTGCGTCCCCGCAGACCTCTTTGGCGTCCTCGTACTGTTGCATCATGGGTGTCTTGGCCATAGCTGGGCATGGTAGCACCCGGTTTTCGACAGGGCGAGAGGGGGGCGGGCCGAGTCCTGGGGAACTGGTGTTGTGTCGCTGCAAGCAGTGGCGATACAATCCCCACCTCGGAATGAGAATCGCGTGCCTGCCGTTTCGTCCGGCCCCCTGGGGCCAGTTCCGCCGGGAAAGGAGTCCGTCCGTGCTGTACCTCCGCCGACCGTTGTGTCATGTCTTCGTCCTGCTAGCAGCCGTTGCTCCTGCGGTTTCGCTGCGGGCACAGACCCAGGAAGATGTCACCGTCACCAGTGCGGCCCAGGTCTTGAACGAGATCATGGCGATCCCCAGCAAGCAGATTCCCCAGTCGATGCTGGCCAACGCGTACGGACTGGCGATCGTGCCCAACGTGGTCAAAGGCGGGTTCGTCGTCGGCGTGCGATATGGAAAGGGGCTGGTCGTGGTCCGCGACGGCACAGGGGCTTGGCGGCCGCCGATGTTCATCACGTTGACGGGCGGCAGCCTGGGCTGGCAAGCGGGCATTCAAGCCACGGACTTGATCCTGGTGTTCAAGACCGAGAAGAGCGTCCAGGGGTTGATGAGCGGCAAGTTCACGATCGGGGCGGACGCGTCGGCGGCAGCCGGTCCCGTCGGGCGGCAAGCTTCCGCGGCGACGGATGCTCAACTGAAATCGGAAATCCTCTCGTATTCACGCAGTCGCGGTCTGTTTGCGGGCGTCGCCTTGGATGGGACCGCGCTGCAGGTCGACACCGTGGCCAATCAGGTTTACTACGGCAACTCGGGCTACACCCCGGCCGGCACGGTCATGCCTCAGAACGCACAACTGCCGGCCTCGGCCGTCCAGTTGATGAATCTGGTGGCCCAGTACTCCGGCGGCGCCGCGCCGCCAGCGGTTGCGCAGGCTCCGGGTGCGGTTCCCGGCATGGCTGCTCCCGGGACACCGCTCGCGACTCCGGCCTCGGCCACCGCGCCCGTCGCTCCCGACTTGACCGCGGTCCGCGCGGATCTGGCGAAGCAGGCCCAACAGCTGCAAGCCATGCTGGATGACACATGGAAACGTTTTCTGGCCTTGCCGCCCGAAATCCTGTCGGGCGCGGGACAACCCTCGCCCGCCGCGCTGACGGACGCGATCAGCCGTTATGAGTCGGTGTTGCGGGATCCCCAGTACCAGGCGTTGACACAGCGGCCGGAATTCCGCAGCACCCTGGAACTGCTCCGCCGTTACCGCGAATTCAGCGCCATGCTTGCGAATCCGGTCCAGTTGCTGCCGCCGCCGCCGAGCGGCCCGCAGACCGGAACCGCGCCGGGGGCGCTGCCAAGGTATTAGGCGGGCGGGGTGGAGTGGCATTCTGTGCACCGGCATTCTGCTCTTGCTGTTGCCTGCTGTGCTTGCTACCATCCCGCCCCGAGTTGTTTTGGGTCGATGTTCGCGTGCAGGAGACGGTCGCCATGCGCAGGCTGCTGAAACGCGTGGCCGTGTGGGTCATTGGGCTGCTCGTGCTCACCGGCTTCCACCCCAGCCCCTATCTGCCCTTGCCGGCACCGGCTTTCGGCTGGCCGCAGGCGCCGGCCGCCCAGACACCCAATCCGGCTGCGGCGGAGATCTTTGATCTGAATCGGCGGGCGACTGCCCTGGACGCGAACAACCGGGATCTGCACGCCCAATTGGCTCAGTCGCGACAGCAGGTTCAGCTGTTGCAGCAGCAGATGTCACTGCTCCAGAAGCAACTCAGCGAGACCGCCCAGCGTTTGCAGCAGACCCAAGCGGCGAAAGACGAAAGCGAGCGGAAGTACCAGGAACTGCAGGCAGCCACCACGCGACGGGGGGGGGCGGTGATTACCGCCAACACCAGCACCAAGCCGTCGCTGCGTCTGATCGAAATCCCCGGCCTGCAAGCTCGGCTGGACGGCGATACGATCCGCATTACGGTCCCTGCGGACCAGCTGTTTGCCGCAGGAACGGCCCAATTGGTCGGGACTGCCTTTCCCGTCGTGGACGGCTTGGCGGCCGAATTGACGCGGAATTACCCGCGGCAGCGGATCGCGATCGAAGGACATACGGATAACGGGCCGGTGCCCGGCGGCGTCAGCAGCCACCAGTTGGCTGCGGCCCAGGCGATCGCTGTCTTCGACGCCCTGACTCGCCGTAATCGCTTGCCGGCTCAGAACTTCTACGTCGTCGCCCAAGGTTCCAATCGGCCGCTGGCTGCCAACGCCACGCAAGCGGGCCAAGCGGGCAACCGCCGGATCGAACTGGTTGTCTTTCCGGATACCGTCGACACGCCTTGACCTGACGGTGCCTCGGGACGAGAGCGGGATTTCCCCTGCCGAAGGTCTCGTCTGTGCCGACTGAAACGGACAGAAAGGGCGTTGGCGATCTGCTTATCTTCGGGCTGCTGCGCTGCCGAAGAAGAAGTCTTGGAGCGCCCTGCATCCACCCGCTCCACAACCCTCTGATCGCCCCACTATTGACCCTACCTGGAAGAACCGGTTCGCACCGCCGAGTTTCGGCAATGAGCACAGGTCGCCTGTTCGGAGCGTGTCCCCGGCCGGCCAGTCCGTCCGCCGTCCCGACCCCGCTAGCAGTTTGACAAGATGCTCGCCGGACGTGAAGATTGTAGCACGAGGGTGTTGCCTCTCTCCCTTTCGGACCAGCAGGATCGGGATTCGGACTTGACAGACGAAGTGCAACTGATCGACCAATCGCTGCAAGGGGACTCCCTGGCGTTCGGGGAACTCGTGCGCCGCTACCAGGACCGGCTGTACAGCGCGGTCGTGCACATCGTGCGTTGCCGTGCCGAGGCGGAGGACGTGGTCCAGGAAGCCTTTGTCCAGGCATACGTCAAGCTGGAGACGTTCAAGCACAATAGCCGCTTCTACACGTGGCTGTATCGGATCGCGGTCAATGTTTCGATCAGCCATCGTCGCCGCCGCAAGGTCGAGGTCTCCGTCGAGCAGAACCGGGATGCCACGGGCGACGAACCGTTGGACACCTTCACATCTCCCAGCGAACCGCTCGAACAAGCGGAACGCAAGCAGCAGTTGGACCAGGCCCTGACCCTGTTGACCGAGGAGCACCGTTCGATCATCGTGCTGCGGCACATGGAAGAATTCAGTTACGAAGAGATTGCGGAGATCTTGGGCATCTCCGTCGGGACCGTGCGCAGCCGCCTGCATCGCGCCCGGGCCCAACTGCTGGTGCACCTGAGAAAGGTCATGCCCGACGAGGCGGCGGAACTCGAGGCGTGAGTCCTCGCCGCGAGCGGGCGCACGTAAGTGCCAATTCGAAGCCGTCGTCAGGGCTTGAGTCTCTTGATCGCGATCTTGCGGAACATCACGGGATCGCTGTGGCCGGCGAAGCCGAAGTGGCCCTCGGTGCGGTCCTTGCCCGGATGCGGGCTGTTGCCCATGAACTCCTTGACGTCGGCCAAATCGCAATCCAAGATCACCGTGCCGTTCAGTTCGACTTTGATTTTCGAGCCGATGACCGTGACTTCCTGGTAGTTCCATTCGCCGGGCGGGCGCTGGAAACCGCGGCGCGCGGCCACCATGCCGTAGGCCGAGCCGTGGGCCTGGCGGGCATCGATCGTCGTATTGCGGGCCTTCTCGTAGTTGTCGTCCAGGACCTGCAATTCGCACATCCCGCCGTACGCGGTGTTCCCTTGCCCGGGATAGCGAATGGCCAATCCGTTGTTGCCGCCCGGCGGCAGATTGAACTCGAATCGCACGCTGAAGTCCGAGTAGACGTCCCGGGTGTAAATCGTCCCTCCTTGGCCGGGCTTGCACACCAGGGCGCCGTCTCGAACCTCGTAATTGTCAACCGGCCCGGCCCAGCCCTCGAAATCCCGGCCGTTGAAGACGGCTTGGAAGCCCTCCGGGTCCTGGCCGCGCAGCACCTCGATCGGCGTATCGGCGGCGTGCGACAAAGGCAGGCCCGCTGCCAGCAGAAACCAAGCCAGGGATGCAGGGGTGCGTCTCATTGAAGACTCCTGGAAAGAATGCGGTCATGGATCTCCCTCGGCCACCCACCGCGGGCGGACGCGTTGGCCATGTCCGTGATAGTCATACCTCCGCCAGCCATCGCCGTCCAGATGCAGAGGCCGGCGCCGGCGGATAGAATGCACTGTCGTCTGCGGCTGGCGGTCAGACGCGACGGCGATTTCCTCCTCGATCCTGCGGGCGTCGTCCAGACGAATTCCAATGGCCCTCCCAACCGACCACCCGTCCCGCGAGCAGATCGGCGTGATTGTCGTCGATCACGGCTCGCGGCGGCCGGAGAGCAACGCCATGCTGTTGGAAGTCGCGGCCCTGTTCCAGCAGCACAGCGGTTACGCAATCGTCGAGCCAGCGCACATGGAGTTGGCCGAACCGTCGCTGGCCGCGGCCTTTGACCGCTGCGTCGCGCGCGGGGCGAGGCTGGTCGTGATCCACCCGTACTTCCTGCTACCCGGCCGGCACTGGAAACGCGACATCCCCGCCTTGGCTGCCGAAGCCGCCCGGAAGCACCCAGGGGTCTCTTTTCTGGTCACCGCCCCGCTGGGCCTGCATCCACTGCTGGTCGAAATCATGTCGCAACGGATCGAGCACTGCCTGTCCCGCCTCCGCGGCGACGCCGGCCCGTGTGACGTCTGCAGCGAACGCGAATCCTGCCGCGGCGACACCTGGCATCGTTGACGACATCGAGTCCTCGTTCCCGCACGGGCTTACTTGTCCTCGCTGTGCTTGGGCTGGCTCGCGCGAGCGTCCTGGACGACGAACGATTCTTCGATCGGGTATCGCGCACGCGCGTTCAAACGCTCGACTAACCGGGGCACGTCGATCCGGTCCACCCCCGTCCGGGCCTGGACCGCCATGGCAGCGGCCAGTCCGGCGGCGTGCCCCAACTGGATCATGGTCCGCTGTAGACGCACGCTGGACGCCGCGATCTTGCTGAACCCCGCGCCGCGGCAGGCGACCAGGAGATTCTCCCAGGGACCGGCGGGAACCAGGCAGCGGTAGGGGACCCCGTAGGCCGTGTTGACAACCGCCAGTCGCCCGCCGGCGCCGTGGATATCGCAGGGGTGGTCCGCCACGGCGATCAGGTCGGGATGCTGCTGGTTCGGCAGTCCGGCCCGCAGGTCGTGTTCGTTCAGGACATACCGCGTCACCACGCGACAGCCCTCGCGGATCCCCAGCATGGGCGCGATCTCGGCCAACTCGTACTGCCGGAACTCGGGCATCTGCTGCAACCAGTGCCAATGCGCCCGCACAATCCGCTCCGACCGCCGCAGGCACTCGTCGTACCCCAGGTCGAGCAGCGTTCGCCCAGGCAGCGTCGGCATCATGTTGACCATCCGCGTGCCGTCGCTCCAACCGGTGACGAAGGCGGCATGAGGAAACGCGATCTCGGCTTCCGGCGGCGGCTCCTGGCGCGGATTGTCGCAGGGCTCGATCCGGTAGCAGCGCGTGATGGCGTTCAGTTCCAAAGCGCCCCCGTCGGGCGCCGAGGGCTCGTCGAACCGCGATTTCGGTTCGGCGCCCAGCATGACCTCGCAGCCCAGAGCCCGCGCCAGCCAGACGTCGCCAGTCGAGTCGATGAACACGCCGGCTCGAATCCGGGCGACGTTGCCAGCGGCGTCGGCGACCAGAATCGAGTCCACTCGCGTCCGGTCCGCATTGGGTTCGGCCTGGAAGAACGTCGTCTCGTCCAGCACCGCGGCGTTTCCGGATTCCGCCAGCATCTGCCGCACGACCGCGTCGAACGCCTCCGGCTTGTAGGGCACGCAATAGGGCACCCGTTGCCGCTGGCGATCGCCTGGCAGCGACCGCACCAGGGTGCGCTCGTAGGGCTCGTCTTCGGCGACCATCAGGAATCCCATCGGCGCCGTTGTCTGCACCGGCCGCGAGCGGGCCACGCCGGCCCCGCCGATGGCTTTCATCCGCTGAAACATCTCCTCGGCGAGGACGCACCCCGGTCCCGGCTCCCAATTGGACACCATGCCGTTGGTCCCCGTCCCGCCCAGTCGCCGCTGACGTTCGACCAGGACGACGCGAGCGCCGGTGCGCGCCGCCGCGATCGCCGCCGCCACTCCGGCGCTGCCCCCACCGACGACGCACACGTCGGTCTCGAGTTCCCGGGCTGCGGGTCCGCTCGCCCTCGGTTGCGTCAGGATATTCCAGCTGTCCGCGACCGCCGTTGGAACCGGCGGCCGCAGCTGATGCCGGGCCGTCAGGTACGCCACGGCCGCGTCCAATTCCGCGGCCGGCAAAGCCCGATCGTAGACGAGGATCTCGGAGATCGTCCCGTCCCAGAAAAACCGTTTCATGCCGGCCACACCCAGCGCCCCGATCCACGCTCCCTCGTCGCTCACGGGCGATGAAAAAACCGCCGGTGGCCCGCGCTCGCCATTCGTGCCGAACAGGACTTGGGCCGCGCCGGTCGTTTCGTCCTGCAGATTCAGGATGCCGCCGAAAACGGCGTGGGCATTCAGCACGCAAGTCGTCGTGGCGGCCAGCGTCGTACCTCGTCCGTCGCGAACGATGAACCGTGCCCGGGCGTGCTCGTCCACATCCAGTTGCATCAAGGGACGCGCCGCGTTGCGGATGGAAAACAGGCCGATCGACGATGGGCTGCGGGCGCAGGCCACGCCCAAGACGGTCATCTGACGAGTGTCCCGCGGCAGCACCTGGCCCGAGATTCGCAAAGCGGTGCCGGCCGCGAACGCCACCGCCGGGCCGGAGGCGTCCAGTGTCGGCCCGACAAATTCCGCTGGGACTTCGGCCGTGTGTCCCGCCGCGGATTGATCGCGCCAGCGGACGATCCGCCCGTCGGCAGTCTCCACGCCCCCGTCGGCTCGCAGCCACAGCACCAACCCCGCCTCCGGCGGCGCGTCCGCCGCTGTGGCTGGCGACGAAAGCCAGCCGCCGATCACGCCGCTGGCGAGCAGGATTGCGATGGGAACCACCTCGCGACGAATCGCCGGTCGCCGGTCACTGCGAAACGCTCGATCCATGCGCGACTTGCTCCTTTGAAACCGCGTGGAGTCTCAGCGGTGCTCGGCCAACCAAGCGGACAGGTCATCCAGGCCGGCGAAGTCGAGCAGGGCTTCTTCAAGATCTTCCAAGCAACCTGCGGACAAGACCCTGATTTGGTCTTCGGTGTGGTGGTCGAGAGCGCCTAGCCGCTTGCGAAGCTGGCGGAGGATGACTCTGCGTTCGCCCTCCTGTCGGCCCTCCTGTCGGCCCTCCTGTCGGCCCTCCTGCCGGCCCAATTCAAGGCCCTTTTCCAAGCCCCGCTGCATCCAAGTCGTCACAATCTCCATTACGCCCTCCTTTTCTTCGGGCTGAAGTTGTTGCACTTCGGCATCGAACAGCCTCTCTTGTTCCATTGTAAGCCGCAGGTATGCGTCCACAAACCCCGAGATAAGCTCCCGCCGAGCAGGATCCAATTGCAGTCTCGCGAGCATCCGCAGGCACGCCAGTTTCACTTGCACCTGTTCTCCCGGCGCAATCCGCATTCTCGCCATCAGGGCCACCGCGATCGGATTGGTCTTGTCGACGAAATCCCGCCAGGCCAGACGGTTGAGCTGAACGACACGAAACCGGAACTTCAGCACCGGCAAATCCGGAAACTCGACGCAGTATTCCGCTGGCTCCGGTCGTTGCGGTGCGTCGTACGTGAACACGGCGATGGGGTACACGGGCAGACTGTACTTCTGGTGCAGCAAGGCGAAGTAGCCGAACATTCGCCGGGCGAAATTGGCTTGGGGCTGAGCTTGAGCCTCCAAGTGAATGAGAAAGCACAAGATCTGCCCACGGAACCGAGCCCGGGCCACCAGATCCGCCTCGTGCCGGTCCCCCTGCGTCAGATCGGTGAAGAGTTCCTTGTCCAAGAACTCGATCGAATCGGGTTCGATGTTCGCTCTCAGTGCGGGAAAGAACAACTCGAGGAACTCGCCAAAGAACGTGGTCAACAGCTCCTTGGACAGCCGATCATGGTCCATCTGGGGACTCCGTACACGCCCGCGCCAAGAAACGCCGCCCGGAACGTTCGCATGCCCCGGTTCGAGGCCAGGGCCGCTCACCGCCAACCTTTCTAGCACACTTCGTCGGAACTGCAACTCGAAATGCAGCCTTTTGTGCACCGCAATGATCGCCGACTCCGGCTGTCCGGCCCCCAACAGACGCGTGGCGTCGGCTTGGCCTGGGGCGAGTTGTTCGCGGATCGCCGTCAGCAAGTCCCGCTCGGGTAGCCCGTCGACCGAAAACTCGAACTCCGGGAGCTTGGAATACGGTGGCCTGACACGCGAGGACATTCAAGCGTGCCTGCTGTTCGCAGCACGGACGTTGGCACAGACGGGATTCACGCCACTCATGGCGGAGTCGGCGTAAGCCATCAGTCGCCCCGCACAGCGGCGAGCGGGCCGAGGCAGGCCAGCAGGCCGACGATCGTCTTGGCGTCCTGTATCTCGCCGTTGCGGATCATCTGCAGGGCTTCGTCCCACGTGACGATCAGGTTCTCGATCTGCTCGCCCAACTCGCGCGCGGCGGGGCCGGCCGTCAAGCCGGTGGCGCGGTACACGCGCATCAACTCGTCCAGGATCCCCGGCGACAGGTAGCAGGAGGCCAGCAGTTCCAGGTTGTCTGCACTGTATCCCGTCTCTTCGGTCAGCTCACGGAGGGCGGCGGCGTGCGGGTCTTCGTTGGGCTCCAGCGTGCCCGCCGGGATCTCGATCAGCGCTTTCCCCACCGACACGCGAAAGTTGCGGATCAGGCAGACGTGCTGCGGGTCGACAACCGGCACAATGGCGACGGACCCCGAATGGCGAATGACATCCCTCTGGCGGCTGGTTCCGTCCTGCACGGTTTCCTGGACGGCGACGACGCGAAAACGGCGCGCCTGTAGCAAGAGTGTCTCTGCGGCCTGCTGGGGAGTGCTCATCTTGGCCTCGCTGTTCTGTAAGTCCTGTATTGATAGCAGGTTATGTCGCCGAGCTCGCTGGAGTCCAAGCTTTGGCGTGTCTCTTTCCCGGGTTCCGCCCGCCGGCACGCTGAAGCGTCAACTCCAGCGGCGCCCACGCTTGCGGCCCAAGCGGGGCTCCTGCCCAGCGGCTTGTCCCTGGATTTAGCCTGGATGACTCGCCGGCCGCTTGGCGACGCGTTGACATTGCCCGAGCCAATGTGCAAAATAGCCGGTTTTCACTGAATGAACTCGTCCGAGCACAGTGGAGTATACCCTTGCAAGAGGCGATTGCAAAAGCGGACACGCTGATCGAGGCCCTGGGGTGGATCCGTCGGTTTCGCGACAAGGTGACTGTCATCAAGCTGGGCGGAAGCCTGATGGAGAAGCCCGATGCGCTGCTCCACGTGCTGGTGGACATCGTGTTCATGGAGACGGTTGGGATGCGGCCCGTCGTGGTGCATGGCGGCGGGGCGGCGATCAGCCGGGCCATGGACGCCGCGGGCATCAAGCCGTTGTTCATTCAGGGGCGGCGGTTCACGGATGATCGATCGCTGGAGATCGTCGAACGCGTGCTGGCAGGCGAGATCAACGAGTCGCTGTCGCGGCGAATCGAGGAGTTGGGCGGTCGGGCCATGAGCCTTAACTTCCGCTCGACTTGTGTGCTGTACGGCCACCGTACGCACCTGACCGACGCGCAGGGCCAGGCGATCGACTTGGGCCATGTGGGCGAGGTCGGGCGCGTCGATCGGGCGCTGATCGAAAAGCTGTGCCAGGCGGGCTTGATTCCCATTATTCCGTCGATGTGTTGGGACGACGACGGCCACAAGCTGAACGTGAACGCCGACACCGCCGCGATGGCGGTCGCCGAGGCCCTGGGCGCGGAGAAGCTGGTTTTCCTCAGCGACGTCCCCGGCGTGTTGCGGGACAAGAACGACCCGGCCTCCTTGGTGCATACTCTGAGCCCCGACGAGGCGCGGCGACTGATCCAGCAGGGCGTTGTCGGCGGCGGGATGATTCCCAAGGTGGAAGCTTGTCTGGCCACGCTGGACCGTGGGGTCAAGAAGATCCACATCGTCGACGGCCGCGTGCGGCATTCGCTGTTGCTGGAGATCTATACGACCAGCGGCGTCGGCACCGAAATCGTCCACGCCGCCCCGCTGGATGCGGCGACGGCGCCGAGTGTCTAGGCCCAGTCGCAGAACCTCGGGCAGGATTCAGTGTCTGGAGGATGTTGTTGTTTTCGAACTTGACAGGCGACGCCGGCCCGCCGCATTATTCCATCAGAAGGAGATCCGCAAGGTGACCAAGTCACAACACCTCAGCTCGCCAGAAACGGTCGACTTGTTCGGCCGCTACGTGATCCCCAACTATACGCGGTATCCGCTGAACATCGTGCGTGGCGAGAAGTCGCGCGTCTGGGACAGCGAGGGAAACTGCTACTTGGACCTGTTTCCCGGCTGGGGCTGTGCCCTGTTGGGGCATTGCCCGGCGCCGGTGGTCGAGGCGGTCCGCGACCAGTTGGGGACGCTGATCCACGTGCCCAACACGTGGCACATGGACTTGCAGGGGCTGTGGGCCAAGCTGCTGTCCGAGCGGAGTTTTGGCGGGCTGGCCTTTTTCTGCAATTCGGGGACTGAGGCCAACGAAGCGGCCATCAAGCTGGCCCGGCTGCATACGCCGGCGGAGCGCTACAAGATCATCACCTTTACCGGCGGTTTTCACGGCCGCACCATGGGCTCGATTTCCGCCACGGCCCAGTCGAAGTATCACGAAGGGATCGGGCCCTTGGCCGCGGGCTTTGTCTACGCCCCCTACGGCGATCTGGAGGCGACCCGCAAGCTGATTGACGCCGAGACGTGCGCGATCATGATCGAGCCCATCCAGGGCGAAGGGGGTGTGCGGATCCCGCCCGACGGCTTCCTGCAAGGCCTGCGGCAACTGGCTGACGAGCATGGGCTGCTGCTGATCTTTGACGAAGTCCAGACGGGCTGCGGGCGGACGGGGCACTGGTTCGGCTACCAGCATTTCGGGGTTACTCCCGACGTCATGACACTGGCCAAGTCGCTGTGCGGCGGCATCGCGGGCGGGGCGATGTTGGCCAAGCCGCACATCGCGCCCAGCTTGCGGCCCGGCATGCATGCGGCGACGTTCGGCGGCAACCCCATCGCGGCCCGTGCCGGCATCGCGGCGATCGAAATGATCGAACAGGACAAGCTGCTGGACGGCGCCAAGCAGTTGGGCGAGATCTTCCGCGGGCGGCTGGAAGCCTTGCGGAAGCAGACGGATTTGATCCAGGACATCCGCGTGGCGGGCGTGATGATCGGCGTGGAACTGCGCGTGCCCGGAGCGCCGATCGTGCAGGCCTGCCTGGAACGGCAGTTGCTGATCAATTGCACCCACGGGAATGTGCTGCGGTTGCTGCCCGCGATGAACTTGACGCCTGCCGAGGCCGAAGAGGGCTGCGACTTGCTGGGCGAGGCGATCCTGGCGGTGGCGGGTTAGGCATCCGATGTTCCCCGCGCGGAGCGGGCGGTCTAGGGCGGACGGGCGCAGCCGTTCGCAACGGAAAGAGGACGAGAAACCATGCGACATCTCATTACGCTATCCGAGATCACACCTGCGGAAATCGAGCGGGTGTTTGCCATTTCGCAGGACTTGAAGGCCAAGCTGGCCCGGGGGCAGCGCGAGCCGCTGCTGGCTGGTCACGTGGCGGCTCTGCTGTTCGAAAAGCCGTCATTGCGGACCCGCGTCAGTTTTGAAACCGGGATGGCCCAGTTGGGAGGCGCAAGCCTGTTCCTGGGGGCCGAGGTGGGCTGGGGGCAGCGCGAGTCGATCGCCGATTTCGCGCAGGTGCTGAGCCAATACGTCGACGTCATCGTGTGCCGCGCCAAGATGCACGGCAAGGTCGAGGAAACCGCCAAGTACGCTGGCTGCCCGGTGATCAACGGCTTGACCGACCTCGCGCATCCCTGCCAGGCCCTGGCCGATCTGTTCACGCTGTGCGAAGTCTACGGCAGCCTCCGCGGCAAGACGCTGGCCTACGTCGGCGACGCCAACAACGTGGCCCGCAGTCTGGTGCTGGCTTGCGGCAAGCTGGGCGTGCGGTTCGCTATCGCCAGCCCCCCGGGCTACGAGTTCGACGCCCTGTATGTGGCTCATCTGGAGAATACGATCCCCGGCCTGCAACTCGTCCAGACGCACGATCCGGCCGAGGCGGTCCGCGAGGCCGACGCCGTGTACACCGACGTCTGGGTCAGCATGGGGCAGGAAGCCGAAAAGGCCGTCCGAACCAGGGCCTTTGCCCGCTACCAAGTGAACGAGGCCCTGATGAAAAAGGCGCCCGCGCACGCCCGCTTCCTGCACTGCCTGCCGGCGCACCGCGGCGAAGAAGTCACCGACGGCGTGATCGATAGCCCGCAGAGCGCTGTGATCCAGCAGGCCGGGAACCGCATGCACGTCCAGAAGGGCCTGCTGGTCTGGCTGCTGACGGAAGCATCCGCGACGGTTGGCTAGGGCCTCGCCGCGCGTGGTTCGTGGTAGGCCCGGATCTCGAAGACTCGGGCCGAGCGATCGCCGCCGGTGGCCTCGACGGTCAGCCGCAGCCGGCCGGTGGTGACCGCCGGAAAGGCGTGGACACGATGACGCTGGTAGTTGTCGCTGACACGCACCAACTCGCGCCACCGGCTCCCGTCGTGGTACTCCAGCCGATAGTCCTTCACGCACTGGCGGACCAGCGGCTCGTCGTGGTAGCGGTTGTTCAGGTCCGTGTCGAAGGTCAGGTAGACCGTGTTGACCGCCGCGGACTGGGGCAGCGCCAGTTCAAGCCACTGAGGCAGTGGCTGAGCCGGATCAGAGGCCCACTGGTTCGTCGCCGTGCCCACGATCCGGGCGACGCCGTTGACGACGTTCTCCGGCCGGTAGTCGCAGGCGATGAGCGTCGGCGGATCGGTCAGGCAGGCGTAATGCTGGCCGGGAACCACCGTCCATTCGCGTTGGCCACCGCCGCCATAGGCACGACACGCGCCGGGCGGAGCGTTCTGCATCAACCGCCAGGAGATGCCCTCGGCCTTGTCCAGCCAGAACCAGACCTGCGGTTGCTCGATCGCCACGTTGACAGAGAACTTGACCCACGCCAGCCGGCCGGGCTCGACTCGGGCTGCTGCGGACGCCAAGTCCCGCGAGGTCGAGAAGTCGCCGGACTGGGACGCCGAGCGAACGTGCAGCGTCACGTCCCCCGGCTCCTGTCGCTGCGAGTGCAGCAGCAGCGAGACCTCGCGCAACCGCTCGTGGACGCCCCGCGGCAGCATCACGGCGCGCGGCATGTTCAGTGGATGCCCCTCGCGATGCCGGACCTCGTCGCGGGTGAATTCTTCGCCGGCGGCCGTGCTGGAGGCCGTGACTCGGGCGGTCCGCGCCAAGTCGTCTGGATCCTCGTTCTTCAGTTCCGGAATGTACTGGTCGTGTTTCAGCAGCACCTGCTGCAGTTCGACCAGGTGGTCTTGGCCCAGCGCGCGGGGCGATTGGCCGCGGCGCAGGCACAAGGCCGCGGCCGTGCCCGCGGCTTGCCCCAACGTGGACAGCGTGCCCTGCACCCGCAGCGTCCCCAAGCCGATGTGCGTCGTGCTGACATGGCGGCCGGCGAACAGCAGGTTGTCCACGTTCGCTGAATACAGGATGCGGTACGGAATGGTGTAGATCGGCACGTGCGGATTGCAGTGGAAGGGGCCCTCCGCGCCGGAGAAGATCCCGCGGACATGATGCACGTCCAGCGGCCAGCCGCCGTAGGAAATCCGGTCGGGAAACACGGTCCCGCTCTGGGCGTCCTGCTGCTTGAACAGATAATCGCCTTCCAGTCGCCGGGTCTCCCGCTTGGCGTTCATGTAGGGAACAAAGGCCAACACGTGGTCGCGCGCCTGCTCGCGCTGCGGCCAGCGGTTCTTGATGAAATCCCAATAGCCGAACGAGATCTTGACCAGCTCGTCGCGGGCCCGCTCCGGATCCCACAGATCGTCAACCTCGCCCGGATGCTCCAACCACCAATCGCCCCAGTCGATGTGATCAATGCGGCGGCCGAATTCCTCCGGCGGCGGGAGCTTGGCCGCCCAGGGCGGCGGCACGTACTCGGCCGGCCGCCCCACGCGCTTGGCGCGAAACGAGACGGTATAGTTGCCCATGATACAGCCGCTCATCGTCATCCGATCGGCTTGAGGCGGCGCCAGGTCCTCGCCGAACTCGTCGCGCGACTCGCGGCCCAGCCGGTACTTGGCGCCGGCATAATAGCCCACCCAACCGTCGCCGGTGCAATCGATGAACAGCTTGCCGCGATAGACGCTCGGCTGGCCTGACAGCGTGTCGATGGCCGTGACCGTCTCGATGTGCTGCGGGTCGCGCGGCGTCGCGGCCACGACACGGCGGTTGTAGAAGACGTGCAGGTTCTTCTCGGCTTCGGCCAAGGTCCGAAACGCCTCGCTCATCCGCTGCCAGCCGAATTGTGCCTTGATCCGCCCGGCTTCCTCCATGATCCCGCTTTCCCGAGCGTTGGGATGGCTGACGCTGGCGCCGCAGATACCCACGCCCAATTCGTCGCTGGCGTTGCCGCCCAAAACCGGCCGGTCTTGGATCAGGGCCGTGTCCGCGCCCAACCGCGCCGCGGCAATCGCCGCACAGCACCCAGCCGCCCCCGCCCCGACGACGACCACGTCAAAGTCGCCTTCGACCGCCGGCTCCAGCGACACGCCGCTCAACCGGCTCCGCTCCTGCTGCAACGGGGCCAACTCGTTCGGGGGCGCGTAGGCCAAGTCGCTGGTCAGCAACAGGGCATCACAGCGGCCAAAGTAGCCCGTCAGGTCGTGCAACGCGAGCTTGGCGGTCCCGGCCGGCAGTTCGAATTCGCCCGCGGATTCCCAAATCCAGTTTTCGCTGTCGGCGGCGCCGCACACCTGCCCGGCGCGGACGCCATTGACCGACACGACGAACCGGCCCGGCGCATGCTCCCGGATCCAATTCCGGGCGCGGACCCACAGCCGATAGCGTCCGGGGCGCGTGATCGTGACTTCGGTGGCAGCAGCGGCGATCGGTCGCCCGACGCCGGCGGCGATCAGGTACGCCGAGCCCATCTGCTGGACGAACTGGGTATCCAACCGCCAGTCGCCGTAGTCGGCAAAGTCCTCCGCTTCGACCCACAGGAAGCCGTCGACCAGCATCGCCGCCGGCCGCGGCGGCTTGCGGAACAGCGTGTACGGCGACCAGTTGTCGCGGGCCGCCTGATCCTCAACATCGGCCGCCAGCGAGGTCCCCGCGACCAGGAGCAGCAGGGACAGGCAAACAGAATATCGTTGGCTCATAAGGATCCGCTCCCTTGGCTACCTGAGGCTTCGGCACTGCGGGGAACCGCTCCCGCACAGGCGAACAACGCGGGCCAGAATCTGCCGGCAACCCGCTTTCACTTGCTTGCATCATCCTATTCCCAGCCCGAGGAAGAACGCAACGCCCCAGATCTTGCCACCGGAGTTCGCCAACCGCTCCTCGTGGCTCGCCCTCCCCGGGGCACCGAACCGGCGGCCTTGCCTGGAAAACACGAAGTGGATTTCCCGCCGAGCCGCCATGCCCACGGTCGACTGGCCCAAACGGCTGCGGTAGGATTGGTAGAAGAGATGTTCGCTGGACAGAGGTTCGTTTCTTGTACCGCCTGGGCCCAGGCCCGGGTTCCTTTCCCTCAAGGAGCAACGACGATGAACGTTTTCGTTTTGTCTTGGCGCCAATCGCTGCCGGCCGCGGCATTGGCGGCCGTGCTGAGTGGTGCCCCCATGCCGGCCGCTGCGGCCGAGGATCAGCCCGACCGGCCTGCGGTCAAGGCCGAGCGGGAGGGCGATCGCGGTGAAGCGCGGCCCGGGCGGGAAGAACCCCGGCGGGAAGAACCCCGGGGCGAGGCCCGCGAGGGCGAGCGCCGTGAAGGCCCGCGGGAAGGCGACCGGCCCGAGGCGCGGCGCGAAGGCGATCGCGAACGCCGCGATGCGCCGCCGCCGGAAGTCATGGAGAAACGTCGGCAGTTGGAGGAACGGGCCCAGGATCTCCGTCGCAAGCTGGAAAGCCTGCGTCCCGAACAGGACGCGGAGGCTCGCGAGTTGCGCGGCGCGCTGGCTCGGATTGAAGCCGAGTTCCGCGACCTGCCGCGGCCGCCTGAGGGAGCCGACCGCGAGCCGCTGATGCGCCGCTTGGAGGAGATCAAGGCGGCCATGCAGCGAGCGCGGGAAGCCGGCCGTCGGGAGGAAGTCGAGCGGCTGGAACGCGAAGGCCGCGAGCTGCTGGAGCGACTGGGCGAGCGGCCGCGGCCGGAAGCGGAGGCGGCCGAGATGCAGCGCCGCATGGAGCACGTCCGCGTGGCCATCGAGAACCTCCACGCCGCCGGCCTGCACGACCAGGCGAACGCCGTGGCCCGCGAGGCCGAACAGTGGATGCGCCAGCGCGGCCTGCCCCCGGGCCGCCCGCCGCAAGGCGGCCCGCCCCCGGAACTGGCTCCGTTCCAAGAGCACGTCGAACGCGCGATGGGCGAGATGCGCGAGCAGATGCAGGAACTGAACCGGCAGCTGGAGGAACTGCGCCAGCGGCTGCGGGAACTGGGCGACCGTCCGCCGCGGTAGGCTCGCTCCGGCGTTGGAGTTCACGCTTGAGCGTGTCTTGTTCGCCGGCCGGCGTGCCCGGCCGGGCACGCTGAAGCGTGAACTCCAACAGGGCAAATGCCCGCGGACTTGCCAACAAGCCGGACCGGTGCAGGGGTTGGGCCTGCATCCAGGGAGGCGCGAAACCACCGTGAGTTTCGGAGGCGATTGACTACTTTCCCGCTTCGGAGGCTGCCCGCAGTTGCCGGAGCAGGAAGTCGATCACGATCTGGTTGGCGCCGCCGCGGTCCGGCCCGGCGGCGTCCTGGAGATGGATTTCGCACGGGACGCCCACCTCCTGGCAGCGCTGCTGCACGGCCTTGGCGTGCCGCGGATGGTGGACCAGTTGGCCGCGGTTTTCCGGCTCGCCGTCCGGGACCGAACAGGTCATCACGAGCGGCGGATCGTCCTTGGTGATCTGGCCGAGCATGCTGCAGTCGGCCAGGATCTTCTTGCCCTCCGGGCTTTGGTAATCGTCACGGCTCTGGAAGCGGTAAAACTGCAAGTCCTCGGCTTCGCTCCGGCGCCACTCGGATTTGAATTCGCCCACGATCCGCTCCCACTCCGTCATGTCGTAGGTCGCCTGGCCGTTCAGGCAGCCCGCGGCGGCGAGCCGGCTGGACTGGCGGAGCACCGGGTCGGC
>CAIYOB010001676.1 GCA_903927685.1 uncultured Planctomycetaceae bacterium
ACGATCGTGATGCTGGGGGTCATCTTTGGAAAGAACTTTGCCGACTCGGCGCTGGGCTCCACGCTGATCTTCAGTGAAAAGACGTTGTCCGTCATGCTGCCCGTCTATGCCGCCATTGCCTCGATTCTGCCGGTCTGGGTGCTGATGTGCCCGCGGGATTATCTGAGTTCGTATATGAAGATCGGCGTCATTGCGGTGCTGGCGGCCGGGATCTTCGTCGTCCGCCCGACACTCCAGATGCCGGCCACCACGCCATTCCTTGGCGGCGGCGGGCCGGTGGTGTCCGGGGCGGTGTGGCCCTTCATCTCGATCGTGGTCATGTGCGGAGCGCTGTCCGGGTTCCACGCCCTGATCGCCTCGGGCACCACGCCCAAGATGATCAATAAAGAATCTGACATCACTCCAATCGGCTACGGAGCGATGATCCTGGAAGGCTTCGTGGCCCTGACGGCACTGGTTGCGGCATGCGCGTTGGAGCCGGGCGACTATTTCAAGATCAATGTGGACAAGGCCAAGTATGACAACTTCGTCGCCGGCGCCCAAACCAAGTTTCAATGGGACCTCGCCCCGGTCGCGTTCGACGAGTTGGAGCGTGGCACGCATGAGGAACTGGCGGGCCGGACCGGCGGCGCGGTGACCCTGGCGGTCGGCATGGCCAAGGTCTTCTCCAGCCTCCCGGGGATGAACCTGTTGATGTCGTATTGGTACCACTTCGTGATCATGTTCGAGGCGTTGTTCATCCTTACGCTCTTGGAAACCGGAACCCGCGTGGCCCGCTTCGTGTTCCAGGAGACGCTGGCGCAGTTCAAGCCCGACATGACGCTCGGACATCAACCGAATTGGGGCTTGAACGTATCGATGAGCCTGCTGGTATGCGGCTTGTGGGGCGGGCTCTTGTACATCGGCAATCTGGAGACGCTGTGGCGGATGCTGGGCATCGCCAACCAGCTGCTGGCCACCATCGCGCTGGCCGTCGGAACCACCTGGATCCTGCTATACGCCAAGAAACGCAGCTATGCCTGGTGTACCGCGATCCCCTTCCTGTACGCCGTCGTGACGGTCTTCACGGCCGGGATTCAGAGCATCCAGACCTGGTGGGCTCAAACGGGACTCAGCCCCAAGGACCTGTTCTTGATGCGACTGGCACGTTTTCCTGGCGGCCGTAATGCTGGTCCTGTCTGCCATCATCGTCGCCGACTCCATCCGCCGCTGGTACGGACTGTTGTGGGGGCGTGCGGCCGCAGGGCCTGCAGTTGCTGACGGAGATGGCCCATGAAAAGCCTCCCGAGAAGCTGACGCCCTAGCGACTGACCGCCGCCTGGCAGGCCGCCGCCTGGCACACGTTGCCGGCGGAAGCGGCGCTTACTCAATTCGAGTCGAGTCGCTCGGGCTTGGCCAGCGAGGAGGCGAACCGGCGGCTGGGGGGCTAAGGCCGGAACGAATTGCAGGTCACGCGTCGCACGACGGCGTGGAAACTGCTACTGGGGCAATTCCAGAACGTCTTGATCGCCATCGAAATGGCCCGTAACTTACCCCACACCGCGCAGCGCCTGGGCGATCGTCTTCTCCTGCAATCGCAACGCGTAGCCGTGGCTCAGCACGCCGCAGCGATCATTGGCGCGGCCCGTCAGCACGCTGGCCCGCGTCGGCGAACAGACACCGGCGCCCCGGCGTAGAACCGCTCGAACCGCAAGCCATTGGCTGCCATCGCGTCCAGGTGCGGAGTCTTGAGCAGCGGATGGCCGCGGTAGCCGGTCTCGCCGCAGCCCATATCGTCCGCCATGACGAACGGCTCGCTGCACTCGACCACAGCCACCCCGGCGATCCTGGCCCTTAACCTAGTGCAATTCGAGGCCGCATCCCGCTGATCCGCCGTCGCCTGCCGGCTCGGCGTTCAACGAGGACTCCATTTCGTGAACGGTGCTACGGCAGTTTCGGCTTCAGCGGTGCCCCGTTCTCCTTGTCGATTGGATAGACGGCGTCGCACTGGTCCAGCGCGGCGATCAGGCCTTGCATCATGCGGCGCAGTTCCTCCGGTTTGGCGGCGGCCAGATCCTGCTGCTCGAACGGATCCTCGACCAAGTTGAACAGCTGGTAGTGCGAGTTGCCAGACACGGCGGTCGGAAGATAGTGATAGATGACCTTCCACGCACCGTCGCGATAACAGGTGAAGTAATCCGTGCGATGTGGGGCGTGGGGATAGTGCATCAGGAACGTCTCGGTGCGGCCCGGATCGCGTTCGCCGGTCAGCAAGGTTGCGAGCCGTGCGCCGTCGACGCAGTGGCTGGGCGGTGGAGCGATGCCGGCCAAATCGAGGATCGTGGGAAACAGATCGCAGACGGAGGCCAGTTGCGACTGGACCGCTCCGGCGGGAATCGGCAGCCGTTGCTGTCGAGGATGAGCGGCGTTGGGCTTGGCCCATGCGGCCAGGAACGGCACGCGCGTTCCGCCTTCGTAATGCGAACCCTTTTTCCCACGCAGGGGAGCCGCACAGGCGACGTCGTGCTGATGGCCCAGCGGGGCGTCGGAACCGTTATCGCCCAGGAAGAAGACGAGCGTGTTTTCGGCGACGCCCAGCGATTCGAGGTGGTCCAAGAGATCGCCCAGCGACTTGTCCATGCCTTCGATCAGCGTCGCGAACGCCTGGGCCTGGGCCGGCCGGCCCGAGTCGCGGTAGTGCTCGGCAAACCGCGGGTCGCTGTTGAAAGGCGCATGGACCGCATAGTGGGCCAGATACAGAAAGAACGGCTGGTCGGCCTGCACCGCCGCGCTGACGCGGGCCTTGGCTTCGATCGTCAGCGCCTCGGTCAAGAACGTCTCGGTGCCGTGATACTTGTCCAAGTGGGGCACGCTATTGCCGGCCCGCCTGCCGCCATTGCCGTAGTTTTCCCGCCCGTAGTAGCTGCCCGGAGCGCCGATCGACGCCCCGCCGACGTTGTCGTCAAAGCCCAGGTTTCGCGGCTCGGCGCCATCGAACTCGCGGGGGCCAAAGTGGCCCTTGCCGACGTGAATTGTCCGATAGCCGGCACCGTGCAGGAGGCTGGGCAACGTGACCGCGCCTTTCTTCAATCCCTGCCAGTTCCACTGGGGTGGGCCTTGGGGGCCGGCGTTGTCCTTGTCCGGATTGATCCAATTGGTGGTTCGATGCCGAGCCGCGTTCTGCCCCGTCATGATCGAAATCCTCGTCGGCGAGCAGACGCTCATGGCGCAGAAGTTGTTAAAGCGGATGCCGCGTGCCGCCAGCCGTTCCATGTTCGGCGTGCGGTAGTAGTCGTTCAGCGGATAGCGCTGCGGTTGGCCGTCCGCGCCGGTCAGGAACGGCACCGAGGTGTCCATCACGCCCATGTCGTCGACCAGGAACAGAACGATGTTGGGCGGCGGTTCAGCGGCTGCG
>CAIYOB010001677.1 GCA_903927685.1 uncultured Planctomycetaceae bacterium
GGCCCCCCGGGACGCCAAGCCGCTGCTGGTGGTCTGCCGCGACGGCCGCGTGGCGGCGTTCGATCCCGAGGAGTTGCGCGAGTCCGCGCGGAAGCGGGCCCAGTTCCTGTTGGCGCCGCTGCAGAAGAAGGCCGGTCCCGACGGGGAAATCGATTGCCAGAAATTCGTCGACCAGTTCAATAAATCGGCGGCGGTCGGCAGCGCAGGGTATCGGGCGCGGTTGGCGGTCGAGAATTTCAACCTGGTCCTGATCTACGAGCCGCGCGGCACGGCGGGCGAGACGGCCAAGCAGGTGGTGAACAGCAATTCCGAATTGCGGCGAGTGCTCAAGCGGCTCGATCCGCAGGGGTTTTATGTCCGCTTCCTGGTCTGGAGCGACAGTTTTGGCGCCTACGTGGCGGCTCGCACCGTGTGCGACGAGTTGAACGTCTTGGCGGGCTGGGAGCCCTACAACGCCGACTTTCAATGGAAGATCGGTTTAGGCATCGCGGTGAAGTGCGCGGGCCAGCCCAAACCGCCGCCGGCACCGCCGCCCGCGAAGAAGGAGCCGACGCCGTCCGGCCCGCCGGCTCCGCCTCCGCCGCCGTTACCGAATGACGTGGTGGATTAGAGACGCGAAGTCCTTTGTCAAAGGAGGAAGAAACCATGGATCGCAGAATGCTGAATTTCCTGTGCGTCGCGGCCCTGCTGGCGGCATGGTTGACGACCTCGCCGGCAGTCGCGCAACGGTCGAGGCCGGGTGCGTCTGAGGGGGCGGACAGTGCCGAAACACCGCGGGCACGCGAGCGTCCTGACGCCGGTCCCCAAGCTGCGCCGCGAGTCGCCCCGGGCCGGGAATCCCAAGAGGAATCCGAGGACGGCTGGCCGGGCGGCGCGACGGCGCCAGAGCGTTCCGCTGCCCCGGGCCAGGCGCGCATCAACCCCGGGTTCCCGGCCTTCCCGCCGTTCCCGCCGCAAGCTCGCTGGTGGCTGGGTGTCTACGCATCCAACACGACCAGCGGCGTGCTGATCACGCGCGTCACCCCCGGCAGCCCCGCGGCGCGCGCCGGCCTGGAGCCGCGCGACCGCATCGTCACCGTGGAGGGCTTTCAGGTCGGCTACCTGCATCGCCGCTTGTACGCGCTAGGGCCAGAACTGCAGCTGCGGGCCGATCCCAACGGTCAAGTCCGGTTGCTGGTCCAGAATTGGCGCAACGGCGAGTTGGCCAACATGGACGTCCGCTTGGCTCCGTCCCGCCAGCGCATGCCCGACCAGCCGCGCAGCCGGATCGACGAGGACTTGTTGCCGCAGTAGCGAGCCCACAGGATTCCGGGGGTGGCTGTGGTCGAGTGCAGCGAGCCCACAGTCTGCGGGGATTCCGGGGGCTCGCTGCGCTCGACCCCGGCCACCCGTGTCCGCCACCCGTGTCCGCCCGCTCGCCCCCGCGGCTGCAATCTGCTAAACTGCTGGGTTTGACGGGACGGCGGGCGGTGAACGGACGGCGACGCACACGCCAGGCAGCTGTCCTCCGAGTCTGGAACTTCAGCCCAAAGTGAGACCGAGTCATGGCCTTGGACGTGTATCAACCCTGCCTGGGCGGGATGCCCAAGAAGATCAAATACTGCGCTTGTGCGAAGGACCTTTTGGGGGATTTGAACAAGATCGTTGATGCCCTCCAGGGCGGCCAGCGGGCCGGGGCTCTGAGTCTGCTGAACCGGCAATTGGAGCAGAAGGGCAGCCGCGCCTGCCTGTTGACACTCAAGGGCATGACCCAGTTGCAGATGGGCGACCAGGAAGGGGTGGCCAAGACGGCGGACGAGTTCTTTCAGGCCCATCCCGATAACCCGGTGGCCTGTGCGTTATCCGCGATCGCAGCCGCGATGGCTCAGGACCGTGACTTGGCCATCGAGCGGCTGCAGCGCGCCTTGGCGGACGAATCGCCGGAGATGCACGAAGTCGTGTACGAGGCGATCGGGGCCGTCTCGCAGCTGCTGGTCCAGACCGGCGACATCCCGGCCGCCCGTGCCCATCTGCTCCGCATGCTGGACTTGGCGCCCGAATCGGACCGGGGACCGCGAGAACTCTTGATGCAAATTGACGGCAGCCCCAATGTACCGATTCTGCTCAAGCAGGATTGGGATCTGGCTCTGCCGCCGGAGGACGCTCTCTGGAAGCCTGCTTTCGATGCGGCCTTGCCGTTTGTGGCACGTTGTGCCTGGTCGGAAGCCCTGCAGCGTTTTCAGGCTCTGGCCGAGGAACTGCCGAACGAGCCCAGTGTCTGGAGAAACGTGGCCATCATGGCCGGCAATCTGGCTCGCGACGAGGTGGCTGCGGAAGCGTGGCACCGGTATGCGGCGTTGCCAGGCGTGGACCAGGAAGAAGCCGTCGATGCCGAGGCTTTGGCTCAACTGCTGTCCGAGCACGAGCACCCGGTCGTCCCCGAAGTCGCTCAGACGTACACCGTGCTCGACTCGGAACGCGTCCTGGAGCGATTGCTGTCCGAGCGGCACGTGGACCGCATAGCCGCCGACCTGTCGAAGATGGGCAACGAGGAATCGCCGCCCCCCAAGGCGGCCTTTTGGCTGCTGGACCGCGCCTTGCCCCGCAGCGGCGAGGGCCTGACGTTCGACCAGGTGCCCACCATCCTGGGCGAGATGTATCTGTTCGGCCGCGAGACCAATCGGGAGGCCCGGCTGGAATTCGTCACGACGAAGACACCCGATATCGAGGCCAAACAGGATCGCGTCCGGCAGCTGCTGGCCGAATACGGCGGCGAAATCCAGAACGAGCAGACGATTCGGGAAGTCCCCGCCTCGGCGGCCGCGCTGACCTGGCGGTGGCGGCTGCCCAACGAGACGCCGGCCGAGCAACGGAGTCAGTTGGTCGAGCAGAAACGCCGCGACATCAATCTGAACGTCTGGCCGGATACGCCGCTGCCGGAACTGGATGGGAAGCGACCGGCGGAGGTCGCCGCTGATCCGCAGTACCGGATCCGACTGCTGGCGGCGATCCTCAAGCTGGAACTGGCGGGCGAGCAGGGCAAGTTCGATTTCGACTTCAACGAGCTGCGGGCCAAGCTTGGCCTGCCCCTGCGCACGGACATTGAGCTGACGGAGTTGGACTACAGCCGGGTGTTGCTGACGCGGATGCACCTGCTGCCCGCGGAGCAACTGCCCGACGAGATGCTGGGCGGGATCTACGCGGTGGCGGTCATGTATCAGTTGCCGCGAGCGAGCCGGCGGCTCGGCCTGGAAGTCCTCCGCCGGCCGGGGTTGAAAGCGGTGCTCAGCCGGGCCGAAGTCTGCCATTCGCTGTTTGCGCAAGCCAAGACGCTCGACGAAGCCCTGGATTGGCTGCTGAAGGCCCAACGCGAGGCGGTCGAGGCCAAGCAGTCGCCCGCTCGGCTGCTGCTGGAGGAACTTGAGTTGCGGCGCATGCGCGGCGAGCCGGACGAATGCCGGCGCGTGCTGCAACAGTTGCAGTCGCGGCATGGCTCGGAGCCCGGCGTGGCGCAAGCGATCTACGCCTGGCTGAGAAACATCGGGGCGATCACGCCCGACGGCAGGATGGCCGTCCGGCCGGACCTGGCTGCCCAGCAGGCCGCCGGGGTCACTGCGGGGCCGGAGGCCGCGCCGCCGGGCGGGCTGTGGACCCCGGGCCAGGCGGCCGCGCCGCCGGCGGGCGAAGCGAAGCCAA
Source organism: uncultured Planctomycetaceae bacterium (assembly GCA_903927685.1). Next base: position 3,676 of record CAIYOB010001677.1, read on the forward strand.
GCATCTGGGTGCCCGGCATGGATTAACCGCTGCCATGTCTGCGATCGCCCTGTCCACCGCCGAAACCGATCGCCGCTGGATGGCCCGCGCCCTGGAACTGGCCGTGCGCGGTCAGGGGGCCGTCGAGCCCAATCCGCTGGTCGGCTGTGTGCTTGCCCGGGGCGATCAGTGCCTCGGCGAAGGCTGGCACATGCGGTACGGCGGACCGCATGCAGAGATCGAGGCCCTGCGGGCTGCCGGTCCGGCGGTGGGCGGAGCGACGCTGTACGTGACGCTCGAACCCTGCTGCCATCACGGCAAGACGCCGCCGTGCACCGAGGCGGTGATCCGAGCCGGCGTTGGCCGGGTGGTCGTTGCTCAGGCGGATCCGTTTCCCCAGGTATCCGGGCGCGGCTTGGCCCAGTTGCGTGCCGCGGGGATCCGCGTGGACGTGGGCTTGCTGGAGTCCGAAGCGCGAGCCCTGAACGCGCCCTACCTCAAGCTCTTACGCACGGGGCGCCCCTGGATCCTGGCCAAGTGGGCCATGACGCTGGACGGCAAGATTGCGACGCGGACCGGGCACAGTCGCTGGATCTCCAATCCCGCGTCGCGGGCGATCGTGCAACAGATCCGGGGACGCGTGGACGCGATCGTGGTCGGTCGCCGGACGGCCGAGCTGGACGACCCCCTGCTGCTCGCGCGGCCCCCGGGCCCACGCTTGGCGACTCGCATTGTGGTGGACAGCCGGGCGAGTTTGTCCCCGGCCAGCCAACTGGTTTGCACCGCGGGCCAAGCCCCGGTCCTGATCGCCGCGGGACCGCAGGCAGCGGCCCCAACCGTCCAACGTTTGCGGGACGCTGGCTGCGAAGTTTGGACGAGTCCCGCCGAGGACGCCAATCAGCGACTGCACGAGTTGCTGGACGAGTTGGGCCGACGCCGGATGACCAACGTCCTGGTCGAAGGCGGCGGGCAGGTCCTAGGCAGTCTGCTCGACGCCGGCGAGATCGACGAAGTCCACGTGTTCATCGCCCCAAAGCTGGTTGGCGGCCGAGACGCGCCGAACCCGCTGGGCGGACGTGGAGTCGAGGAGATGACCCAGGCGTGGAACTTGACCATGCCGGCTGTCGAGCCACTGGACGGCGATGTCTACGTGCACGGCCGCCTGCGGCCGACGAGTTCTGACGGCAGTTGAGAAAGCAAGCCAATGACCGCACTGTGGTGGACTCTGGGCAGTCTGTTGCTCGTCGCCGTGTCGCTCGGCGTGGCCTGGGGCCTGCGCTCGCACCGCGGGCGCTCGCGCTATCAGCTGGAGCAGGCCCGGCAGCTGTTCCGGCGGCGGCGCGAGGTGTTGGAACTGCACTTCCTCAA
>CAIYOB010001678.1 GCA_903927685.1 uncultured Planctomycetaceae bacterium
AATTGTCGCCGGTCCGGGAATCGGCGAGAATCGCGTAGGCGTCACACCGGCGTGACAGAGGAGACCTGCGGTCGGCGGTGCGGCGGGGTCGGGAGACCCGCGCTGAGCGGTGGGAGGGGTTCTGCCACTGCCGACGGAAACCCCTGTTGTCGACACCAACGCCGGATCATGATCGCGTCTGGTACGAGGAGAGCCCGTCATGTTGGCTGGCAAGTTCGCGCGGTATCGAGGCTGTGTTGCGGCTTGCGCTCTGGGGGTCCTTGCAGTCCCACCGGGCATGTCCGAGGAACCGGCGCCGGTCGCGGATTCACCAGCGACGCTGGTGCGTCCGATCCCGCCACACGTACTTGCCCCGGCGGCGCCTGCGACCGTCTCCCGCGAACTGATCGGCAAGTACTACGACTCGATCCTGCACTGGGGCAGAATCGTCACGCCGCAAGTGCGGCCCGTGCCCGAACATCCCGCTTGGCGCTACCTCGGCTTGCCCCAGCACACCGAGGATGACGTGCGGCCGACGGCGTACGCCGCCATGGTGCTCGGCTTTCTGGCCGAGTATCAGCCGCCGGCAGGGAGTGTCGACGAGCGTGAGCGGGAGCCGTGGCGGGCCCAGGCGATCGGCCTGTTGCGTTATCTGACCGCCAGCCATGTTTCGGGCGGCGGTGCGTGCGTCAACGGCAAGGCCTGGGGCCAGCAGTGGCAGTCGGCGATGTGGGCCCGAGCCGTTGGCATGGCAGGCTGGTTCCTCTGGAACGAATTGGACCCGGACCTGCAAACGGCGGTCGCGCGGCTGGTGGAATTCGAGGCGGACCGCTTCCTGCAGCAGCCGCCGAAGAGCAGTCTTCGCGACGACACGGGAGCGGAAGAGAATGCCTGGAACGCGCTCATCACCTCGCTGGCCTGCAACCTGATGCCCGCCCATCCCCGCGCCGCGGCGTGGGAGGAAGCGTCGCTCCGCTATCTGTACAACACGTTCTCGGTCGCCGCCGATGCCCACGACGCGACGCCTGGCGACGGAGGCAAGCCGATCAAGGACTGGGTGACCACGGTCAATGCGCATGACGATTTCACCGTCGAGAACCATCGCCTGGTGCACATGGGATACCTGAAGAACACGGTCTCGGAACTCCAGGAGAATACGCTGCCGTGGCTGATCCGGGGGCGGAAAGTACCAGCCGCCTGCCTGCATCACGCCCGCGAGGTCTTCGGCGTCCTGGTCGCCTGTATGGGCTGGGACGGCGGACCCGTCTACTTTGCCGGCACCGACTGGAAGGCTTCGAGCGTCTGCGGGCCGACCCGGACTTTCAACTCAAGTCGCGGGAAACGGGCGTGATCGGGCTGGAATACCCGCTCGGCGCCAACCAGCGGGTCTTGCACGGGCCCTGGGGGGCACTAACGACGACCGGCTACGGCGGCGAGGCCCAGGTTCACGCGCTGAATGGTGCTTGGTTGAACATCGACAATCGGGTAGGCTACGTCGTGCTCCGCGGCGATGGCCGGACCAACGTGATTCGGTACCACGACGAAGCCCAGGGCTCGGGCCGGGTGCCGCAGTTGCAGGAATGGATCAGTCTGGTGGGCGATCCGGAAACGCGGTCGCCCGCCGACCCCTGCTGGACCTGCGTGGTGACCTTCGTGAACCAGGCGGCGAACGAAACGGAACGGTGGGCTTCGCGCGTGCGGTTTTCCGTCCAGGAAGGGCAAGCGGCATGCAAGATCGGCGAGGAGTCGGTGGTCTTCGAGGGGTCTGATTGACGGGAGAAACGATGCAAAGCAAAGCCAGCACGGTCGAACAGTATCTGGCGGAACTGCCCGAGGATCGCCGCGAGGCGTTGCAGGCCATTCGCCAGACCATCCTGAAGAATCTGCCCAAGGGCTACGAGGAGGGAATGCAGTACGGCATGATCGGCTATTTTGTGCCGCACAGCGTCTACCCCGCCGGCTACCACTGCGATCCCAACCAGCCGCTGCCGTTCGCCTGTCTGGCCTCGCAGAAGAACTACATTTCGATCTACCTGGGCTGCGTCTACATGATTCCGGGACTCGAGACGTGGTTCCGCGAAGCCTGGGCCAAGACCGGCAAGAAACTGGATATGGGCAAGTCCTGCGTACGCGTCAAGAGCCTGGACGACTGCCCGGTCAAGGTCATCGGCCAGACCATCCGCCGCGTGCCGCTGAAGAAGTTCATCGCCTGCTACGAGTCCGCGATTCAAGGGCGGGCGGGCAAGGCGGAGAGCAAGCAGCCGGGGACCGCGAAGAAAGCAGCTGTACGTGGAAAGACTGGACGAGGAAAGGCCGTTGCCAAGAAGCCGGCAAGGCACTAGGGCGTTGTCCA